>JAPKDJ010000057.1 GCA_026421245.1 Akkermansiaceae bacterium | reverse complement strand
CTCCCAAAGATCCCGCTACCAAAAAAGGGTCTTTCGGCGCCAACTGGGCGAAACAGGCCACTTTTTGGAGCACGAACATAATGAAAATGAAAGGCCCTTTCATAAGGTTTTTGATTCTAGACCTAGAGAGAGCCGAACAGATTAATTCCAACGCTCGCTCTTTCGCAAAATGATGATCCTTACGCGGTTTCCCAGCCATGGTGCTTAATCCGGCTTCCACTATTTTTTTTTTGCCAGTCCAGTCCCATTCGCTACAGTCCTATTCAATGAGATTCACCCCACTCATCGCCTTCCTCGGGCTACTGACTTCAGCCCATGCTACCCTCGTTGCCACGTTTACTTCAGGTGACGTAACGACTACAAAATACCTCGCTCTCCCTGCCCTCCAGGTCACCGAAGGCGAGCCCCCCACCGCTGGCCTCGCCGCGGGTCCCTTTACCGCTACCTACAAAGGAACCCTTTCCATCCCCAAGCGCTACCGCGTTTACTTTTCCGTGGAATCGAAAGGTTCCGTCGCCCTCAAGATTAACGACGCCGCCGTCACTTTCACTGACGAAAAATCCGAACGACTTCGTCTCAACCCCGGCGAAAATCCTATCGAGATCACTTACACCTCTCCTGAAAACGGCTCCGGCTTCTTCCGACTCTTCTGGGAAGAACGACGTGAATTCTCCCGCGAACCCGTCCCAGCTTCCGCCTTCACTTCTTCCGAAGAACCCCCTCTCGACGCAGCCCACCTCTTCGCCAGCCACAACTGTATCCAATGCCACACTGCCGATCTCGGCAAACACACAATGCCCGAGCTCAAATACTCCGGCCCCAATCTCACTGGCATCGGCGACCGCACCAACGAAGTCTGGCTCACTCGCTGGATCGCCCAGCCCGATAAACTCAAACCCACCACCACCATGCCTGCCATGGTCGATCACACCAAACCCGAGGGCGCTCAGGCCGCGGCTGACATCGGAGCCTACCTCGCCACCCTCCATTCAGGCAAACCAGCCACCAAAGCCCCCGACCTCTCGCTCGCTCAAAAAGGAGGCGAACACTTCCATAACCTTGGCTGCATTGCCTGTCACTCCAAGCCCGAGGCCGACGAACCCGACTTCGAAAATGGTCGAGTCCCCCTCAACAACGTCGCCACCAAGTTCAAGGACGGCTCATTGATCGCCTTCCTTAAAAATCCCCAGGAGCATCACGTAGCCATCAAAATGCCGAACTTCCGCTTCTCTGATGAAGAAGCCGGGTCCCTTGCCGCTTATCTTACCAACACATCAACCGGCGAGCACACACCCGACCCTTCCGAGTTCCCTCCCGGCGATGCCATCCGCGGAAAGTCACTCGTTCGTTCCCTCAACTGCTCTGCCTGTCACGAAGGACTCGACCCATCCACCGTGAAGACACCCAATATCTATGGCTTGAAAGATTGGTCCTCCAAGGGCTGCCTCGGCCCCGATGAAAAACGCGGGAAATCTCCCCGCCTCAACCTGACCATCGAAGAGAAAAAAGTGATCACCCCTGCTGTCCTGCCTTCCCTGAAGCACGACACGGTCGAAGCCTACACCGACCGCCAGATCGGAGCCCTCCGTTGCTCCTCCTGCCACAACTACAACGGCCAATCCTCTCTCCTTTCTAAAACCCACCCCGAGACCAAATCCCTCCTCAACCACATCACTAAAACCGACGAACGCCTCATCCAGTCCCGCCCGCCGCTCACCCACATGGGCGCGATGCTCCACACAAACTACATCGAAACCACCCTTCTCGGAAAAATCGAACCACGCCCTCGTCCATGGCTCGACATGCGCATGCCCGCCTTCCCACTCCACGCCAAACACATGGCCCACGGCCTCGGTCAACACCACGGCCTTCCTGCCTCTGAACCTTCGAAAGAAAAACCGGCGGCAGACCAGGTCAAAATCGGCGAGCACCTCGTTGGAATGACCGGCTACGCCTGCGTCACCTGCCACGCCATCAATGACAAACTCGCCCTCGCCGCCTTCGAAGTCCAGGGCATCAACTTCGGACTCACCCACAACCGTCTCCGCCCCGGCTACTACCACCAGTGGATGTTCAATCCCACCCGCCTCGTTCCAGACACCAAAATGCCCCGGTATACCAACCCTGACGACGGCACCGGCCTCCGCCCCGATATCCTCAATGGCGACTCCCAAAAGCAATTCGAAGCCGTCCGCCACTATATTCAGTCAGTCGCCAAATAAACCGCTTTTCAATCAGCGAAAGCGCTCCACTTGCGCGAGCCCTTTCCCCAGGCCCCTAAAAAGACGGCTCTGTCTAAACCTTGCCCTGGCGCTCCCTTCACCCCTCAAAATAAAGTTCCCCAATCGCAAATACCGAAGCAACCTCAACCTCCTCGAGGTCGCCGTTTTGAGAAAACTTGCCCACGGAGAGAGCGGTGTGTCCCATGCTCACCGCCCTGTCATCATAGGCTCCATGAGTTATTCGCCTCATCTTTCAGTTCGCAAAATTCCTTGCTATCTCCGCTTTTTCCCCGTAAATCCGCCGTCCTTCTCCGTTGCTGCCGTATCAACAACGAGGATTTAGAGAAGGTCCATGCGGTAAATCCTCAAAACATAGCGCCTTCGTGCTTTAACGGAGGACCCATAAACAATGATTAACGAACTCGTCAAAGAAATGGTCGAGGCTGGCGTCCACTACGGACACCAGACCAAGAAGTGGAACCCAAAAATGAAGCCTTACCTCATGAAGGACAAAGGCGGAATCTACATCATCGACCTCGAAAAAACTGTTCAATGCCTCGATAAAGCCTCCAATTTTCTTTCGGGGCTCGCTGGCAAGAACAAGAAAATCCTTTTCGTCGGCTGCAAGCGCCAGGCACAAGATGCCGTCCGCGAAGCTGCCGAAGCTACCGGCCAATACTACGTCAACTACCGCTGGCTCGGTGGCACCCTCACCAACCTCACCACCATCCGCAACTCGGTGAAGCGTCTCAAGTATCTTGAGGACATCGAGCGTGCACCGGAATACAAGGCCATGTCCAAGAAGGAACTTTCCGCTCTTGGTCGTGAGAAGGACAAGCTTCACCGCAACCTCAACGGTGTGCGTGACATGGAGAAGCAACCGGATGCCGTTGTCATCGTCGACACCGCCCGTGAGTCTATCGCCGTAGCCGAAGCCAAGCGCCTCAAGATCCCCATCATCGGGATCGTCGACACCAATGGAGATCCTTCCAAACTTGAGTATCCCATCCCTGGAAACGACGACGCCATGCGCTCCGTTCGTATCGTTCTCCAGAACCTCGTCGACGGAATCATCGTTGGCGCCAAGGATTAATTTTAAAAACTGACAAACAGACCCTATTATGATCACCGCATCTCTCGTTAAAGAACTCCGCGAAAGAACCGGAGTCGCCATGATGGAATGCAAGAACGCCCTCAAGGAAACCGAGGGTGATATCGAAGCTGCCATCAAAATCCTCCGTGAACGGAGCGGAGCTAAAGCTGATAAAAAAGCTTCCCGCGAAGCCAACGAAGGCATTGTCGCAGCCAAAATTAGCGAGTCCGGAAAATCCGGAATCCTCGTTGAGGTCAACTGTGAGACCGATTTCGTCGCCAAGAACGACAACTTCCAGGCCTTCGTGGGAGAAATCGCCGACAGCCTTCTTGCGGGAGACGCCTCCGATCTTGAGAGTGCTCTTTCTTCATCAAAGGGAGACGATACCCTTGAAAACTTCGTCAAAGGCAAGGTTCTCGAAATGGGTGAGAACATCAAGCTCCGCCGCTTCGAGCGCCTCACTCTTGAAGGCGAAGGCGCCGTCGCTTCCTATATCCACCTTGGTGGAAAAGTTGGCGTCCTCATCGAAGTTGGTTCCGAGAAAGCTGAAACCGCTTCTTCCGATTCCTTCAAAAACCTTGTCAAGGACCTCACTCTTCACATTGCCGCAACCTCACCTGCAGGTCTCAAGCGTGAAGACATCTCGGCCGACCTCGTCGAGTCCGAGAAGGAAATCTTCCGCAAGCAAATGGAAGGTCAGGGCAAGCCTGCTGAGATCCTTGAGAAGATCATCGAAGGTAAGCTTGGCAAGTTCTACTCCGAGCGCTGCCTTCTTGAGCAAGGCTTCGTCAAGGACCCCGACACGACCGTTAAGGCCCTTCTTGAAACAAACGGAAAGGAACTCAGTGACACCATCACTGTAAACAACTTCCTGCGCTTCGGCCTCGGCGAGTAACTCTCACTCCACGATCCCAATCTACTAAAAATCCGGCACCCGCGAGGGTTGCCGGATTTTTTGTTAGAAACGTTTCGCTTACTTCAGCTCGCGAATCTTCAAATTACGCCAGGCGACATCAAAGGGTCCCTTATTCCCGACGCCGTGAACTTGAAAGCCGATAAAGCCTTTCGGATACGCCTTGTACTTTTCCTCGTCCACCAAATCTGAGATTTGCACATCATTAATCCAAACCTGGATGCGGGATCCCTTCGCGAGAATGCGATATTTATTCCACTGTCCATCCTTGAAGTGTTTGTGCGGCTTCAGAAGTTTCTTCGGCGTCATCCAACCTCCGCAGGCCTCGCCATAAATGTAGCCTGATTCCGCGCCTTTCGCGCCACTGGCCTCAATTTCAACCTGAGGACCATTCACACGGCCTTCTGGAGTCCCCCCCTTCGTTTGCGAGCGGATCATCACTCCCGAGTTGAGGCTATTGTGAACTTTCACCTCAAAAGTCAGCTCGAAGTCGCCATAAAGCTTATCGGTGCAGAGAAAGGAATTTGGACTCCCCTTGGCCGTCATTCCCACAATGGCCCCATCCTTCGCCACATAGGTCGCAGTTCCGTTTTTCTGCGTGAAGCCTGTCAGATCCTTTCCATTAAAGAGACTGCTCCACTCTTTTTTCTTCTGATCATCTGCCTGGGCAGGAACGGCAAGTACAGCACAAAGCCACAGGGCACTAATTAACTTATTTTTCATAATCGGTCGCATCAACATACGGGCGACGACAACGAAAGCTTTCCGCTATTCCAAAGGCCAAGTTTGCTCTTCCTATAGATTCGCAGGCTCGTAGTGAGGATCGTCATCAGCCATCTCGACCGTCACCAGCTCACTCGCGCTATCGATCATCTTCGCACAGGAAGGGCTCAGATGCCTTAAGCGAATCCGTTTACCAGCCGTCTTGTATCGTTCCGTGATGGCATTCAGCGACTCCAGGCTCGAAAAGTCTGCTACTCGAGCCTCTTTGAAGTCGATGATGACCTCATCGGGATCGTTGGAAGGAACGAGGCGCTCACCGAACTCGCGCACCGAGCCGAAGTAGAGCACTCCCTGCAGGTTATAAATCCGAACGCCTTCCTGACTATCATCACGACGCAAGCGAACGTGCTTCGCACTTTCCCAGGCAAAAACGAGTGCTGAAAGGATCACTCCAACGAAGACTGCAAGTGCGAGATTGTGCATAACGACCGTAATGAGAGTCACCGACAAAATTACGAAAATGTCGTGAAAAGGAACCCGCCCCCAAGTTTTCAAGGTTGCCCATTCAAAGGTTCCTATTACCACCATAAACATCACGCCAACCAGTGCGGCCACCGGGATTTGAACAATCACCGGGCCGCCAACCATGATGAAAATCGCCAATGCGAGTGCCGCAACGATCCCCGACCACCGGCCCCGACCACCGGATTTGATGTTAATCAGGCTTTGCCCGATCATCGCACAGCCTCCCATTCCCCCGAAGAGTCCCGAAAAGAAATTGGCACTTCCCTGAGCAAGACACTCCCGATTACCGCTTCCACGGGTCTCGGTCATATCATCAATGAGCTGAAGGGTCATGAGAGATTCGATAATCCCGACCATCGCGGCAGAGAAAGCCGTGCCGATAATGAGAACCAAGGTGACCTGGTCCCACACGATATCGCCTGGCCATGCGAAGGGAGGGAAGTGCCCCTTCAGTGCTCCGGATCCGCCTCCACCCTTAAGCACGTCTTCGATTGTTTTGGTATCGAACAGATTAAAATAACTCGCCCCTCCAACGACCAGAATGGCCACCAAGATCGATGGCACTGCGTTCGTGAACCTCGGAAGGAAATGAATAATCGCCATCGTGATCGTAGCTAAAACACCCATGGTCACAATCTCATTTTGGGGCAACCAAACTCCGGCAGCGTCCTTGAAAGAAGCAAACTGGGACATCAAAATCACTATCGCTAGGCCATTCACAAACCCCATCATGACAGGGTGTGGAACAAGTCGCACAAAGCGCCCCAGCTTCCCGATTCCAAAGAGAACCTGAATCACCCCGGCGATCATGACCGTCGCAAAGAGATATTGAAGGCCCAGATTATCGATTCCCCTCTCCAATCCGGCTTGGTTTCCAATATCCACCACCTTTGCAACCACTACCGCGATTGCTCCCGTCGCACCCGAAATCATTCCGGGCCGCCCGCCAAAGGACGACGTGATAAATCCAAGAAAGACCGCCGCCCAAAGCCCGACCAAAGGGTCCACTTTCGCAATGAACGAAAAGGCGATCGCCTCCGGAACCAATGCGAGGGCTACGGTCAGGCCCGAGAGAGTATCATCTTTCCAATTGCCGTTGCGTTTGCGGATTAGGTCAAAAATCATCGTTTGGAATAGGTTGGAGGTGTCGAACAAGACATCCGACAACCACAACAGGGCGGGGCCTTACCCGTGACATCCCACTTTGGCAACTCCTTTCCCTCTCACCACGTGGAATGAACTGAAGGGTCGCCCCCCAGAGATCCCCCCTACTCTTTTTCTTCCAAAAGATCAGTGATGATCTTCTTCCGGTCCAAGCGTTCCAAAAGATCGAACTTGACCTTTTTCCCAAGTTTGAGGGCTTCTTCTTTTCGATTCAAATCCATCAAACACACCACCTCATCAATCATGATTTCAGACTCCAATTCACGTTCATCCTTCTCTCGAGCAACTTTGCGCGCCTCTTCGAACCACTTCAACGTTTCCTCATTGGCGCCGGCGGCCACTGCCTTACGCCACAGAAAAAAATGGGCTCGGTCCAGGTCCTTTGGAAGTTCGTTCAAAAGGCTGGTGATCTCCTCGCTGAGAGCCAAACCATACGCGGTCAAATACGTGGCGCTAAATCCGGGCCGTTCTCGAACCTCAGTTTGGAATCTCTCCGAAGACCACAACGACTTCTGCAAAGCGATCCGCATTCCCTGATGCTCAGCACCACGCCACGATGGCCCTTTGATCTTCTGCACCCGCTGCGCCAGAAATTTTTTGGCAATCACGGAAGTATACCGCTCCTTCGCTTTCATACCCAACCCATCCAGCAAGATGTCCCAACCCACTTCGTCTTCCGCAAGAAGATGTTGAAGAAACGCAAAACTCTCCGCGAGCGCTGCCAGTTTCAGTGAATCCTTCACTTCGAGCCTCAGGGTTTCCTCAAAGAAGAAGTCGGCGAGATTACGAAACTCCTTCGCACGCGCAACATCCTTCGTGGAAAGTTCCAAAATCCTGAGTGAGATTGGTTGGACAATCCCAACGGCATCTTCAACAAGGTCGTTGTTTAGGCCCGTGGATCCGCAAATCGATTGATACTGACGCTTTGCTGAAACGAACATTCCCTCACTGATCTCTTGTTTGATCACAGCCCTAATAATGCCCCGAAGATAACCCGCCTCGTTGGTTTCATTTCCGGATCTGTGGAGAGAGCCCAGGCGATGCTTCTTTTCCACCAACCGAAGTTCTTTTCTGACCAAAATCGCTGCTTCAGGCTCCGTCGCAAAAGCACTTAAAAGATGAAGCCGCCCGGGCCCTGCCTCTGGCCCTTCATTTTCAAACCGGGCGGCCAAATCAACAATCCTCGCAGAACCTGGTTCCCCCAGAATATTCCCCTCAGCCACATCGGGTCTCCCGGCGATCAAAAACTCTAGATAGAAGCGGGCATCCTGTGGAAAAAGAGTCAGAAATCGACTCGATTTTCCCGGAGTATCCATCTCGAAATTGAGGTCCTGCGAATCGTAATATATTGAAGCCTCTGGATCGAAAATCCTCCTGACAAGGCCCTCCTCCCCCGCCTCGAAAAGTTTCCAGAGCAAGCCAAGGTCTCTTTGAAAATAGGCAGGATAAGCTTCGATCAATTTTCTCGCATTTCCCAGATCGTGCAAACCCAGAGCAATTGGCACGATTTTAGTCGCCCCTTTTTTTTGATAGGACCAAGCCTGTTGTTGCCCCTCCCTCTTCCTAACCGTCGCTTCAGTTAAAACATCCAGAAATCTCTTCGGCACAAATCCCAACGATCGAAGTTCTTTGAGCACGAGATACCCCGCCAGGTTGGGAACAACTTCGCTTTGGTATCGAACCCCGGAAGCTTCATAACTCTCAATCGTCCCGGCAATCCAATCCCAATGTCGACGAGTCGAGAGGAGACGTCGGCTGTTTCGAAACAGGATCATTTGATAACCCAGTTTCATACGAAGGGCAGATGGCATCCCGTTGTTTTCCATGAACCTGAGAAGACTGTCCGCCCCCTGGACAAGCGCCTCGTTTTTTCCCAATTCTCCGGAGCCAGTCGTGCCAAACGAAGACGAAAAGACGGCGCACAGATAATCAACAACAACCGGATATTTCACTCGGACCTCCTCATGAAGCCAGCGGTATTCCCCAAGTTCCTTTGCCCCGCGTCCCCCTTTCCAACCATCAAAATATGCAGGTGGAATCAGCATCAAAAACGTCTGTCGTTCCGCGGGATTCAACTTCTCCAGAATAGGGAAGAGTGCCTTGGTGCACCGTGATATCGACCCCCAAAAGGGATCATCCGACATCCGAGCTTTAACTATCAGGTCCAGATCTGCACGGATTGAATTACTGAGACCTCGGTTCCTGTATTCAGGCATCTGCAGATGATCCTTCAGGAGACCATCGTAGAGTCGGTGGACGAACTTCACCCGACGTTCAACTGACACCATCTTTGAAGATTTCCCAAGAAGCTCCAACATTGTCTGGACATGTTTAGTGACCGCTTTCAAGCCCGACATTTTAGAGCCGGGGGAAAGTTCCAATATCTCAAGAAGGAGTTGCTCAAAGGCTCGTGCGGCTTCCCCCGGCGAATACCCCGCTGCGCGTCCCAGCGAGGACCAGGCCCCTTTGGTTTTCAAATATGCTGATGCCCCTCCGCACACCCCAGCCTCTTCGACAATCTGCGCATAGGCGGATTTACGCATCTCTTCACCAAGTCTCTTCACCAGGGCGTCATTTTCAGAATGGGCGCCCAAAGTCTCAAAACCCGGAAACCAATCTAAAAACAAGATCGCGACATCTTTAGGTGCCAACTCTGCCATGGCTTCAAATCCGTCCAGATGCTCCGTAAGCATGACTTGAACATCCACATCCAAACCAAGCCGGACTCTCAATAAATCCTTCATCATTGGATCAAGCTCATCATCTTCATCCAACTTACCGCCAAGAGTTGCCAGATCTGATTGATTGGGATGCTGGAGCATTCGAATCGCCTCACAGAAAACCAAGAGGCGAGCAGGATCCCTTTCCCCTTTTTTAGATGACCTAATCAAGCCACCACTCCCTCGAAACCATTCCATTTGAATCTCCGATTCAGCCTTGATTCGCTTCGCCCAGATCGATCGAAGACGGCTCAAGGGGGCCGGCTGCAAGCGCTCCAGTTGGATATTCCGAATGGCCGAGGCCACGGGTTCAATCAACCGACTGTCACTGGTGAAGACCTGAAGGGCCCGGGAAAGGTTTTGATTCTTGTCCCGATACGCTTTGGGGCAGTGATGGTAAGGCAGCTTGGAAATGACAGACCACTTCTCCCGATCTCCCAAGATCACTTCACACACCCGGTCAATCAGACTGTAAAACGCCTCCCTTCCTCTCTCTCGAAAAATCCAGTAGCCCCATTCGGTCCTCCATGAGTTTGCTAGAAACGAATGCCTCATCGAGGTCACAAGAAATTCCTGATGATCATTGATCCATTCGCCTTCGCCTGCCCCAAACGAGACAAGAAACCGACTGAGTTCGCCGATCGCAACATTTCTCGCCTGCTCTTCCTTTGGCAGTCCTTGCATCCAAACTTGATAAAGCTTTCTTCCTTCTTGGGGCGAAGCTTCACAAATCTTCCTCGCCGTGCGGTAGCTTTCGTAGCGAACGGGCTCACTCTTTTCGAGGAATGCCAGAGCAGCTGGCGTGAAAACCTCCCGATCTTTACTCCGGCCCAGGGAGAGAAGATAATGAAAAGCTTCCCGCTTCCGCTCAGAAGAGAGTGAATTGGAATTTTGAGCCCACGCTCCGCTTGGAGCAGCCCCCTTGTTAAGCGTTTCGGCAGGAGGAGTCTCTAGAGGTAAATGGACGAGTGCTCGATTCGCAAATTGAAAGAGATCGTCCTCAGTCAGTTCAAGAAGCTTCGAGTTACTCTTAAGAATTTTGAAGGATTGCTCCGCCAGACTTTGGTGCACCAACATTTCCTCAAAAAGCCCCCCATAGATCGCGATCCGCTTCTTGCTCTTTTCCACATCCAAATCATCTCCATTCTTTAGCGCGACTCCGGTCAACGGCTGGATCCTGTAGTCCTCAAAAAGAAACTCCCGCACCGTAGTCGTGACAAAATTCCCGATTCTCTGGAGTGCAAAAAGCGATTCCTCATCACTTCCGCTCTCTTGCAAAAAATTCCGCGACATCTCGGCAATCTCCAACATGAGAGGGAACGATCTGGGTTCGGTCGTTTGATAGTAACTGATCAGCAGAGGGACCAAGGTATGTGCGAACCCGGGATTTTTCTCCGGCGAAAAAATACTCCAATCCCGATCCTTGGGATCCTGACAAATATGTCGTCCCACCATCGCGGCCCTGTGCTCGGGCTTAAGTTTCAAGTAGATCTCAAACCCCTCAAGTGCCGTCTCCTTACGTCCAAGTTCCCGAGCCACAATTGCGTGAACATACCATCGATCATCCTTGCGATTTTCTCTAGGCTGCAGGGACTTCAGAAGTAGATCGATATGCTCGGACTTAGTGAACTGACGGATAATTTTTCGGAGTTCCCGATTTTGACCGGGATCACCTCGGTTTAGCTTCAAGATTCTCCTCATCTCGCCGACCGCCCGTTCCGGACGTCCTTCTGTCAATTCATGCTTGATCAAATTCACCCCAGTCAGGGCACGGGTAATCTTTCGTTTTAGGATCTTCTTTCTGCCTTTTTTACTCTTCTCAATTTTCTCAATCCGAGCCGCTTCCTCATCAAGCCCCAATTTTCTCATCACTCCCGCCAGCGATCCTTTGGAAGTCCTCCGCTGCACTCGCAGGATGGCTTCCCGCGCCGGGCCAAGATCCACTGCCTTGACGTCATCCGGGCCAAGAAGGTTCCCGATGTAAGCTAGATTCCCGTCCAGTAATTCTCTCTCTCCACGTTCCAACTCGAGACGCCTCATTTTCAACAGCGCGCGATACGCCTCCAAATAATTCTTTTCCTTGGCGTGATAAGCCGCGACGAATCTTAGTTCATTCTTATCGTTGGAATCCACCAGGCCGGCAACAAGCTCCTTCAATGGTTTTGTCACTCCGATCAACTTGAACATCACTCCCCGGTATAACGGATGTTTAATCTTATGAGCATGTGGTCTCAGCACTTCCGCCCGCCCCTTTTGTTTCGATTCGCCATCAATCTCTTGAAGCTGGTCAAGGAGCGAAAGGCTCCTTTGGCGCGTTGCATCCGTCTCCATTACGGTCGGACTGGGCGAAGGAAGGTTCGATTTCATAAAGAGCCAGGCTTCACCATTCCAAAGGGGATAAACCGGAGGCCCGAACGTATTCTGCGTTCTTCGATAGAGGGGGAAAACTCGTCTCGTGACATTGGGAGTATCAAACCACCACTCAAGGGATCGATTGACCAGGGTGATGGCTTCATCTCCTCGTCCCTCAATCAGGGCCTTTTTAAACAAGGTGTTGAGGGAGCCGGCATCTGTCGGGGCCTCTGGCAACTCCAGGAGCCTAGCATGGAAATACTTTGCAAAATCACTAGAGGGAAAAACACCCGGAGTTCCGGGCTTATGGGAAACGATCACCGGGATGGCAATATCCACCCCCTTTCCCTTATCCTCGGCTGGCAAGCTCTCAAACACTTCCCGGAAGATTGTTTCGGCTTCTTCTGGCTCAAATACCCCGCTTCCCATGCTTGGTAAGACATGCCGCATTGCCTCCAAAGGGGCTGATTTTCTAAGAACAGCAATCGCCCGCCTGGTGACTTCCCGGGCCTCCACTTTGTTCGGACTACGGCTGAGCCATAAGAGCGAAAGCCGCAGATCGCCGGGCTTTTCGGGCAACTTCTTCAACAAGAAATCCCGGTAATCTTCCGGACGAAAGCGGGAAAGGAGAAAGAGCTTCCGGTCACTGTTGGATTCTTCAATGAAATGATCAAAAGCAGCTCGTTCTTCTTCACCTTCCCCTGCTGACATGAGATTTACCAATTGCACAAAGGACATGAGGCGCTGCATTTCAGGAGAATCAGGGAGATTGAAGGTAATTGGCAAACTGCGCGACTGATTGATGCTCGTCCTTCTGGAGCTCCGATACTTTTGCTGCGCGACGATGAAGTCCCCCTGACCTAGAGAAAGCCGCGCAGCAAAACCATCCATCCACTCCACTTCGGGGCTCTTACCTGTCGCAGAGCTGAATGCCGGATCACTCTCCGGAGCCACTGTCTGGGAAAAAAGACCTGTCAAGGGAGCAACCTTCCGATCTAGTGATTGAAACACGGCAAGGGCTTCCTCGATCTCACCCGTTTTTTTCAACAAAATTCCGTAGAGGTAGCCCAATCTCCAATCACCAGGGTGCTGCTTCAAAGCCCGTTTAAGATACGTCTGCGCGGCTTCCCACTCATTCACTTGAGCAAGGCTTGTGATCGCCTTTTCCACCTTCCTTGGATCATCTCCTTCGCCTGGGATTGATTGCAAAACAGCAAGCCCTTCCTCCAATTCGTGATCCTGAATCAGAAACTTCGCAAGTGCACGTTTTGCCTCTTCTCCCTGACCCAGGGCAACCGCATCACGCAGCGTGGCAATCGCAAATTCGAAGTTCCCTTCCCTGCCAGCCTCTTCGGCCATCCGAACAAGAACCCTACTGTCCTCCGGTCGGCGCCGCGCAACTTCCATCAAGGCTTCCCTCTGTTCATCACTCTGTCCCAGAGTCCGATAAACTTCCGCCAGAGCAAGCACCGGCCCCACTTCCCGTCGGTTTCGGTCACGAAGAGTTGAGAACCGCTCAATGAGCTGTCCCTCTCGCCCGGCATCTCGGGCGAGTTTTGTCCATGGCTCGACCCAGTTAAGTTTGGCGGAAAGTATTTCCGCCTCCTCATAGAGCTTTTGATAAATCTTCTCGGCACTCTGGAGATCTCCACTCTTTTGCAAAACTTCTGCAAGTCGTGCACGACGTTCCGTATTCGGACCGAATCTCCCGATGATCCTCCGATGTTCAGCCACCGCTTCGTCCAGTAATCCGGCTTCTTGCAACAGCTTTGCCCTTGTTAACCATGCCTGTTGATCTCCGGGCGCCATTTCCTTCCACTCTTCGGCTTGTGACAGCGCGTCCCTGATCCGGCCCGCTCGTTGGTAAAGAGTCACCAACCTTCTTAAATGAACCGTCTTCCGCCCCTCGGGGGATTTCACAATCACCTTCAGCAGATCGATCGCAGCGAAAAGATCTCCCTGATTTTCCTCAAAACGAACCCGGTAAAACTTTGCCAACATCCCTACCCCCGCTCGGGCCAAGGTCTTTCGCGCCTGAATGAGGTCTCCATCTCTCAATTGTAATTCTGCCAGAAAGCATCGTTCACCAACTGACAATCCTGGCTTCGCACTCAGATTAGTGATGACTTTCGCGGGGTTCCCCGAGCGGGCCACCACTTGCGACGCAAGCACGATGGCATTCTCCAAATCGGTTGGCGACGATGCCAGAAGAACCAACCCATTCATGAAAGGGATCGCCTTGATGGCTTGATCTTCATCCATCGCCAACTTCCCCAACTGAGTCAGCACCAGGGGATCATCACCCGCGTCCCCGGCAAATTGAAGAAGAAGGTCAAAGGCCTCCCTTTGCATTTGATGGCTCGCCATGGATCGGGTCACTCGAAGGATGTCGTCACGGTTACCACTCCCGGACATCGACAACCAAAGTTCCTTTGCCTCCTCGATCTTCTTTTGTGCTACCAGCAACGAGGCCAACGCTTCAACAAGCTCGGCGGATTGTGGGAAGACTTCTCGCCCCTCTCTTAGGATCTTCTCTGCGTGCTCCGAAAATCCAACCCGTTCATAAGTCTCCGCCACCGCAATCACGCCATCCTGGGTTCCACTTTTCAACTCCTGCAATCTGGCTAATGCCGCCTTCAACCCCTCGTTGTCTTTCAGTTGGTGTTCCAGATTCACCAGCCTCTCCCAAAGCAAGGAATCGTCTTTTCGAAGCCGAATCAACTCACGGAGCTCCTCGCGCGCCTGACGCCACTTTAAGTTAGCCTCCAACAGCGAAATGAACTCTTCCCGGTTTCCGATGTCGCCCGGGGTGCTCTTTAAAATTTCTCGAAAGAGCTCGATGGCCTCAGTCAGCTCACCATACCGGGCCATGTGTCTCACCAGTCCTTTCCGCACTGAAACACGCTGCGGATAGGTCTCACGCAACTCCTGATAAAACGCACGAAGCCCCTGCACATTATCTTCCAAGGTGAAAACCCTCTCAACCTGCGACAGCACCTCTCGCTCCAACCATGTCCCTTCCCCCGTCGAAGCGAGAATGGCTTTATAGGTTTTCAATCCCTCATCCATCTGATCCGCAATCAGCTGGACCTCGGCAAGTCGCAGTCGATACAGCGCCTTTTGATAGGGATCTTTCGTCAGCTTGATCAGGTCAAGCAATCCAGCAATCGCCTCCTCATAAAGCCCTTCGATCACTTCAATCTCGATGAGGTCCTCGCGCAATTCCTCATCATTTGGAAAACGGTCGATCAACTTCGTCCAAACCGAGACCGCTTCTTCGGAAAGACCAACCCGAGCAAGATACCTCCCCTGAAGTTTCATCGCCCGCTCTCCCAGCTTTTCATCGTCCACCACCAATTTCAAATCCTCCAAGGCCGGCTCAAAATCTTGCGTCTTCCCCATCATCTCAGCCCTCGCCAACCTCAATGAGAGATTCTTTTCCTCCTTCTTAATCGCTTCATCGAGAGCAGCAACCGCTTCCCCTCCCTCCCCAAGATAATCATGAAAAGATGCCAGAATCCGCCAATCCGCGGAATCTCCGCTTTTAGCCTTAACCTCCAACCACTTCTGTAAGTCATCCTTGCTCCCGGCATCGCGCCACGCCTCCACAAAGCGATCAAACACAGTGGGATTCTCGGGCTTTTTTAGAAGAAGCCGGTGGTATTTCTCCGCCTTCTCCGTGTCTTGCGCGAAAGCCACTCCACAAGAAAGGAGCGACACAAGAAGAAGACGCAACAGACAAGGCATGACATTAATTAAGCAGAGATTAGCCCGCGTGCCCGTCAAAACCCGGTAAAATCCGACGGCCTCCTCATTAAAAACGACAGAGCAATCGTAAGTTTGTTCAAATCATTTCGTCCGGCACCTAGGGATCAGGCCTCGACATCACTGACTCAAATCAGGCATCTTCCTCAGATGACCCGTTCATCCCGACGCGAATTCCTTGGTAAATCCTCGCTCCTGGCCGGAGCCTCTCTCTCTTTTCCAAACATCGTCTCCGCTCAGAAAACAGGTGGACCCGTCATCATCGGCGAAGGCGAACACAAATACGAAGTAGACCACACCTTCGCCAAGCTCCCCGCAAAATACTCCTGGCAAACCACTCACAATGTTGCCGTCGATGCCGAGCAAAATCTCTACGTGATGCACGAAGGAAATCCAAATATCAAGGATCACCCCAGCATCTTTGTCTTCGATCCCACCGGTAAGTTTATCCGGGCATTTGGGAGTCAGTTCCAGGGCGGCGGTCACGGCATCGAAGTCCGCTCCGAAGGAAAGGAACAGTTCCTCTACATCACCGCCTATCAAAACGTGAAATCGTTCGCCAAACTCACCCTCAAGGGAGACATCGTTTGGTATCAGCGGGCACCTATGGCTTCCGGCCGTTACGCCAAAGGTGAGGACACCACCACCCAACGCGACTGGGGACGCAATAAATTCATGCCCACCAATACTGCCTTCCATCCATCGGACGGCAGCATCTACCTCGCTGATGGCTATGGCGCCCATTGCATTCATCGTTATGACTCCGCCGGACGCTACCTCGCCACCATCGGAAAACCCGGAAAAGGTGATGGTGAATTCAATCTTCCCCACGGACTCTGGATCGACAGCCGTAATCCCAAATCACCCACCCTCTGCGTTGCCGATCGCGCCAACAGCCGGCTCCAATGGTTCGACCTCGACGGAAAGCACCTCAAAACTCTTGCCGAGCCCTTCATTCTTCCAGCCAATGTCGACGTCTACAAGGATCTCATGCTCATCCCCGACCTTTCGGCCCGACTCACCCTCCTCGACAAGGACGACAACGTCATCCACCTCGCCAATGATGACGAATGGCGCAAGCAAGTCACCGCCGGCGGGAACAAACTCCGCTCCAAACCCGACAAATGGATCGACGGGAAATTTGTCCACCCGCACGACGCCTGCTTCGATAAGGACGGTAATATCTTTGTCGCCGAATGGGTCTCAACCGGCCGCATCACAAAGCTCAAAAAAGTATAATCAATCTCATTGCCACCGTTGGTGGCAACGGAACACTCCAACTCCGGCCAACCGCCAATCTTAAACCAGCCCCACGTAACGCGTGGGTTTTTTATGCCCCATCACAGGTTCGCTGAAGGCGAACGTCAGATCCCTGCCGCCCCCGCCTTCACTTCGGTCACTCCAAGTTCAAGTTCACCCTGATCCCACCAATCAAGATTCGTGGTCGTGATCAACTTCTGCGCATCTTCCGGAAGGCGGGTCATCAAGGCATTCCTTCGTCTCGGATCAAGCTCTCCAAAGACATCATCAATGAGGTAAACCGGAGGACGATTCCCAAGCTCACAGAGGATCTCACCTTGCGCCAACTTGAGGGCCAGTGCCACCGTGCGCTGCTGTCCTTCGCTCCCAAAATCCTTCGCCGAGCGGCCTGCAACCATTAACTTCACATCATCACGATGCGGCCCGGCCAAAGTCACCCCCCGTCGTGTTTCCGACTCTTCCACCTTGGCAAAGGCCGTCTCCAAATCTCCCTTCGACCGATCGACATAACTCATCGAGAGTTCTTCCGTTTCGCCACTAATCACTTGTTGATTTTTCGCAGCACGTGGCACGAGCCTTTCACACAGCTCCTCCCGCAGTCGGATCATTTCACCGCCATGCTTGATCAAGATCTGCGTGTAGGCCGTCACCACCCCTTCCCGCGCGGAGTAGCTTTTTAAGTAGCGATTCCTCGCACTCAGAGCCTTGCGATAACGCGCCCAGTGATTCCGGTATTCCGGATCAATCTGCGTCGCGATGAAGTCCAGAAATCGGCGCCGGCTCTCCCCTCCGCCACGCACCAAATCGAGGTCTTCGTTTCCCATCCAAACCACCAGACCACTCTCGGCGAGATAGTCACGGCGAGCTAAGATCCCTTCCCCATCAGCTTTCAAGGCCAACCCTTTCCGGTCTCCCCGTACCTGCAAGGTTCGCCCCCATGCTTCCCCCGCAATTCCAAAACTATCAGCCCCTTCCCGAATCAATTGCCTCGTTTGACGAGCTCTAGGCGACTGCAATCGCAACAAAAGACACGCCGCCTCCAGGAGCGAGGTTTTCCCCTGCGCATTCTCACCCACAAAGATTCGCCCCGCGGGATCCAGCGAAAACGATGCCTCCTCGAAGCATCGAAAATTCACAAGACGCAGGCTCTCAATCACGCCAGACCATCCTCTTCAAATCGGCTAATGGCAACGCGAAACCCACCTCGAAAATCAGATTCATCTTTGCCCAGTTTTCTACAGACTGCGTTCGTTTTACACTCGAACACAAACCGCAATACCTATGAGCTTCCGTGCCCAACTCGCTCCCGAAGCCAACGTCCGCCTTGACGCCCAGCGCCGCACCTTTCATCAGGCGATCAAAGAGCCCATGCCCTCAAAATTTCTCCGCGCTCCTGCGTGAGTTTGTCCACGCCAAACAATCGAAAAACTGAAAAATACCTACTTTCTAAAAAATCTTCTAATTTCCTCATGAGATCAAGCGTTCCACCACTGAAAAACAATGGATCTCTTCGCTGGCCAAATCGTATTTTGACCGGTAATTTCCTCCTCAACACAAAATATCCCCCCTTCTTTAAAGAAACCATGAGCTTACACGCCCAACTCTCCCCGGAAGCACAGGCCCGCCTAGCGGCCCAGAAACGCACCTCGACCGTCACCAGCTTGATCATCGCTCTTCTTCTAATGGTCCTCGTTGGTGTCATCCTCATGATTATCGCGATGGCCAGCAACGTGAAGGCCATCCCGCAAATCGTAAGCTACAACGGCACTCCAGAATCTGAAGACAACCTTCAACAGAAGAAGGTGCAGACCCAGATCGAGCGCAAACCGGCCGCACCTTCATCCTCGATGTCCAAGGTGATCGCAGCCAATACCACTTCTCCTACCGCAATTCCGGTTCCTGAAATCGACGTCCCCGAGCCCAGTACCGACTTCGGTGACGGAAATGACTTTGGTGACGGATGGGGTTCCGGTGACGGTGCTGGCGCCGGTGGTGGTTTCGCAAATATTCCAACTGCCATGAAAAAGCGTTGTTCCAAGGCCGACCGCCTTCAACGCCTCACCTCAAACGGAGGAATCGAAAAGTGTGAAGACGCCGTGGTCGAATCCCTCCGCTGGTTAAAAAAGACCCAGAACAAGGACGGTTCCTGGTGTAGCAATAATACAATTGGCATGACCGGCCTGGCGCTTCTTTCCTATCTTGGACACTGCGAAACAGCCCAATCCGAAGAGTTTGGTGAGACCGTTCTCGCCGCCATGACCTTCCTCATCGACAAGGCCATGAAAAACAACGGCAAGCTCGGTTCAGACTTCAAAAACAATCACTGGTGCTACGAGCACGCCATCGCCGTTTATGCTCTTGCTGAGGGTTACACCCTCTGCGTGAAGTCATTTGGAGAAAACATCAACCAGCTCGAAGACGCCGTCATGGCTTCCGGACAATTCATGATCAACAGCCAGCACACAGGTGGCGGATGGGACTACGGCTACAGTGAAGACAGCGCCCGCGGCGGTGATATCTCAATTGTCGGATGGCACCTCCAGGCTCTCAAAGCATGTAAGTTCACCGGACTTGACTTCAAGAACATCACCAAGTGCTACAAAAAAGGTCTCGACTATGTCGAAAGCTGTCAAATGGCCAGCGGCGCCATCGGATACTCTGGCCCTAGCATGCACGGAGATGGAACCACTCTCGCAGCTGTTGGCGCCCTCTGCTTCCAAATCTGGAAAACCTCTGCCACGAAAGTCGCCCGTAAGGCGGTTCGTTTCATGGACAAGGAGATGAAGTTCGATTGGAATACGGCTGATTCCGACATCTACGGCCACTACTATGCCGTTCAGTGCATGATCAATAACGGTGGCCCGGAGTGGGAGCGCTACAACAAACTCTTCCGCGACCAGGTTCTCGACAACCAAAACAAAGACGGTTCCTACAAGCCCATTGGCGGTGGAGCAAAGATCAATGCCGTCGCCGCGAGCTTTGCTGGAGGAAGCCCTTTCGCGACTCACTACCGCACCTGTCTTGCGACTCTGATGCTTGAGTCCTACTACCGCTTCCTGCCTGCCACCGGAGCGAAACAGTAGATTCTGAAGCACTCGAAATTTTTCAAAGCCGCTCACCAAATGGTGGGCGGCTTTTTCATGCCGCAATTTCGGGACGACTCCGTCCCTTTAAGCCGAATCAATTTCCGAGCGGGTCGGAGTAGCTCCCTGGGCTCCGGGTTTCAATGTCGAAAGTGACGCTGCCCGGTTCGCAAAGTGAATCGCTTCTTCAAGCGCCTTACCCTCGGCAAGCGCAACTGCAAATGCCCCAGTGAAGGCATCACCCGCTCCCACCGTATCAACGGGCGTGACCATCGGCGGCTTGCATTCCAACACCTTCCCTGCCCCATCAACCGCCAAGGTAGCTTTCGATCCCCGGGTCACGATGAGAGTTTGAATGCCAAGTCGATCCAGAAGAGACGAATCAAGTTTCCACCGTTGGTCGTTCACCAGGGTTGCCATTTCGTGCTCATTCAAAATGAGGATATCGCAGGGAAAATCCGCCGTATTAAAAGAATCGTCCCAGGGAGATGGATTAATGATGGTTGTCAACTTATGGTCTTTGGCGAGCTGGCAAGCATGAGCAATGGTCTCCAGAGGAATCTCAAGTTGAAGAAGAAGAATTTCTGCCTCTGCGAAAAGGTCACAACGTCGGTCCAGATCCGAAGGTCGCAAGGTGTGATTCGCTCCGGGATTGATGATAATGAGATTCTCTCCCGAATCCTCCACTCCAAGAAATGCCGACCCGGTCGGATGATCCGAGCCCGAAATTATTCCCTCAGTTGAAATCCCGTGCTCCATAAAATGCTCGCGATAAGCTTCTCCTGCCTCATCATCTCCGACCATCGCGACAAAGCCAACCTCCCCGCCCGCACGTTTTGCCGCAAACGCCTGATTGGCTCCTTTTCCTCCAAATGAGACCAGCGAAGTTTTGGCAATCGCAGTCTCCCCTCTGCCCGGAAGGGAGGAAACAAACAAAGTATGATCCAAACAAAGCGATCCAACAACAAGTACAGACATAGCCTTAAGATTCTTCTGATTCAAGTTTGCTCGCCACCAACCACAGACCGTCTGAAAGGCGGTTCAAAAAAACTCTCAGCTCCGACGATGCGATTTCATCGTCAACCATCCACGTCCTCCGCTCCGCCCTCCGCGCCACCGTTCGGGCGAGATGTATCCGCGCCGCAAGTTCCCCCCCGTTGGCTCCAGGACGCAACCACCCCTTGAACTTCTGTTCTTTCTCAACATCCCGGCTCCAATCCTCCATCCAGGAAATCTCCTTCTGTCCGATCCTTCCAAAGCCTGCCGTGTCATACTCCTCGTTCTTCCCTCCCGGCATTGCCAACTCCCCCATCAAAGTCACTAACAACTTTTGAATCCGATCCAAGACTTCCGCGGCTTCTCCGACCATGACCACTCTGGCCAGACCCAACGCGGCATTCAATTCATCAATCGCTCCCAGTGCTTCAATCTGAGGATCGCCCTTGGAAACCTTTCCTCCAAACAAAAGATCGGTGAATCCTTTGTCTCCCCGTTTCGTCGTAATACTCATACTGGGCAAACTTTCCTCTTTCCAAGCCCCTCGTCCACAACGAAACTCAAATCAATGCAACGTCGTCATTTCATCTACTCATCAATCGCCACCCTCACCGGAACTGCTCTCGCCGATCACCACGGAAAGCATGCCACCAAAGCAAAGGATCTCTTTAATATCTCCCTTGCCCAGTGGTCCAATCACCGTGCGCTCAAAGGCGGTCAAATGACCAACATGGATTGGCCGGAATACACCAAGAAAACCTACGACATTCTCGCCCTTGAATATGTTAACCAATTCTTCAAAGACAAGGCCAAGGACATGAAGTATCTCGGCGAGCTTAAAAAACGCGTTTCAGACCTCGGCATGACCAACGTCCTTATTATGATCGATGGCGAGGGGCACATCGGCGCCGGTTCCGATCAGAAGCGCCAGAAAACCGTCGACAATCACAAAAAGTGGGTTGAAGCCGCCAAATTCCTCGGCTGCCACTCCATCCGTGTCAACTCACACGGCGAAGGCAAGGATGATGCCGAAAAGGCAGCCAACTGCGTCAAGGGCCTCACCGGTCTCTCGACCTTCGCCGAAGATCACCAGATCAACGTCATCGTCGAGAACCACGGCGGCCTTTCGTCCAACGGCGCCTGGATGGCCAAAGTCCTCAAAGAGGTCGGCCTCGACAACTGCGGCTCCCTTCCCGATTTCGGGAACTTCCACGGATACGATCGCTACAAGGGACTTGAGGAGCTCATGCCATTCGCGAAAGGAGTTTCCGCCAAATCACATGACTTCGATGACAAAGGCGAAGAAACCAAGACCGACTTCAAAAAGGCCCTCGGCATCGTCCTGGAACACAAATACCACGGCTACGTCGGCGTTGAATACGAAGGCGGTAAACTTTCCGAAGATGACGGCATCAAAGCCACCAAAAAGCTTCTCGAGAAATCCCGCGCTGCTCTGCACGCCGAGGCGAAGAAGTAAGCTCCTGATTTTCCTACTCCATAAAGCCGCTCACCGAAAGTTGAGCGGCTTTTACTTTCTCCACCATGGATGCCTTCCTCGCCGACGCTTGCCATCTGATCACCTTCGCTCTCATTTTTAGTATTCTTGGGGTGTTTCGAAACTTCAGATTGATGATCGTGATTAGAGCCGTCCTGGCATGGATCGTTGGCCTTCTACTCTATCAAAAAGTGAGATGCGGCGAAGGAACCCGTATGATAAGGGAAGCCGGCGAAGCGGAAGACTCACCTAAGGTTCCGGATGGACCAAATATTACCACGGCCTGGATCACAACCGACTGGGTCCCTCTCATTCTCGCACTATGGATCTCAAAAAGGCTCTACAATACGAAGGGAATCACTTAATCTTGACTCTTCACAATCAGAGTCATGTCAAACTTTTCCAGGGACTTTTTGAAATACCCCCCCCCGTTTCCTTTGTCTAAATACCATGAAAATTCGAAATTCCATCCTAACCGCTCTTTTCCTCGCCGGAAATGTCTCCGGGTTTACCAAAGGCCCTGATAGGCTTCCGTAGTTAGTCTTTCTTTCGCACCTCCCCTCCACCTCTTTTTTCATGTTTGCCTCACCGTCAAGACACTCTCCAAACTTGAAAAAATCTTTCTTTCTCGCCTCCTTTTTTTCTCTTCCCTCATTGCTCTTGGCTTTGCCCGTAGCCAACGACGACAATTTTTCAGGGAATGAAGACGCCCCCCTGACCATCTCAAGTGGCGGGACCCTAGTGGAAGCCCACTTTGAATCTTCTCCTTCAGTCTTAGCCAGCACCTGGGCATATCTCGATCGTCTTGAGAACGAAAATGGTGCGAACCACGACTACCCGCTCGATGGCACGTCAAAGGCCTGGAACTCCCCACAGTTTGAGACCACCACTTCAACGATCGGTCCATGGACCTCAGGCACGGCTCCTCTTCAGGGAGGCACCATTAATGGGTTCCCACCAGGAACTCCTGACGTTCTCTTTGGACTGGCTGTGGCAGGCAATGGCGAGAACATCATCACCACTTACCTCTTCCGCCAGGAATTCAACCTGACCGGCGCTCAAGCAGGCGAAACCAACTGGGAATTCAACTACATCGTCGATGATGGCGCAATCGTCTACATCAACGGCACCGAGGTTTACCGCACTGCAAATATGCCGGCTGGTGCCGTCACCACGACCACCTTGTGTGAGCCCGGAGATGAAACGACCTTCGCCTCCGCCCAAGTCAATCTCTCCGGAATTCTCGTTGCGGGAGCCAACACCATCGCAGTGGAAATTCACCAAACAACACTCACAAGCAGCGATGCAGGGTTCCAGTTGGATCTGGTCCCGGTTTCTTCCTCGGCCTCGGGTGGCTTTATTTATGCAGACGATACCTTTGGAACTTCCAGGCCAAACAACGCCAATGGAAATATTGAGCCAACCCGTGGTTTTGCCGGAGGAGGACTTTTCGTTCAGGTCGGAGGCCGCCTTACCGATAACAACCAGTCCACCTCGGGTGGCTGGTTTCGCCAGTTCAGTCTGGATACCCTTTCAACCGCGACCATCAGCTTCCGTTATCGACTCACCTTTTCCGATGGTTATGAGGATGACGAATATGGCGAAGCTCTCTTTGAGGTGGATGGTGTCCGTTATGGAAATGATATCGAAAACTCGCTGACGCGCTTTCGGGGCGACGGCAATGGTGGAGGCGGAGAAGACGACTCAGGCTGGCAACTCGCCTCATTCGATATCCCACTCGCCGCCGGGGAACACACCATGGTGCTCGGAGCCTTTTCCAGCAAATCCACCGCAAATGAAGAAGACACCAGAACTTGGTTTGACGATGTCGAAATCGGTATTCCCGCGACCGGTGGAGGAACCCTCCTCAATGACACCGGCGACTCCCCAACTGCCATCCTCCAAAACGGACCTATTCATGGCACTCTCAATCTCAATGAGGATGGTTCCTTCACCTATCAACCTGCCCTCAACTATCACGGTCCAGATTCATTCAGCTACCTTGCCCGCGACCCCAGTGGCGATTCCGGCACTGCCACTGTGAATCTCACCATCACTCCCGTCAATGATGCCCCGACCTCGCTCCCAGACACCTATGCAGGAGGAGAGAACCAGCCCACTACCCAGCCCTCTCCCGGAGTTCTCGCCAACGATAACGACATCGAAGACGATTCCCTTGCCGCGATTCTCGTCAACGACGTTTCCAACGGAACCCTTCAACTGAATCCGGACGGTTCATTTGCATACACTCCCAATGCTGGCTTCTTTGGCACAGATACTTTCACCTACCGGGCCGATGACGGAGACCTCAGTTCGCCGCCCGTTCTGGTCACGCTCGAAGTAGCTCCGATCAATGACCCTCCAATCGCGGTCAACGACGAGTATACAGTGGTCGAAAACAATCCGATCAACATCACCGCGACAAACGGAGTCCAACAGGTCGTCTTTTCCTCCGACTTCAACGACCCAAGTCTCCCGTCGGAAATCTCCGGGGCCGGCACATTCGCCTCCGTTCAGGGATACGACGGACGCGGTCCCTCGGGAAACAACTTTGATGGGCAATTCCTCCGCAATTCCTCGACTGGAAATCCTGCCACTCCGACAACCCTGACCCTAACGAATCTCCCTTCACACAACACCATTAGCCTCCGCTTTCTGCTCGCCATCATTGACACCTGGGATGGCA
>JAPKDJ010000124.1 GCA_026421245.1 Akkermansiaceae bacterium | reverse complement strand
CAAGGAAAGGCTGGATGCGAGAATCGGGCAAGATTTGACCACACCCCGCAGCCACCCCGGCCATCGAAAAGAAAAAAGTGACGAGAATCGATGAACTTAAAGATGAATGCATGGGACCTCGGTTGTAGATCTCCGAATTCAGCGAGAGGAGTCTATCGTTGCCAAACCCGCTCATGCGCCCTTCTGTTCGACCCAATCGCTCCCGGACGACACTTTGGATCACAGGGAGATTTTCAGCTTAGACACACTGACTTACAGAAACGTCGGGGAGAGACCCCTCGTATTCCTTAACTCCGGGTTCGTTGCAAAACTCCCGATGTCTGACATGAGGGCCATGAGCATCGATTTCGTCGGCGGACTGCGCTAAAAAGTTTGCCAGCAGACGCAGCTCCCTCGGCCCGCCAACAATCGTCAGTGATTGGAGTTTCGTCGAGGAGGCTGCCTCGCTGATCTGACTTGCGAAAAGCTCTAATGTCATCAAGTGGAGGTTAGCAAAATACCTTCATCACTCAAGAGCGTGCTCCGATAGAATCGGATCGGTGACTATGAGACCCTGACATCCAGTTTTCTTCGTCTTGAATCGCAATATAGCCATATCCGGAGCAAAGTAACCGCGTGCCCACGCCATCGAACGATCCACTTCATGGAATCAAACTAGAACAGATGCTGATTCAACTGGAGGAAAAGTATGGATGGGACGAACTCGCCGATCGAATTCGTATCCGGTGCTTCGCCAATAATCCTTCTCTTAAATCCTGCCTCAAATTCCTCCGCAAAACACCTTGGGCCCGCAACAAGGTCGAGCTGCTTTACAAGGAGACCTTCTGTTAGATCACTCGCTCTCATAAGAGTTCGAAGACCTCAGGATCGGGCCACCAAGACGCGGCAATCACCCCCTCCACAATCCACGTGAAGGGTTCCATTCGTTCTGGCTGTCCCTGCTTCGGCCAATACCAGGGCCGAATAGGCATTTTTCTCTATGTCACCAATCCAGCGGGATGCAACGCCCCAAATTAAAGCCTCCATTTCTGGATTCCACACTTCCCCACCGCCCTATTTTAGTTGTTTGTTCTTTTGAACACCTGAGAATGTCTTTAATCTTTCCGAAAATCGCACATTTATGGATAACCTGCCTTGACCCAGAGGATTTAAGTCACATCTTGCCCGCGCGCCGCGCGCTTCACACATGTCCAAAGCCTCCACGCAAAACAAACTCGACCAACTCCTCCCATCTGTTCAAGAGTGGAAAAAAATTGTCTCCCCGCATACCAAACCCTCCGCGGTGAAAGCAACCTGGCAGGTCATCAACTCACTTGGCTCCTACATCGCACTTTGGATTGCCATGTATTTTACCCTCTCCATCTCTTACTGGCTGACCTTTGCCATCGCTCTGTTCGCCGGCGCCATTTTGGTCCGAGTTTTTATCATCTTTCATGACTGCGGCCACGGCTCATTTTACAAATCCCGGCGTGCCGGCAACATCATCGGTTTCATTTCCGGTGTCTTCACCTTCACACCCTTCAGTCATTGGAAATGGGAACACTCCGTTCACCACAGTGCTTCGGGTGATCTCGATCGCCGCGGTACCGGCGATGTCTGGACCATGACGGTCGACGAATACCTCGGTTCTTCCCGCCGGATACGCTTCATCTACCGCGCGATGAGAAATCCGTTTATCCTCTTCATGATCGCCCCCCTTTACCTTTTCCTCATTCGGGAACGCTTCTCCACCCCCGGCGCAAGCCCACACTGCCGGAAGTCGGTCTGGAAAATGAACCTCGCCATCGGCCTGCTCGCTCTCGCTCTGATATTGATCTACGGATGGCTCCCCTACCTTCTCATTCAACTCACTACGATTTGTGTCGCTGCAATTTCGGGGGTCTGGCTCTTCTACGTCCAACACCAGTTCGAAGGCGTCTATTGGGAGCGGGAAGACGACTGGGATTTCACGAGCGCCGCGCTCGCGGGAAGCTCCTTTTATAAACTTCCCAAAGTCCTCCAGTGGTTCTCCGGAAACATCGGCTACCACCACATCCACCATCTCAGCTCGCGAATCCCTAACTACAATCTCGAGGCCTGCCACAATTCCCACAAAATTTTTCAAAGCATCGAGCCCTTGACTTTTTTGAGTGGTTTCAAGTCCCTGGGCTTCCGTCTGTGGGATGAGAAAGAACGAGAACTCGTCAGCTTCAAGCGCATCAAAGGAAGCGTTCGTTCCACGTCCACCGCCTCTTAGGAAGTCGCGAACCAATTCAATCTCTCATCGACGCACCGGAACCAGGAACGGTTTAGGGTGCCGGGGAAGAATGGCATCCTGATGTGTCGCTTCTCCGCTACTGGAGCGAATAGCTCGGCTGTTTGTGCATCGTGAAGAACTTGTCAGTGAGAGCCATCATGCCGTCCGGGTTGCCGGGGAAGGGTGTGGAATCGGGAGGACGGGGGACGTTGCTCCCGATAGTGGTATCCTCAGGTTGAGTCGACGATATGGACACCGGAGTCCCTGAACTCACGAGCTGATAGAACTTGGGCGCAATATTCTTGTGCATGCGCAGGCAGCCACCCGAGGAAGGCAACCGCGTCATCCAACCGGTATGAAATCCATAAGCGGACTTAAATTCGCACCAGTATGGCATGGGGGTCCCCTTAAAGCCCCAGCCCAGTGGCTTGTTCCGCAGGTAGCATGATCGCACCGTGTTGCCTTTCAACGCGTAACCATGGGTGTTGGCCCGGTAGTAGTGATTCTTGGACTGGATCCGGAAGTTTCCGGCGGGAGTTGGGGTCGAGCTTTTCCCGACTGTCACCGGCATGACAAGGAGCGGCTTACTGCCCTCCATCACATAGGCCATGCGGTTCTTGAGCGAAACTTTCACGTGAACCTTGGTGGGATTGCTCGGAAGAGTGGCGGGCAGGTCATAGGCTTCGTAGGCACGCAAACCGGAGCTCGTCGAGCCTGATCCGGGAGTGCTCGAACAAGAACTGAAAAAGAGGCTGCCGGCACAAGCCCCGAAAAGGAAAGGGCGAAACGCTCGGTTTTTGAGGAGATCAATCATTCTGAATGAAGGCTGGTTCTGTTTGATGAGACGTAGCCCTTCTTGGAGCACCACTCTTGATGCGTCAAGGAGCAAGACCCCCTGAACGAAAGCCATGGTTGGCGTGAAGGTTTCTATTTTATTTTCCTGTTCCATTAAACGCTCACTTTCCCAACTTGAACCCTCAAATATTCTTTGTATTCTTGAGAGATCTTTCCTCTCAACAAGGCTCTACAAAAGAGGCGATTTCTAGCATTGATGCCGTAATTTCTTCCCCTGCTATCACTCGTCTTTATGGCGGGCCGCCTCCTCGCGTGCATGCCGTCTAATCCTCCATCTAACCTTCAAATTCAACTGGAAGAGATCAGCTCGTCGTCACGCCCTCTCCACACCCAGCGGAAATTCACAATTGCGGAAGTGGCCTATTGCTCGCACTACGGGCTCCGACAGTTCGGGCTGGTCCAGCACAGGTTTGGCTTTCGCAACTACTCTAATTGTAAAATTGCCCTACATTGGTATGAGCCGCTCAATCCGAAACGGGCCGTTGTGGTGTGCCACGGCTACTTCGATCATTCCGGAACCTGGAAACATGCCATCCCCGCGTTGCTAGAGGCGGGAAATACGGTCATAATTTATGACCATCCCGGACATGGATTGTCCCACGGAGAGAGGGCCTCGATTCAGGACTTCGGTGATTATGTCGATGTTCTGGCTCAAGTCTTGGCCGATTGCCAGAGCCGAAGTGAACTTCCCATTGTTCTCGCAGGTCATAGCATGGGATGCGCGGTGATCACCGACTATCTTCTTCTTCGTAATCCTGGTTTCAAGACGCCGAGGACGGTATTCTTGGCTCCGTTAGTCCAACCGTCAAAGTGGCAAAGCGTGAGAGTTGCTGAGAAACTTCTGACCTGGGCCGTTTCGTCGGTGCCCCGCATATTGACCAAAAACTCTTCGAATTCCGACTACCTAAATTTTGTCAAAGCCGACCCCTTGCACCATCGGAGGATTCCCTTGGCGTGGACTTCTGCCCTCTTGGATTGGAACCAAAGGGCGGAGGATTTCGCACCCTCGGCAGGGAGGCCACTCACCATCCTACAGGGTGCGCGAGACGATACAGTCGACTGGAAATACAATCTTGCTTATCTCCGCCGCAAGTTCCCCGACGCGACGGTCCGGATGTTCCGCGAAGGAAGACACCAGTTGTTGAACGAATCTACGCCCTTGAGATCCGAAGTTATTGTCGAACTGGTGGCGGCAGTGAAGGGAAGTCGTGGAACTGACACCATACTGCCGTAGCCTCGAGCAAAGGAAAGGCGCTCGAAGAATGTGCTCAAGGTCCGGCCCACCGGGAAAGCGACTTTGGTGACCTATTTTAGTTTTCGTGGCTTATTTTTATGTTTTTGTGAAGCAACTTGAAAGAACCCCATGCGAGATCGTGGCCTGCCACGAAGATCCGTGGCCTCATTTTTTTGTTCCTTCAGAAATTTTCGTGGCTACCTTAACTGGGTCCGTGACTGCTGCTGTCTTTCTCCGCCGCCGCCATGTATTCCCCAGCTCCCTCATTACTATTACTCTCTCAGCCTGCTGGACGACATGCGGGAGCTAAAATCAGCTTCTCGATCGATATCATCCCCTGACCAATGCACATTCCAAACCCCATCCAGACGTCCGCGAGATCCATCTACGCGGCATCCCTCGCCTTATGGCTTTTTGTTTGCAACTCGCACGCCCAATTCGAGATCAGCGAATTTTTAGCCTCTAATTCGAGCGCGCTACTAGCTGATGAAGACGCCCAGCCCTCCGATTGGATCGAAATCCAAAACGTCGGCAACGCCGCAGCGTCGATCGCCGGCTACCATCTGAGCGACGACCCCACCGACCTGGGTAAGTGGGCCTTCCCCGACCAGTCCATCGCCCCGGGCGCTTACCTCTTGGTGTTCGCCAGTGGCAAAAACCGCGCCATCGCCGGCTCCGAACTGCACACCAACTTCGGCTTGAATACCGGGGGAGAATATCTGGCGCTGGTCGCACCCGATGGCGAAACCGTCGTTTCCTCCTTTAGTCCTGAGTTTCCCGTTCAGTATCGCGACATCTCTTACGGCCTCGGCAGTGGGGGGGCCTTGTCTGGCGCGACCTTGATCGCGACTGGGGCACCGGTCACCTATCACGTGCCAACCGAGGACATTGGCTCCGCCTGGCAATCGCCCGGTTTCGACGATAGCAGCTGGACCGCTGCGCACACCGGACTCGGATGGGGATACAGCAGCGCCGTGGGAGATGACATTGCAGCCGATGGAGATCTGAACACCGACATGAGGGGCCGTAATTCCTCGATTTACATCCGCATCCCCTTCGAAATCACAGAACCTGCCGAGGTGGTGACCCTCACGCTCAAAATGAAAATGGACGACGGCTTCGCCGCCTACCTGAATGGCTTGCTCGTCGCCAGCAGCAAGGCCCCAGCCCCGCTTCTCTTCAACTCCAAATCGTCGGCGAGCTCCGAAATCAGGGTCGGCGATCCCTTCGAGTTCTTCTCCCTCAGCTTCGCGGGCGCACTAGTCGCCGGTGAGAACATCCTCGCGATCCACGGTCTCAATGATTCGGTTAGGAGTTCAGACTTCCTCGTCATCCCCGAACTGGTCAGCGAAATCCAAGACATTTCCGCAGGCCCGCAGCTGGGCTACTTCGAGGAACCGACACCAGGGGCACCGAACGGCGTTCTCAGAATTGCCCCGCCGAATCTGGTGCAGTTCTCGATGACTGGCCGCGCCTTCACCCAAAACTTCTCGCTGGAACTCAGCGTGCCTAATCCGGGCGCAGTGATCCACTACACCACAGACGGCAGCATCCCGTCGGACGCCCCGGCTTCGCCGTCACCGGTCTACGACTCGCCTATCTCGATCAGCGGCTCCACAATGGTGCGGGCGAAGGCCTTCCTTCCAGGCGCCATCGAAGGACCCGGGAGCACGGAGGGATACATGAAACTCGATCCCAGCCAGGCGAATTTTTCTTCTGATTTACCGATCGTCCTGCTTCACAAGTTCAGTCGTGGACAGCC
>JAPKDJ010000123.1 GCA_026421245.1 Akkermansiaceae bacterium | reverse complement strand
GTGAAAGTGGTCGCTGGTTTACCCACTCGACCCGTGTCAACGGCAGGCATTACATCACGCAAGCGGCGAGCAATATGGCGCTACTCGCATTGTCGAGCTGCGGGGAATTGCGTGATTGAACCTGACAATAAGCACTGATCTCACGCGACAGGGGATACACATCAAACTCAAACAAGGACACCAGAACATGTTCATTCGACAACACGTAAAAACCATCGCCGTCAGCCTGAGCTTGGCCTTTGGCACCATTCTATGTGCTCAAGACAACAGATAAAGTGAGCCACAGTATGATGACAACACGAACCGCAACTCTAGTGGCCATGGTCATGGCCATTAGATGCACGACATCATGGGCTCAAACGCCCGTCGAGCGCGTCGAAACAGAACAGCAGCTTGTGGCGATCACTATCGACGATGGACCGCACCCCGTGAACACTCCCAAGCTGCTTGAGTTGTTCAAGAAGAATGATGTCAAGGCCACCTTCTTTGTGATTGGGAGGAGTGTTAAAAGGGACCCTGAACTTGCCAAGAGAATGCTGGCAGAAGGACATGAGCTTGGGAACCACACCTTGACCCATGCCGATCTGGCCAAGCTCGGCGATCTGGAAAAGGTCAGAAAGGAGATCGAGGAGACTCAGAGGATTCTGAAGGAGACGATCGGTAAGCCTGCGGTCCTCTTCCGCGCACCATTCCTCAGTCATGACGAAAATGTGTGGACCGTCCTAAAGGGCATGCCCTCCATCAACGCCAGTCGCCTCACGACTGACTGGAGTGGGGACAGCACCGCTCAGTCGATCTTCGACGAAGCGACCAAGGAGACAAAGGCCGGCGACATCGTCCTCATGCATAGCTGGCCGAACAAGACGATCGAAGCCATGCCGAGGATCATCAAGGCGCTTCAGGCGAAGGGATTGAAATTAGTTACCGTCTCGGAGCTACTCGCTGCTGCCCAGAAAATCCGACCTTTAGACTGGAGCATGCTCGGGGACGGACCCGGTAACGACGAATTGGCTGCTGTCTGTACGTCTGTTATGGCACATTCACAAAACGGAATGGGCAAAGCATGGCTTGAGCGAATCGCCAAGACAAAGCGGGTGGATGGACTGTTGGATTTTGGTCATATCGAGAAACACATCCGGCCCGCGGCCCATTCGTCTCGCACCCTGGCTCTGGCCTTACGCCTCGGCCATTACCGGGCCGACAAGGCCGGTGCCAACGCTTCTGAAATCGAAATGCTTCTCCCCCTGGTCGTCCGCTCCCTGGCCAAAGATCACAAAGCCAACGGCGGACTTGGAGACAGGGCTTGGGGCGACCAATGGCAGTCGGCAATGTGGGCAGCGCAAACGGCACAACTCGCCTGGATCATCTGGGACCGACTTACGACCGACGACCACAAGCTCGTCGTGGCTATGCTTGCCCATGAGGCGGACCGGTTTCTTAAAAAAGCACCCCCCACCTCGAATGCCGCGAGTGTCAACGATACCAAGGGCGAGGAAAATGCCTGGAATGCCAGCTGCATTATGACGGCATCCATCATGCTGATCAACCACCCCCACGAGAAGGCCTGGCGTGAACGCGCTATCGTTTACTATCTCAACGCCGTTGCCACACCTCAAGATGTGAACAGCAAGCGGGTCGTCGACGGCAAGCCCTTGTCCGAGAGACTCGTCGGTTACTGCATCACCGCTGACTATGCTGTCGGCAACCATGGTGCCTACCCGCATCCTGGCTACACCGCTTCGAGCTATCTTGATACTCGCATGCTTTTCTTCTCTGCCCTAGCCGGTGTGCAGCCGCCAGAAGCGATCCTCTATAACGCTACGCCGATCTATCGCATGTTCGTCGATCATCAGTGGACGGCCCCACCCTACATAAAACCGGGCGGCAGTATTTACAAAGACGATGGTGGGATCTACTGGCCAACCAAGAAAGAAAAACAACGCGCTGGCCGTTACTACAAATGGTTCTCGCAGGATGTCCTTGCCGCCACCTACGGTTTCGATGCGACGTGTTCAACCAAGGCCACACATTGGGCAAAATTGCACGGGCAAGTCATGATCGACGCATTCAACGGCAAGCCAACACCAACAAAACTAGAGTCCTACCGCAAAATTGCTTTCTTTAAGAACGCTCTCTCCTGCTATCTCATTCGCACCTTGCATGCAAACAAGCACCTAGTCCCGGTTCGAGCTCTGGGCGCGGACAAGTAAAAGGAATTTTCTGTCAGAATAGATAACACAGTTATGGGTCAACTCCACAGACAGAGCATCCTTGTCACAGTCGCCTTATTGTGGCTGAGTCACATCGTCGCGTTTGCCGGAACAAACACTGAAGCGATGGAGCTTCCCAAACAGCGTGTCTTTGTTTTGACCGACATCTCGAACGAGCCGGACGATGAAGAATCCCTGGTCAGGTTTCTGGTCTATGCCAATGAATATGATATTGAAGGTCTGGTTGCCACCACCTCGACCTATCTTCGCAAGGGTCCCCGGGAAGATCTGATCCGTCGTCAACTTAAGGCCTATGGTCAGGTACGGGGCAATCTCGCGAAACACGCAGACGGCTATCCCGCTGTGGCGAAACTACAAGCCGTGACGGCCACCGGGCAAGCGGCTTACGGGATGGCAGCGGTCGGTGACGGCAAGACCTCAGCAGGATCCAAGCTCCTGCTGACGGCACTCGACAAAAAAGATGAGCGCCCCTTATGGATCAGTGTCTGGGGCGGCGCCAACACCCTGGCCCAGGCACTCTTGGAAGCACGTAAGAACCGGTCGCCTCAGGATTTTGCGAAACTTGTGGCCAGATTGCGTGTCTACACCATTTCCGACCAGGATGATGCCGGACCCTGGTTACGCCGTGAATTCCCAAAACTGTATTATATCGTCTCTCCCAGCGACCCCAGCTGGAAACAGTACTATCGAGCGACATGGACCGGTATTTCCGGTGATCGTCACTATAAAAACGGCCCCCGGGTTCACTTCGAGCTCGTGGACAATCCCTGGCTGATAAAGAACATCATCAAAAACCACGGCCCGCTCGGTGCCTTGTATCCCAAAGTCGCCTATATCATGGAAGGCGACACGCCATCCTTCCTGGGCTTGGTTGAAAATGGTCTGGGATGGTCGGTCACTCCTGCCTATGGCGGATGGGCTGGTCGCTATATACTGTCCCGGCCCGATTCCGAGACACGCCCGATCTGGACAGACCACTTATCCAGCCGTGACACCCTGAAGGTCAAGGGTAGCAAACACACGTCAAACCAGGCCACCATCTGGCGCTGGCGCAAACATTATCAACATGACTTTGCCGCACGCATGGACTGGTGTGTTGCCGATGCCTACAGCAAGGCCAACCATAATCCCGGGGCTGTGTTGAATGGTGACAGGTCTGGACGAATCGTCCAACTGACCGCCAAACCCGGACAGACAATTTCTCTCTCTGCAAATGGCAGTAAAGATCCGGACGGCAACACGCTGACCTGCACCTGGATGGTTTATCCTGAAGCGGGCACCTGGAAGGGGACTGTGACACTGGACCAGACCCGGGGAATCGAAACGAAACTGACCATCCCAAAGACAGGAACCCGTCCACCCGGAAAGTCAACCATTCACGTGATTCTTATTGTTGAAGATAATGGCACACCCAGCCTTGTCAGCTATCGGCGCGCGATTATAACGATTCACTGATTCAAGCTAGGTTATTAAAACCTTATAGACATTCCCGCTTGGGAACGAATTTCATCATGACTAAATCAATCACTTCCAAGACCTTGCCGATCGCCGCCATCGCGACGGCGATCTTTGCACTCACCGCCGCGACGAGTTTCGCGGCGGACAACAAGACCCTCAGCTGGGAGTTCGGCGACGGCCAGGCGCATGGCTGGCAGATTGTCTCTGGCGAGGTTGGGTTCTACGACGGGGGCATGGCGAGCGCGACGTACGAGACCCGCGATGCGGAGCAAGCGACCTTTCTGGCCCGCTCGCCGATGTTCCGGCTCAACGGCGGTGGGGGACTAAAGATCACTTTGAAAGGCGGGATGGGGAAGCGCTTGCCGGCCACCGCACGGCAGGTCTTGGCCAAGCCGCGTACCAGTAATGGTGGGCCGATGGGGGTGGCGTTGCGCCGCGTTACCGACGATGCCTATGTGCTGTTTTTCGAGAAATCGAAAACCCACGAGCAGACCATCACGGTCGCCAAGGAGCAACTCGACAAGCTGATCGAGCGCTCGCACGACGAGGTCTACACGCTCGACCTGGTCGATGGCTTGCACGGTGGCTGGGGACACCTACCGCTGGTCAGGGCTTCGGTCTCCGCTACGCCGGTCGACCCGTTGCCGAAGCCGCCTGCGGGATTCGGCGCCCCGGCGCGCCATCTGTTCCTCGGCTCCAAGCACGGCAAATTGGAGTTCGACAAGAAGGAGCTGTGGGCGACCCCGGGCAGCAAGGTTTCTCTGACACTCTTCAATTCAGACGAGATGGCGCACAACTTCATCCTGTGCCAGCCGGGTGACAAGGTGGCCAACGAATTGGGCGAGCATGTGATGGGCAACCTCGCCGAGATGATCAAGGCCGCCTACGTGCCGCCGGACCCGCGGGTGATCGCCCACACGGATCTGGTCGCACCAGGCACCTCGGACACGATCTACATCACGGTGCCAAATACGCCGGGCGAGTATCCCTACGTGTGCACCTTCCCGGGGCACTACCTGCTGATGCGCGGCGTGCTGCATGTCATCGCAAAGCTGCCGGAGCCGAAGGTCGATGTGCTGAAGCCGCCGATGCCGGGCGACGCCTTCCGTGTCACGGTCACCGACCGGCCTATCATCGTGCGCGGCCCCCTCCATGGTTCGGGGCCGGCGAGCATCTGTGTCGGCAGCCTTTCCGGTGCGCAGTATGCCTTCGATCCCGCCCGCTGCATTGTGGCCAAGACCTGGATGTCGCCGGGGGGTGAACTTGTCAACACCAAGCCGGCGTGGGACGGGCGTGGTGGTGCGTTTTTGCAGATGATGGGGCAGGGGAGGTTCTCGGCCGGCAAGGACGCCAAGCCGTTGGATGTCGGTAGCGGCGATGTGGTCCCCGACTTCCGCGGTTACGAGATCGGCGACGACGGTTACCCGAGTTTCCACTACAAGCTGGGCGACATCACAGTGCGGGTGCGTGTCGTGCCTGCGGGCGACGGCCTCGACGCAAACTTCACTCTCAAACCGGCCCCGGCCGATGCCACCTACACCCTCGGCGAGACCCAGAGCATCGGCGAGGCCGCAGAGCAGGGGACCGCGGTCAAAGTCGGCGCCAACTTCACTGTCCATTTCAAAACCAAGTAACCATGCGAATCCATTTCCTTAGCCTCTTTGCCATCGCCGCGGCTGTCACCTCCGCGCGCGCCGCCGACCCCGACTACAAGATCACCAACATCCCGGCGCCTGATGGTGTCGTATTGGAAGTTGGCGGCATGGACTGGATGCCCGACGGGCGTCTGATGATGTGCACCCGCCGCGGCGAGATCTGGTCGTTCCAGCCCGAGAAGGCCGAGTGGAAACAGTTCGCCTCCGGCTTGCACGAACCGCTCGGCCTGGTGGCTGGCAAGGATAACGACGAGATCTACGTGTTGCAGCGGGCCGAGCTGACCCGGATCACCGATACCGACAAAGACGGAGTCGCGGAGCGCTTCGAAAGTTTTGGGAAGGGCTGGGGTTACACCGGCAACTACCACGAGTACGCCTTCGGCCTAGTGCGCGACAAGGAGGGCAGCTTCTATGGCGCCTTGGGACTGGGTTTCTTTCCAGGCGGTGAACCCTTCAAGCCGACGTGGTGCAGCCACGGCAACGTCCCCTGGCGCGGCTGGCTGTTCAAGATCACCGCCGATGGCAAATACGTGCCGCTCAACCCCGGTTGCCGCGAGCCGAACAGCGTCGGCATCAGCCCCGACGGAGACGTCTTCGTTACCGACAACCAAGGGAGCTACGTCCCTAGCGGAGTCCTCAACCATGCCGAACCCGGTGCCTTCCTCGGCCACCCGGACGGGCTGATGTTCGACAAGCGCCACCCGGACGCTGCGAGCTACGACATCGAAAAGCTCAACTCGCTGCGCAAGCGGCCGGCGCTCTACC
>JAPKDJ010000056.1 GCA_026421245.1 Akkermansiaceae bacterium | reverse complement strand
GGCCGCGAAAATCAGCTTCTCACCGAGCTCGGCTTTGATTGAGATTACCAAGTTGACCTTGTCGATATTCAGGCCTTTTACTTTATCAGCAAGAGTGGCGCCGAGAGCCTGTTTATCATCATAAAGATTTTGTTGAACACCTTGACGCTCTTGCTCAGTAATCGCCCCGCTTTTCTCAAGGGCATGCTTCGCACTGTAGTCTTTCGGGCTATCGATGAACATGTCCTTGGAAAGCTTTCCCGTTAGGAATGAACTGGTAAAACTCCGATTGAATACTTTATGAAGGTTTGAATCATCAGCAACAATCTCTCCCGATTCAACAAAGCGATTGATCTTCTTTCGCCAAGTATCAGTGACGGTATAAACGTAGTGAGCCCCTTTGATGCGCCCTTCAATCTTGAGAGAATCGACTTTGGCCTCAATCAACTGCGGCAGCTCAAAAATTGCTGAATTATCTTTTAAATTGAGGGGATACTCATTTCCGGCCGCAGTGGGTTCATACTTATCGCGGCAAGCCTGGCTACAACGACCACGGTTCCCAGAGTTCCCCACGCTCACTGAACTCGAATAGCATTGCCCAGAAAATGCGATACAAAGAGCCCCATGAACAAAGACCTCGGTCAGAATATTATTTTCATGGGCCAGGGCCGTCAATTTCGTGATTTCCGGAAGGTTCAATTCCCGAGAAAGATTGACCCGATTTGCCCCAAGTTTCCCTAGAAATAAGATTTGCCCTTCATTGTGAGTCGTCATCTGAGTCGAGGCGTGGATGTGAAGAGTCGGGAAATACTTCTTCACAATATTAAAGACCCCCATATCCTGAACGATCAGCCCATCAACCCCACTATTCACAACCTGGTTTAACAACTTCACGAGAACTGGAACTTCGTGCTCTAGAATCACCACATTGAGAGTTAGGAAGACTTCACAGTTGTATTTATGAGCAAGCCTGATGACGCCATAGAGTTCATCCATGGAGAGGTTCGAGGCCCGGTTTCTCGCATTGAAGGCATCCAGCCCACAGTAGACCGCGTTGGCTCCAGCGACAATGGCAGCTTTGATGGCTTCAACATCACCACCGGGCGCTAATAATTCCAATTTTTCACTCATTTTCGATGACCCATTTTCTCTGTTATATTATGGAACTCACCCGTTTCATGACGGTTCGCAAAGTGCCTTTTCAGCTTTCGATTTCACTTCACACACCTGAACGAGGCTTGACTCAAGAGCATGGGAATGAGGTCGATAAGACCCGCTGGATAACCCGACAGACTCAAAGGAGCAAGACCTTGGCTCCGACTGATTGAAAAACAAGCGGCGTCATCTACCTAATCGTAAAAAGGACTGCCCTCATAAATCCTGTGCATCGCAGAATCGTTGAGCATAAGGCTCCAGCTCAATGTTCATCTTCACCTGCAAGCATTGCGCTTTCGCAAGAAGTTCCTCTCTTGTGATCGAGGGGATCTCGTTTTTGAAGGCGAGCACGACCGTGTTGCCTCCTTCGACTTCGAAACTGAGGAGCCGGTTCTCAAATTCGAGTGCGAGTAATCCATCCAACTCCTTCTCTGATTTCAATGCCGTATGGCAGATATTGAGCACGAGGACACCGTGTTGATTGAGGGCATCTTTACAATCGCGTAAGTATGATGAGTGCACTTGGTGCGGATCCATCCCTTCCGAGCTGTAGAGATCTGAAAAGATGATGTCGCTTTTTACGTCGGTGTTTTTGAGATAGTTCGCAGCCTCGTCGATATGAATGACAAGGCGATCTGTATCGGGCACGTGAAAATATTTTTTCGCGACCTTCACCACTTCTTCACGGTATTCAACCGCGTGCACCTTCAAGTCGGAGAAGCTACTGAGCAGGTTCTTCACCATTGAGCCTGCGCCCAGCCCCATGATCGTGGCGGTTTTCGCGACGGGGATAAATAGCAACCCCGTCATCATGGCCTGAGTGTAGTCGAGCGCTAATCCATTCACATTTTTGAGCTTCATGTAGCTCTGATAGATCTTCCCATCAAAGCTGAGAATCAGGCCGGTTCTTGTTTGGTAAACATGAATTGGGCCGTGCTCATCTACGGTTGATGAGATACAGGGTGCATTGATATCCATGGTATTCTAACGACTCTTAAATAACACGATTCGGATTCCAGCGACTGTATTCGTGAGAATTCTTCAGGATGCGGCCGGTCATTCCATGGAGGTCGATGGAGAAGGGAGGGACCTACTTCTTGCTCTTCGGTTTCCGGGGCTTCTTCGGCCCTCCGCCTGGGGGGCGGGCGTTTTCAGAGAGGTCCTTTTTGTGGGCTGCGAGGAGGGCGCTGAGGCGGGTCACGACGTCGGGGTGTTTCCCGGCGACATTGGTCGCTTCGCCGATGTCGGCTTCGAGGTTGTAGAGTTGGCCTTTGATGAGCTTCCATTTGCCTCTGCGGACCGCTTCGGTGCGGTAAAAGAAGGCATCGTGGGGGCTCTTGACTCCTTCTTTCGCTTCGAGAAGGGGGATGAGGCTTTTGCCATCGATGATGCGGTCGGTGGGGAGTTCTGCACCGGAGATTTCCGCGCAGGTTGCAAAGAAGTCCATGCTGGCCACCACTTCCCCGCAGGTTTTGTCAGCAGGGATCCGGCCCGGCCACCACATGACCGTGGGGACGCGCATGCCGCCTTCGAGTCGGCTGAACTTGTAGCCACGGAGAGGATGCGCAAAGCCACCGACCCTACGGTTGGTGTTACCTTTCTCCCAGGAATTCTGGGCGAGCTTCCATGGACCGTTGTCGGAGGTGTAGATGACGAGTGTGTTCTGATCGAGTTTCAGCTTGCGGAGGGTTTCGAGAATTTGTCCGGTGGACCAATCGAGTTCCTCGATGCTGTCGCCATAGAGACCGATCTCGCTCTTGCCTTCGAACTCCGGCGAGGCGTAGACCGGGATGTGCGGCATGCTGTGGGGGAGGTAGATGAAGAAGGGCTTCTCCTTGTTGGTCGTAATGAACTTGATCGCTTCTTCCGTGTAGCGTTTCGTGAGGGTGTTTTGATCGACTGGATATTCGATGATTTCGGTGTCGCGCATGAGCGGGACGAGATTTTTCTTCTGGTGTGTTTTGACGCTCTCAGCGGTGACCCCTTCGCGCAGGACAATGTCATGGGCCAGCGGTTGGGTCGGGTCGAGGGTCATGTCGTTGCTGTAGGGGACGCCGTAGTAGGTGTCGAAGCCCTGGCTGGTCGGGAGGAATTGTTTGTGGTGACCGAGGTGCCACTTGCCGATGCAGGCGGTCGTGTAGCCTTTCGTCTTGAGGAGCTCGGCGATGGTGATCTCGGTCGGGTTGAGTCCGCGTGCATCCCGTGGGAAAAGCACGCCGAGATTCCCCACCCGGCTCGCGTAGCAACCGGTCAGGAGGGCAGCACGCGACGGGGTGCAGACCGAGGCGCCGGAGTAGAAGTCCGTGAAGCGCATCCCCTCCTTCGCCATCTGGTCGATGTGGGGCGTTTTGATTTTCGGGGACCCGAAACAGCCGAGATCTTGATAGCCTTGGTCGTCCGCCATGATGATGATGACGTTGGGCGGGGCGGCTGAGAGAGACAGAGAAGCTGCCATGGAGAGGGCCAAGAGGGAGCTGGATCGATTCATAAGTTTTTGGAGTGATCACGCCGACGGTCGTGATTTTGTAGCTAGGGCGCTTTATACGAACACGTCAAGCGTGGTCTGTTGGGAGAATTTAAGGGCCTGATACTGCTCGGCGGATTCACAGAGGTCCCGCTCGGCGATGGCAACCTTCTCGCAAATTTCTGACCCGCCCGAAGAGGACCAATTACAATCGCGGCCAAACTAATCCTTGGCAGCAACACGGGATCTCATCGAGTGGAGTCTTCGAGAACCAGTTCAGGCCCGGGTCGTCATCCGGAATCCATTCCTTGATGGCCTGTCAGGGTGGCTTGATGGGTTCCATGGCGTGATTCGCCCGCCTCGCCCGGCGGTCTCACCTTCGGGCTCTGGCTTCGCCTACGTCCAAAACGCCTCTGATCCCTCGGCGTTGTTCAATGCGGAAGGGCGGTGCACAACAAAGCACCCAACGGAGGCACATTTTCAAGAATTCCCAGGATCAGCACACTTGGTTTGTCGAAACAGGAATGATGCTAGAAATTCCGGGCGACATGCCCGTAGACATCAGTGAGACGGAAATCCCGGAAAGCTCTACAGTGAACCGGTTAACCACATCGGATTCATTTTTGTATGCCTTGCATACCCAGCCAAGGATTCACCGATCACAACGAGTGGGCGTCTGCCGCTCACGGCGCCATCAGGCGCACGCGAAGGTAGGAGCTGATCATGCCCGGGCTCGTCACGGGCAAGGGCGTCCGGTAGGTCACATCGGCAGTCCCATCGCCATTGTCCGCAATTTCTACCAGCTCGGCACTGCTCAGCGTAGTCCATGTTGCGAGGTCTCCGGACATCTCCGCGGTGAAAGTCACTCCCGTGGCTGAGAGATTCTGGCGAAAAGTAATGGTGCCGTATTCCTGCTCGCCAATCATCTGGATATCGACCGTAGGAAGTGGAGAACTCGTCGCGTCGAGCGGAAGCCCCCCAAATCCGAACTCACTGAAGTTGTCCAGGCTGTCACCGTCAGGATTCTCGCCGGGAGCGCCGACTCCGCTATCGACGGCCCATTGCGCGTAGGTCTGTCCCGACTCTTCACTGCCCGGGCTCCCTCCAAACTGTAGACTGGCTTGCCAGTTGGCAGCATCGGCGTGATCCGGATTCGATAGCGGGTCAACAAGAACGAGGCTCGATCCCAGGCCATCGGCTGCAACGGGCCAGGGCAATTGATCGTTGTAGACGAAGCTTCGGATTTCGCCCGTCTCCGTACTCGTGATGATGACCTGCTCGCCATCGTTGCTCAGACGGCCACCGTAAACACCAGCCACCGGCTGGCCCGTTCCATAACGCGCTTCAAAGGCTGCCTGGTTCCGCACCACTAGCAGACGCTCACCGACCCCGAGCATGGTGAACTGTGGAAACTCAAAAGTAATACCATCGCGAAAATGCACTCCGGACAGATCGAGCGTCCCGGTCCCGATGTTCATCATCTCGACAAACTCGTAGTCATCCCGGTCCCCGGAGATGGTCAACTCGGCCGGGGTAACGGGATCGGCGGGATGATAGTGAAACTCGGAAACTACCAGGTTCGAGCTGTCGGCCGGCTCGGTGTCGATGGTGAACCATGCTTCGTTCAGAGCGCTCCACTCTCCCGATCCACTGTTGTAGGAACGCGCTTTGAGAAGTGTTAGCCCACTGAAGAATATAGGATCGGAAACATTGGCACCTCCGCCCACAGAAACCACGCCGCGGAGAATCATGTCCATCCGCATGTCTGAGCTGCCGCCACCCCCCTGATGGACCTCGACGGCAATCGTATTCACGCCGGACAAAAAATCTCCGGTGGAAATCTCGAATTCCTTGAAGTTGCCCTCATCAGAAACGTTGCTGCTGGCATAGGCATCGAACGCGGCATTGGCGGCCAAGTTGGTCGTGCGAACGATCTCTGCGCCGTTCACGTAAACGGAGGCCCCGTCATCATAACGCAGGCGAATCAGAATATGATCGTAGGTTCCGGGACTTGGAATATCCACCGTAGTTCGAAAATAGGTGGTGGCTTGCTTGTTCGCGCCGTTCCCTCCAAAGCTCAATTCGGTGGCGATTCCGGCCTCGCCGTAGCCGAGCTCCGACGGCCCCACAGCCCAGCTGTTGTCGTCAAATTCCGAAGCTCTCCAGGCAGTTCCCTGGTTGCTCCCGTCATCGAGATACTTCCAACTGTATCCGCTGTCCATGAAAGTCATGTCGGTGGGATCGCCCCCACCAAACGCAGCCACCTGGGCGGCGGGATTAATCCCTCCACCGCTGAGTCTCGGATCCGTCCCATCGGCGGTGAAGTAAATCGAACTGGCATCGGTCGACATGGTTACCGGAGTGTTCTGAGAGACTGATCCGCCATGCCGGCTGAAGATCGGAGCGTCGACATCGGGATAGAGATTGGCGTTTTTTAGATGATTCAGGAAAGCCGACTCGCGAGTGGCCAACCAATTGTTCTTGATGTTGTTCGACTCGTTGGTCCAGTTCTGGATGGTCCTCAGGGTGCCATGCTGGTCTCCCCAGCGTGCGAGTTCAGGCACGAGAATGCTGGTGTGATCGGCTGTGAGTTCGTTCCAGCGATCGACACATACCTGATTTGTCATGGCCCCATTGTTGAAGAGGGCCCGGTGAGTGCGGTCACCAAAACGAACACGATACTCAAGGCTGTTCCGCAAGTGTTCCTGCGGAGCCGCTACCCCGCGGAAGTCACCAGTTCTGTCACTGTTGGAGTTGAGGAAGAGCGCCCATTCTGCATCCCACATGAAAAACTTGAATCCCTCGCTGCCCGGCCCTCGCTCGCGTCCGCAGTAGTAGTTCTTGAAGGGCCAATCACTGTTGCCCATGTACCAGTTGACGAGGAGGTAATCGATGAAGTTATCGACGTCGATATAGTCTTCTTGGTTCGTGTCATTAGAGCCATCGGGATTCTTGCCCTGTGCCCGCATGAATGCTGCTGTGCGGGCGGTTTCGTTTCCCGCGCTTGTGATGTCATCCACCAGTCCAATCATCGTGTTCCAGGGAGCTGTGGACCCTTCGTTGATGGCGCTACCGGAGTTGATACCGTCCCAATTGTCCTTGTCTGCGCCGAAGTAAGCCGCTCCAAACGAAGCATCAGGGCGCTCAATCACATTGTAGAGTCCCCAGTAGACACCATTGATATAAATGTGAAGGTAGCGACCGTGTCCGGAGGGCCAACCCATGGCCAGCTGGCTGCGACGGCCGAACTCGTCGCGAGCATACTGGACGTTGGTGCGGTTTCCCCACTGGTAGCCGTCGTTCGACTCCATCCGGAAGGTCAGGGTATCGAAGGAATCTACGGCATCGGGGCCGAACATCTCATAGCGGAGCTTCGTAGGTCCGTAGTCTCCCTTGAAGAGCACCCGAAACGACTTTTTCAAGGTGAGTCCAAAGCTGCGAAACGCCCCGCCCTGAATGCGGATCCCACAGTTGACCTGGAAATCGTTGATCCCGTCAGGATTGGCTGGATCGATTAGCTCCAGTGAAGTCGGCCGCTCCCAGGAGGATCCGCTGTTTCCGGGATTAGAGTATATGCCGCTGCCCCCGAACATGTCGTCCGCTTCCATCGCGATGGAGAGTGTGGGCACGGTCTTGAGATCGTTACGAATGGTCTGGCTGTGGGCGCCGTTGTTCACCACATCGGAATCCATGCCGTAGTCAGGCCTCTGCCCATCCCAGCTCGAAGGGAGCCCGGCAACATCGATTGAGTAGTTGGCGTCCTGCCGCACCACATCATCAACAAAGATGTAAGTCTGAGTGTCGACGTTGGACGAGATAGCGCCGGTCATGTAAGCAATGGCCCGCAGCGGAGAGGTTCGCGAAATGGTGATGGGACCGGAGTAGCGTGTGCCAGTGACCTCACTGGGCTCGGATCCATCGAGAGTGTAACGGATCGAAGCTCCCGGTGTGATCGTCGAAATCTCCACATCAAAGGCAGCTTTGAAGAAGCCTCGGTTCACGGAAAAATTGGTATCGCTGACAAAACCTCCAAAGGTGTCGCCATTGGAAAATCCCGGCGACGGTGTCGCGAGATAGCCTGGTCCGCCAATCGACGGATTGGTCAACCGCACCGCGTGAATCTCCGGAAGTTGAAGCACATCGGAGCTTTCGTTGTCCCCGTTGAGACCGTGAATGGCGAGCATGTTGGTACCATCTTGGAGCAGATTGGCGAAAGCAGTGATGTCGACGTCCTCGAATGAAGTCGCGTTGCCGTCCGGATTGTCTGAAGTCGCCGTCGATTGCCAGGTGGGCGAGGCGGGTCCGTTTCCGTCCCCGACACGAACTCCGTTAAGATAGGCGATGAAGCCGTCGTCGTACTTCATCTTCAGGGTCAGCTCGGAGACGGATGCGGGATCGGGCACCTGGAAGGGAATTCGAATATAGACCGTGGAGGTGATCCCCGACATCTCGTTCCCCACATCGCCGTTGACGCCGAAGAGCGCCTGGTAACCGCTTCCATTTTCGTAACCGATTCCTGTGGTGGCATCATCCCATGATGAATCGTCAAATCCCTGGTTCCTCCAGGACGCTCCGATATCGGAAGTCGGCACCAACCAGGTACAGGCGGCGCCCGTATTCAGAAACACCGAGTTCGTGGTGTCTCCGGTCTGCATCAGGCCGTAGGGAGTGTTTTCGAACTGCTCCGGTAAGCCCGGGCCGAAATCCTGAACCACCGTCGCTCCATCAGGCTCCACAAGAGCAAGGTAATCATCGGCACTGGCGAGAGAGAAATTGCTGTGCAGCTCCGATCCAGGAACGGCGCGGTTCTTGCCAGACGCAAACACCAAGAGAAAGTCATCGGCATCCAGTGTCACCGCCGGCAGACGAAACTTGGTGAGGGCCCCGGAATCGTCGGTCAGATAGTAGCCATCGAGATCGACGGCCGAGGGACCTGAGTTGAACAGCTCGATGTAATCAGAATAATCGCCGTCCTCGTCCGTGATCACGGAAGCATTCTTGGCGAGGAATTCGGTGATATAGAGATCTGCGAAAGCAGTGGTGCGAACGGCGCAAAGAAGAGTGAGCGCGAGAAGTGCGTGGCGGGAGCAGAGTATCATGAATCGAGTATGGGGATTCGTTGGATCGGGAGGCGGGAGGTTAGCAGATTACAGCATGAGTCCACCTCCATTCTCGTAAGAATCTGCCCTCGGGGAGAATAAATTGCCGAAGTTCTACGTCTGGGGAGGAAAAGCGTTCGATATAGAATATCATCGACTAAAGAGATCGAAAAACTGCCGCCATAGACTGGGGAGCCGGATACCGCATCACATTGGCATCGTCAACATGAGCTTGCCACGCCGTGCACTGACGCGTCCCCGCCAGTGGGGAAACAGGATCCGGTCGGTGAAGGGAAGCCTTCCCGCAAAACGCCGCCGTGCCCTCATGAACCGCAGCTACCGCGAACGCCTCCTCTCCCTTGATCGCGCTAGGTTGAGCCGCTACTAAAAGATTCAACAAGCAAGGCATTTACCATCCCCTCCCTCCTTCTATCCATTGATTTTCCAGGGATTTAGGCGTCGTGATGTCGTTGAACTTGGAGCGGATTTGGGGGCGTGGCAATGGACCTAACCGACATCGCCTGGCCGACAGGCAAAGCCCGCAGCCCACCATTTCTCCCTTCTCATTGGCTGCTTCAGGGGCTCTCGCCAAAAGAAAATTCCCAGGCAGTGCCACGTTTGGTCCGGGGTCGGAGAGGAAGGTCAATGCCCTTGTCGAGGAGGCGGATTTGACAATACTTTGAGCCGTGAAGCCCTATATCGAACTGGACAAAACCAGTCTCCCCGATGGAAACCTGCTCGCCCTGTACAAGCAGGACGGGGATTTTATCCTAGAATACAACGGGTTGGTGTTGATGAGCACGAACCTGACATGGTCCGAACAGATGCTTGCGGATTTGGGCTGTGTCGATCTGTTGGAAGGGGCGACGACCCGGCCAGAGCACCCGCGGGTGCTTATTGGCGGGTTGGGCATGGGATTCACCCTCAAGCGGGTTCTGGAGTTGGTGGGCTCGCCGGCCACCGTCGATGTTGCGGAATTGATGAATCGGGTCATCGAATGGAACCGCACCTACCTGGTTGAGCACAATGGCCCCTTGCTCGAAGACCCGAGAACAAACGTGATTCTGGCCGATCTCTTCGACTGCCTCGGAGAAGGTGACCACTACGATGCGATCCTGATCGATATCGACGACACGCCCGACGCGCTGATCACCGTGGACAATGGAAAGCTCTACACGCCAAGTTTTCTGGCACTCCTGCGGGAATCGCTGAATCCGGGCGGCTGTCTGGCCTACTGGATGGCGATACCGTCGCCAAAACTCGAAATGGCGCTGAAGAAAGCCGGCTTTAATTTTGAGGCGCATCCGATGGCACCCCATGAGCAATCAGAACAGGCGATACACCGGATCTACGTGGCCCGGCTGAATTCGTCGCCGTAAGAAAAACGCTGCTTAAACCCGCGGGCTGCCGAAGTGATTTTTGTTTGTCGAGAATTTCCCGAGTCAGCAAGCTCGGTTTGTTAAAACGGGAATCATGCCAGGATATCATGAACGACATGCCCGTGGACATCGGTGAGACGGAAATCCCGGCCTGAGTATCGATAGGTCAGGTTTTCGTGATCAAGCCCCATGAGATGAAGGATGGTGGCGTGGAGATCGTGGACGTGAACTTTGTTTTCGACCGCCGCGAAACCAAATTCGTCGGTTGAACCGTAGGTCATACCGCCTTTGATTCCCCCTCCGGCAAGCCAGACCGAAAATCCGTGGTGATTGTGATCCCGTCCATTTCCACCTTCGGAAACCGGGGTTCGGCCGAATTCGCCGCCCCAAAGGACCAGGGTGTCATCGAGGAGCCCGCGTGATTTCAGATCACGAAGGAGGCCTGCGATCGCTTGGTCACTTTTCTGACCCTTGTCGCGGTGGCCATTTTCGATATTGCCATGGTCATCCCAAGGTTGACCGCTGCCGTAATAAACCTGCACCATGCGAACCCCGCGTTCCACGAGACGGCGAGCCGCAAGGCAGGAATCGGCAAACTGCCCCTCTCCATAGAGTTTTCGGGTTGCCTCGGTTTCCTGGGTGATATCGAAGGCTTCCGGGGCTTCGGTCTGCATCCTGAAGGCGACTTCAAGAGACTGGATACGGGATTCGAGTTGATCGTCTCCGAACCGTTGACCCGAATGAAGATCATTGAGCCGGTTGATCAAGTCCAGCTGCTGGCGCTGAGTTTGTGGAGTGAGATGCTTGTTTTTAATGTGATCGACGATTTTTTTGGGGTCGAGTTTGCCAATGTGACAGCCCTGATAAATCCCAGGAAGAAATCCGCTACTCCAAAGTTGTGGACCCACAACGGGTTTTCCCGGACAAAGAACAACGAACCCCGGCAGATTCTGATTTTCGACGCCTAGGCCGTAGCAGAGCCACGACCCCATACTGGGGCGGATCGGTTGGGTGATTCCGGAGTTCATCATGAGGAGCGAAGGCTCATGATTCGGCACATCGGTGTGCATGGAACGAATGACACAGATATCGTCGATGCACTTGGCGACTTCTGGGAAAATCTCGCTGACCGGAATCCCGGATTGTCCCGAACGCTTGAACTCGAAGGGCGATTTGAAAAGCCCACCGGTTCGTCTCTCGGTTTTACGCTCGGCTCCCGGAGGCCGTTGGCCATGGTACTTTTCCAGCGCAGGTTTGGGATCGAAAGTATCCACCTGGGAGGGACCGCCATTCATGAAGAGGTGAATGATACGCTTCGCCTTGGGTTGGAAATGTGGCGGCTTGGGGACCAAGGGACTTTCCGATGCCAATAAGCCCTGATCAGCAAGGACTCCCGCAAGCCCGAGCGACGCGAATCCCCCACCGGTGCGTCTCAGCATGTCTCTGCGGGTCATGGTTGGTTGATTGAAAGCTCTGTGTTGCATGTCCGGGCCGGTCTTAATCAAGATACATCAGTTCATTACTCGCAAGGAGTGCCTGACAATACTGTTCCCAGCGGGAGAGTTTGTCGTCCTTTTCTTTCTCTTTGCCCAGGTAGGCTTCCGCTAATTTCAGTTCACCTTCAGAAGGGGGACGTCCGAAGGCGAGACGATAAGCAAAATTCACTTGCCCAGATAAATTGTCGTGTTCCCGGGTGACTCGCTTTGCAAAGGCTTTGGCCTGTTCGATGATGAAGTCACTATTGAGAACGAAGAGTTGTTGTTGGGGAACTGTCGTTGCCGTGCGGGATGCAGCGGAGACATTGGCATCAGGGAAATCAAAGATCCTTAACATCCCATTAAGTTGATGACGGCTAATACTGGCGTAGACCGTACGGCGGGTGTTGTTTGTCTTGAGATCGAAGGTGGGGCCACCCATCGCAGGATCAAGTTTCCCGGAGATCGCGAGTAAGGCATCCCGCCATGCTTCGACTTCAAGGCGGCGGCGATTGAATTGCCAACGGAAGAGATTAGCCGCATCCAGTTCTTCATTCTTGGCATGTTGCTCGCTTGAAAGTTGATAAGTTGCCGAGTTTAAAATCTCACGATGCAACCACTTGATAGACCATCCATTTTCCATGAAATTGACGGTCAGCCAATCGAGCAACTTAGGATGGGTCGGCCGATCGCCCAGAAGTCCAAAGTTACTTGAAGACGCAACCAGTCCCCTCCCGAAGTGCCACTGCCAGATCCGATTGACAATGACTCGGGCTGTCAAAGGATTCCGGGGAGAAGCAATGGCCTGAGCCAGGTCGAGACGGGAGTATGAATGCTTTTTGGCGACCTCTGGATCGGAGGGCCTCGGTTGATCATCCAGAAGCTGGGGGATCCCTCGAGCGACCCATTCTCCTTTGTTCGCTGGATTGCCACGAATGTACACTTGCATCGCTTTCCCTCCTCCTTGAATGGCATGTGCCATCGGATACTTTGGCTTGGCGTTTTTGCGAAGCTCCTCAAATTCGGCTTTCTTTACGTCGACCTCCTCCTTCTGTTCCCGATTTAGGAATTTTGTGTGAACATCGTTCTCGGAAGCAAAGAACGGAGCATGCCCATCAAACCAGATATTTTTGAGAAGGCGCTGCTGGTCCTTCTCCATCTTACCCATGACTTTATTGAGTCGGTCTTCCGTATTGCGGGCTTTGGCCAACTGATCTGCCTGCTCGATTTCAATTTGAGAAAATGCTTTTTCCGCGCGATCCACCAGGAGTTGCAGATGATCGGCCAAAGCGACGATTTCCTCGGGCACCTTGAGGGTTTCAAGAGTCAGTTTCTCCTGAAAGTTCACCTCGACTTGATGCCACCCCTCGAGTTCGGGCAATCGCTTCAGAAGATCACTCTGACGACTCTTCTCAAGGAGACCCCGGAAACGTCGGGCGTAGTGGGGATGGAGTCCCACTTTCTTGGCTAATTCTTCGTTCGAGATTTGAATACCCTGGGACCTTAAAACGGTCATCCGCCAGCCTTCCTGAAGGTATCGACTGACTTGATTTAGATTTTTTCTGCCAAGTTCTTTCCCCATCACTTTCAGAGAGCTGTTATGTTTTGATTCCAGCTCTTTGATAATTTGTTGCTCGCTATTGTAGGCTTTGACCGTGTTCTCAGGGGCCAAAGGGATTTCCGTGTATCGCCGCCCACTGAAGATTCCAGCCAAGGCATAGTAGTCTTGGGTCGGTATGGGATCAAATTTATGATCGTGGCATCTCGCACATGACACGGTCAACCCCATGAATCCCCGGGTCAAGGTATCGATTGTGTCGTCAAGTTCGTCCGCTTCGGCTTGGGCTTTGTCCGAATTTTTGTAGTACTGCGCTCCAAGCCCCAGGAATCCGAGTCCGGAAAATTGTCGGAAACGATCTTCCTCCTGCCCCTCCATCAGGTCGCCCGCCAATTGGAGTTTGATGAATTCGTCGAATGGGAGGTCTTCGTTGAACATTCGAATCACCCAATCACGATACTGATGGGCATTTGCCCGTTTCTTCACTCCAAAAGTATGAGCCTGATCCTCGGCATACCGGGCAACATCGAGCCAGTGTCGCCCCCAACGTTCGCCATAATGGGGAGAGTCCAAAAGTGAATCAACGAGCTTTGCAATCGCGGAAGCATGATCCTCTGCCGAGGACTTAAGGAACTCGCCAACCTGCCGGGGAGTCGGAGGGAGCCCAAGTAAATTGAAGTAAATCCGCCGAACCAATACTTCTGGTGAGGCAGAGGGAACAGGGCTGAGTTGACGTGTCTCCAACTGGTGTAAAATGAAGCGATCAAGTTTGGACTGCCCCCATCCTGAATCAACCACGGTGGGCAGGTTCGGCTTTTGCGGGGCCTTAAATGCCCAGTGATCCGATGAGTCAATGGTCGTGCTCTTGAGAGATGTCGTAGAAGGCTCCCGTGGGTCAATCGCACCCATTTCAATCCATCGGGAAAAGTCTGCAATGACCTCATCTGAAAGCTTGCCCTTGGGGGGCATTTCTAAATCCTCTTGGCGCAACGCTTTCAGCAAGAGGCTCTCGGAAACATGACCCGGGACGATCGCCGGTCCGGTGTCGCCGCCGGTTCGGATTCCGTCCTTGGTGTCTAGAAGAAGCCCCCCTTTTTGCTTACCGAGGTTGGCCGCTTGAACGGAGTGGCACTCATAGCAGTTTGCGACCAACACTGGGCGAATCTTGGACTCAAAGAAGTCAACCTCAGATATCGCGGCGGAAATTCCGCTCGTTAGAAAAAAGGCGACGATCTGAATGCTAAACTTGGTTTGTAACACGTTATTGAAGTATAAGTAGCGGCATGTATTACGCCTAACTTCCCCAAGGTATTACAAGTGTATTCAAATTCCGCGCGCCCACCATGGGTGGTAAGGGAGGGGCCGTTGCACCTGCGTAAGACGCATCCCCCTTTCTCTCCTCGCCTGGGCGTGTGTAACCAGACTTTATTCATTCTTCGACGATCTGGGAAGTGATCTTCACCAGGGGCGCCACAAGCTCTTCAAGTGTTTGGGGAGTCCATTCTTGTGATTCAGGATCGTCCGTCATGTCGGAAAACATGCTTTGAAAATCAGGGCGCAGTTTTGCGACAAATCCCTTCTCGTGCTCGATGAGTGCAATATCGACGCGCTTCTCAATGTCTGCTTCGGTCAGCGGCGATGGTCTACTCAGACTCCACGCGAGGGCGATGGTTGAAAGGAGCACCGCAAACCAAGAGATGATAGATGCCGTTTTCATATCTTCACCGAACGCCGAGGTCTGCCGCCCGCTACTGGGGGAGCACCTCCGACAGTGGGTTAAGGGTTAAAATCACGCTAATCATTCTGACTCAGGGGGGGGAGCCGGTTGCCCACTACCGTCTTGTTCGGCTTTGATTGTCTCTGCCTACTCATCCGAAATCTTGAGCCTATCCAGACTCCCTATCCTCTCAAGGAGAAGCTCTTTAAACTTCGGGTCAGAGGTAGCGTAATCATATGCGGACACCCTCAACGAATCAGAAAGTTGGGAGTCGTCGTCAATGCGCTCAGCCACATCGCTCGCAATCTCATCATAGAGCCGCTGCTTCAGATCTTCGCCAGTTGGATCGTCACGCAGACGATTGAGGTAGCCGACTCGAAGGATCATCGCCAAGTCGTTGTATTCTGCCATCTTCCGCCCCACTCTGAGTAGATCTGCAGAGACCATCTGAAAATCTCCCAAAATCAGTTCGCCGTGACCTAGTAACTCTTCCGTAGCCTTCGTTGTCGCCAGCATGCCGGTCATCCCCGCCTCGATCTGCTCGGGGGAAATCTTGGTACGCCAACGAATTTTCTGATACTCCCAATACCCCGGAGAAAAAGCGACTGCTAGGAATATTACGGCGACGATGAGGCCAAGAATGACGGTCACAATGCCTAGGCGGGTATTGTTGATTGCGGGTATTTTCATCACTGCTAGGAACTTGCTTTTGAGGTTGAACGGGGACGGCCCTCATTGGAGGGGGCAAACATGATATTTCCCGGTCGCGATCAACCGTTAAGCCGCCACCTCTACTCGCCGACAAACACGCGAAAATACGCATACGGCTGGGCTGGTATTAGCAAGTCGATGCGGAGGATGGTGTCGTCGAGTTCTTCAGTGCCGGATTTTGTTACCGTCGTCCATGAGTCCGGTTGCAGGGTGGTGCTCATTTCGACGGTGTGCGGAGCGGCAGGGTCTGCGGTTTCGACAGTGATTCCGATCAATGATAGAGTGCGGGAAATTTTCAGAATGCGTGGTCCGGCGGAATTGGAGCTGTAAGGAACGAAGGCGGCAATAGCAGCCGGGTTGCTGTCATTGATGAGGTGACGGCGACCGTCAGGCGCCACCTCCAGCCATTCAAGGCTGCCGTTGTTGCCGGAGTTTGGATAGACGAGACGAAACGGATACAGCCCGCGTTCCTCAATCATTACTCCCGTGAACCACGGCCCGTCTTCACCGCCGCAGTTGGTGCATTCGGTATAGGTTCGCGGCAGCAACATCTCGTTGTTGCCGGAGCCGATGTAGCATTCGAATTCATTTGGCACCGTGAAGTTGAACAAATGAAACCCCGGTTCAAGCAATAACAGCGCGTTGACTTCCATTCCAAAGGGAACGCCGGGAGCACCACTGTTTTCGATTCCTGGAAATGCCGTTTCACCCGCCTTGTTGCCGCGCGGTTCCAGATCGGTTTGGTAGTTGATGGTGCCGGATTCGATGAAGAACCCGAGGTTGTTGGCAGTGCTCAAGTCTGCCTGGTTGTCGAAATCTTCACTCCACAGTGCGTCGACATCATCGGGTGTCCCTATGAAGAAATCGTCGTCAAAGGATGGCGCTGCGACCCGAATCGCAAAACCACGCTGAGTCGAAGTGCCCGCCGGCAAGGCCAGCGCTCCCGGAATTGCGGCATAGTATGACGCGTCCGTGTAGTCGAGAATCGTGAATGACCACTCCTGCGAATAGGTTTGCACTGACTCTGAGGCATCGGCGAAGGTGAGCTTCGCTGTTACCTTCGCCCCAGCTGCTGGCATGGTTCCTGGAACAAAGCGGATACTCGTCTCGTTTTCCCCAGTCGTCACTTCCGGCGTCACCTGCAGACCATTCACGGTCAAGACAATGGTCGTAGGATCGACGGCTGCAGTACGGTGCTCCAGCACCACTTCGATCGGGGCATTCGGGTGCACTCCTTCCAAATCCAAGGCAGGAGCGAGTCGGAAAAAGTTGACGCTGTCCACAGGAGTGACGGACGCGCCTGACTGTTCGGCAAACATGAAAATACCCCCGCCATATCCCTTGTAGGCATGGGCTCCCGGGATACCACCATTGGCCTCGCCCACACCGTGACTGGTGCGAATGATGATTTTTCCGTCAGCGCCTGGCGCAATGTCAGTCCACTGCGCCACATATCCGGCATTGTTATCACCTGTGCTGAACTCCACAGAAGATTCGTTCACTTTGTGCGCCCCGGCGGAGCTGGTGTAGACAAACGCTTCCGCATCGCGAATGCTCCAGTTGGTAACACGGTCTGCATAGGATGCGCCGCCCGCACGGTTGGCAGAGCCAACGAAGGTGTAGGTTTTTTCCGGATCGAGACCGGTAATCTCAAGATCAAGAGACCAGCCAGGGGCGTCGTTGTAGCTCATGTTGCCTGCCAGGTCGACGAGACCTTCAAATATTTTTCCCGCATCCGTTTCAGGATCAAACTCGGCAGCGTCACGCGCAGTATTGATGGTGTTCCCTTCGGAAAAAGTTTCGACAAAGGACACGTTCACGCCGGTTTCGTCTCCGGTTTCAATGTTGAGTAGTTCACCACTTTCGCCAGCGCCAGCGAAGCCGCGGCCAAGCCCGAAGTCCGTGGCGTTTCCACTGACGCTTGCAGAATTCGCGATGACACTGTCATTGAATGCTCTCCAGTTGAAGCCGCCCGCAGCGGGTTCCTCGCGCACCGCAAAAATTCCTCCCGCATACCCTTTGTAGGCGTGAGCACCGACCATGCCGCCCGCAGCCACCCCCACTCCGTGCGTCGTGCGAATCACGATCGTTCCATTCTCCCCTGCCTTGATTCCCGTCCAGCGTGCCACATAACCCACCGTGTTCTCTCCAGTACTGAACTCGACTGACGTATCGTTCACTTTGTGCGCTCCTTGCGTGCTTGCATAAACAGCACCATCTGCGCCGAGAATGCTCCAATTGGTAACGCGATCCGCATAGGATGCGCCGCCCCCACGATTCGCGCTCCCTTCGAACGTGTAGGCCCGCCCTGGATCAAGACCGGTGATCGTAAGATCGACATGCCAGCCCGGAGAATCATTGTAACTCATGTTGCCCGTGATATCAGCAATGCCACCGAAGGTTTTGGCAGCGTCAGAGTCTTCGTCCACTTCGGCCACATCGCCGGCCCAGTTGACGGTATTTCCAGCGGAGACGGTTTCCGTAAATTCGACCTCAACACCAGTGCCTTCACCGGTTTCGAGATTTAACAAGTTCCCCACTTCCCCATCGCCCGCATATCCCCTCCCCAAACCGAATGAGGTAATATTCTCCAGACTCACCTCAGGAGTGATGTCGGCACAGTCGTTGTAAGCAACCCATTGAGCCGAGGAAAAATGGGTGCCACAAAGGCACAGTGCAGCGGTGGTCAGGAAAAAAATTCGATTTTTCATCTTCAGCGTTGATGTCGGTTTTACAGGGAATCCCACGGCGTGGTCTTCAATTTCTTGTTTCTTGTTAGTTTCGACTTACGAGTGTGAATCGCTCGTCGGAGGTTGTGATAATACCGACGTCTTCGCTGGACTGCATTCACAGGGCGTTTCAAGACGGAAATTCATCAGTAAGAATCGTAGTCCTGCTTCCCGCCATGCCAAGGATTAGTTTGCTCTCATGAAACTTCCTGTTTCGTCAATGGCAACATCTGCCTCGAGTTCATACATGCCGCCTTCATCCGATTCAGTCTTCGCAGTCCGCTACCCCAGGTCGCCATGATCCAGACCTTGCCGAAACGCCACTTCCGGGTGGGGCGGGAGTGAAGCCTAGCTTCGGTGGCGTGAATCCGTGATTGCTTCCCCTGCCTCCGAACATTTGGTAAGGCTGAGGTATCGTGAAAATACTCCAAGCCCTTCTTGCGCTCTTTGCCTGTGCGCTCCTGCCTCTCTACGCTACTGATGTCAGCTTAGATCGCAAGAAAGTCGCGTTCTTCAAAAAGCTCTCCAAACCGAAGACCGTGGGTGTGAAGTTGCTTGAGAAGTATCCTGATCCTGATCAGTTTTATTCCGCCATACCCAAGCAAATAGACATTCTGAAGAGTGCCCTCGAGGCGGTCGAGAAAAGATTCGTCTGGAAGCAAAACGACGAGATTTTTTTGACGGTCATGATCAAAGGCGGATGGGGTTCTGATGATTGGGGGGCTTATGGCCACCAAGATCCCATCAAGCTTGAAAACCGCCAAAACTAGGGAAGAAAAAATGAAACGGCTCAAGGGAATGGAAATGAAGATGATCGCCATTGATTACGACGGAAAGATTTCCTTCCCCAAAGAAAAGAAGAAGGATTAGCTGCGTTGCTCCTTCCTTTCTGGAAAACCGATGTCACCCCCCTCTTCCCCCCCTCCAATGACGCCCTCAACCATTCAACCTCAAAAGAAAATCCCGAGCAATCTGCTTTGTATTTTCACGTCGTTGATTTCTTCGCTTGCCTTCGCCACCCCACCGATTGGCGACCCAAATCAGCCCTACGACCGCCTCCCAGGTACGCTTGAGACGGAACACGTCAAATGGGCCAAGCCGCGCGCCGCCGGCCCGCTCAAGGTTCTCTTCATTATCCCCTACTTCAACTCACGTGAAGTCGTCGAAGCGGCCCAGCGTCTCGACATGACGTATACCGTGATCATGAACGCGGGTTATGCGACGTGGGAGGAAGGCGATTTCCAAGGCGCGATCGCGACGCCGCTGAAGGAGGGCGAAGCGGTTAAGGTCCTGACCGACCTGACGAAGGAGCGGCTGGACTTGGAGCGCGAATACGACGCGATTGTTATCGCGAAGATCTCGTGGCCGGCAATCCCCGAGTATGCTCAGGATCTTATCCTAAAACACGTGGAACGCGGGACAGGGTTGGTTTATGTCACACCGAACCGCTTGAAGCCCGGCATTCATTCGCGAGTTAAACTCACTGACATTGACCAGAAATTTCTGGGGCTGTTCGAAACGAACACCATCAACGGTGCGGCCACCGCCATCACGCGCGGTCTGCCAATGGACTCGCTGCCATTTCACCTCGTGACGAAGCACTTGGACTATAAGCCCATACCCAATGTTAGCCGCGCTAGTTGGATGCAGACCCCGCTGTGCATCACCGCAACAAACCACGGTAAAGGTCGAATCGTCGGGCTCGACTACTTCGACGAAGCGATCGCCTACCGAAAAAACAACAGCCTAAGTCCTTACCTTGGGCACCCGCAGTCGATCAAAGGGGTAGGCGAAGAATTCCCTTCCAACTACGACTTCTCCTACGCGCTACTCAGCCGCGCCCTCCTCTGGTCCGCAGATCAGGAACCGGAAGCGTCCCTATCGGCAACGATCACGGCGCGAAAAACTGAACTAACGGCACCGACGGACGAGAAACGGAATCGGTTGGGCTTTGAGAACAAGACGCCAGCGGTTGTCGCTGAGAGGAAGTATTTGGGAACAAAGGACAACGTCGCCGTTGTTGCTATAAAGAACATCAAACTCGGCGATTTTTCTTTCGAACTGCAGATCCGCGACACGACGGGCCGCGTCATCCATACGAAATCCAAAGAAGGAGGCGACGGCTCAGCTTCCATGATCCTGCCAAAACTTCCGCGCGGAACATATTTCTTCGATGCCCGCGCGATCAACAAGCAGAGAAGCATCATCGATTTCGCGTCTGTTGCATTTCGCATCGAGGATCCGCAATCGATTTCAGCGGTAACAACGACAAAGGACGCGTATGCGTCGGGCGAGACAGTTTCCGGGAAAATCCGGTTCGCGCAGCCGCTCGTCGACGAAGAGAAAGCAACTGTCATTGCGGTCGACACGTGGGGAAGAACCGTGGCGAATGCGAAGATCGCGATGGCGGACGACCGGCGACACGCCACTTTTGAATTTCCTGTTCACAATCCGCTCACACGCCTGTGGGATATCGAGGCGACGATCACGGATACTGCGGGCGAGATCGACACAAAACGGACCTGGATTGGGCTGCCGGACTGGACGTTCGACGATTATATGATGATGCTCATTTTCGCGCCCAGCCCGGCGGTAAATGATTGGAAGGGGCTGCTCTGGGGTAAGGTAATGCGCGAATACGGTATCAACTCGACGTTTACCCATCTCATCTACAACAACATCAAGCAATACGAAGTCAACGAGCGAGCCCACCTCATGAGCGTCAGCTACGCGGAACATATGGGTGAACACTGGACGCCCGCCGACGCAAAACGCGACAAGCGTAAGAAACAGCACGATCTAGATCTGGCCGCGCTCAGTATTATGTGTCGCGAGATAGCCAGGACAGGCAAGCCAATTGACCCAAAGAAATTCCCTTATAAGCAGGGCCACATCGACGCGAATTGGCTAAACACTCGCTTGGCCTCATACAAGGAATCGGCGCGCTTCGGATCACCACTGTATGTCCTAACCGGCGAGAACTATTTAATCGGCGAATTCGACGGTATGGAGGCATCCGGTTTCGGGCCGGTAACCACCAAGGCGTTTCAGGCGTGGTGCCGAAAACAGTTTGATGACGACCTCTCTGCGCTGAACAAAGAATGGAACACGTCATTTCGGTCATGGGACGAAGTATGCGGTATCATGTTGCAGGCGGCGGTCGAACAGGACCAGATGCCGCGCTGGGTCGATTTCCGATATTTCATGCGCTCACATGTTTGGACGCAGTTCTTCATGGATTACACCGACATGATCCGCACGGTAGTACCGGAGGCAAGGACAGGGCGCGTGGGTCACGACCACTTCGATTTCTCCAGGATGCGCAAGCACATGGCGTCGTCGAAGTTGTATATCGGGCAGGAACGAAACAGCGAGTGGCGGCACGCCATGATGGCCGAGCTGCTGCAATCTTTCTCGCAGGATGACACGTTCCTGCTGGCCTCACAGTCCATGATGCGCTGGCACTATGATCACAATACGGCAGTCACCCGCGAGCGGTGGCCGTGGCTCTGCCTGTTTATCGGCATGCGTGGCTTCGATTGGGAGCGAGGATTGTTAGTGGAATCGCTAGGCGGCGAATCGTGCATGACACCGTGCATGTCGGATCCCCTACCCTACTTCGAGGAGATCGCGGATGAAGTCCGCATCCTGCAAAGCGGCATCGGCAAGCTGGCTATCACCGCCAAGCCCCATCGTTCTCGTGTCGCTATCCTCTGGTCGCCGTATAATCATTACATCTCGCGCCTCCATCCTTTTCAGGAAAACGCGTTTTCAGGGACATGGTTGTATAACATCAGCGTAACAGGCGGCGCGCCATCGGACGCGCTCGCCCTGATGAATTCACTTCGTATGCGACCAACCATGGTGGGACCACAGGATGTGGTGGCCGGCGATTTGGAAAAGCGCGGCTTCAGCACCCTGATCTTGCCGTATAGCAAAGGCCTCTCCATCGCCGAGGCTAACGCGATTCGAGCGTTCGTGAACCAGGGCGGTCTGGTCATCGCGGATAATCATCCCGGCGTCGCGACGGAACACGGTCGAACACTTAAGAAACCGCGACTCGCAGATCTCTTTCCGGTCACCGACAAGATCAACATCGTCAAGCACGGCAAAGGGCACGCCGCATACCTGCCGAATATCATCAACGGCTATCTTGGTCGCCACGAGAAGGCTGACTACACCGGGTCCGACGCCGTCGAGCAACTGCTCGTCGAATACACCAAGGAAACACCGCCCGTCGAACTGCTCGACGAAAAGGGGCTGGCGCGGCGTGACACGTTAATGCCGGTATTTCGCAATGGCGCGACTACACTCGTCGGCCTGCTGCGCTGCGCTGACGGGCAACACGAAACACGACAGGCGACAACCATGGTGCTGACAGAAAAGTCGCATGTTTGGGATATCCGCAAGCACGCCTATCTAGGACACCGCGACCGCGTTGCGCTAACGATCGATCTCCGCCCGCAGTTCCTCGCGATTCTGCCGGCCAATCCCGGCAAGATCACATTAACGGCAGCAAAGCAAGTGCGTGCAGGCGACGACCTCGTCCTGCCCGGTGCGATCGCGTTTACGGGCAACGGCAAAAACGTAAGCCATGCCTTGCATGTGCGCGTACATTCGGCAGATGGCAAGGAATTGGAATGGTTCCGACAGAACAAGATCACACGTGGCGCTAAGTTCGAGATCACGCTACCCATCGCCCTTTCGGCAAAGCCTGAACACTATCGCATCACGGTCGAACACGCGATCACCGGAGAAACTGCGACAGCGAAGTTTGAGATTGTCCGATGAGAAACATGCTTAAGACTCTCCTTTTTACCCCCGCGCTGGTCCTTGCAATTGGATGCGCGCATCGAAACAAAGTGGTCGATGTCTCCGCCGCCGCAACGCTCAAGTTACTCTGCGCCAGCCATGCTGCTGATGCCCCGACGATCGATGGCCGTCTCGACGACGCCTGCTGGCAAGCGACAGAGGGTCGGAGCGACTTCTCAGCAGTCGCCGACGCCAGCAAGGGGCTCGCTCGCAAGAGCGTCATCCGTGCAGTGTACAAAGATGACAACGTCTATCTCGGTATCGAGTTCTTTTGGGACGATATCGAGAGTCTCAAGCGCGGCGTTCAGGAGATCTTAGACAAACACGGCCCACCGGCCGAGGGCTCGTGCGACTTCAGCAACTACACCAACCTATATGGCGCGGAACTTTTCGTGGACAAGGGCGCAACGGGGCTCAATTACGAGCAGATCCTAATCAATGCCGCAGGGCAGTACACCGGAAATTACAAAGCGATGCGGGACCAATTCAAGGGCAACCACACCGTCCGCGTCGCAGTCCTGGAGGATCGCTGGACAGCAGAGATCGTCTGCCCCGCACCCGGCGTAAAGGGAGCCGACATCTGGGGATTAAACGTTTGCCGGAATGACGAAACCTACTACGGCATCTGGCGGCATATCAACGGTGCTTACGCCCAGCCAAAACTATTTGGTCGACTGTTGATGGGCAGCTACGAGGCATGGTGGGATGCGGTATTCGCCGAGGGCACAGTCCAGCGCCTCGATAAAATCGAAGGGAACGTATCAGACCGTCCTCGTCTGCTGGCGCTGCACGCAGTCGTCAAGTCCGAGGCAGGCCGTGTCGCCCGGACGGCGAAGAAATATCCGGCAACGTCCCGCGAGAATTTCGAAGTCCTGTATCACAGCTACCACGCATTTAAGAAAAACATGGACCGCCTTGAAATCGCCTACGAGACATATCTCGCGATGCAATAACTTATCAATCGGAATCGTCCACCCCATCCACCATGCCATCGCTCACCCACCAATTCTTCGTCTTCTGTTGCTACATCGCCCCACTTTCCATCGCAGCAAGCGATGCAGAGCGCGAATATCTCTTCAACGACCAATTCGAAGACTGGGAATGGTCACCGATTTTGAATGGGATGAAGGCCGAGGGCCGGAAGCGACTCGCTGAGGGTAAGGACATCGGTTACGAATACCGTGGCCCCCTCTTCCGCAAGCCGGTCGGCTTCGAGCTACCCGCAGGGAAGATGGTCGTCGGTGCCGCCGCGTATGCCGGCACCTCGATGTTCTTGACCGAGGGACAGGCCGGACTGCACAGCCGCTACAGTCGCAAATTCGTTCCGCGGAAAAAGTATGCTTACGAAGTCGCGCTGAAGGGTAAAGGTGAATTCCATTTTCGCGCCTGGGTCTGGGGCCAGAATCCGGATACGGGCGCCACGAAATGGCACGGATTCCCCAATCTAATCACCCTTAAACTCACCGAGGACTGGACGGTTCATAAGGGCTCGTTCAGCCTACCGGAATTTGATGAGTCGACCTTTCTGATCAGCACACCGGCCGCAGCCGCAATCGTAATCGAGAAAGACACTCAGGCGTATATCGACGATTTTAGAGTGTTTGAAGTTAAGGGCGAATCCCCTTCCTTTTTTCCCTCGCCGATCCCTCCATTGACGCCCTCAACCGTTCAACCTCAAAAGTAAATTCCTAGCAGGAGAAGGAACTCAAGAAAGCGCGCGAGTTGCTCCAAACACTCAACCAGTGGGTCAAGGAAACGGCTCGATAGTAAATGGTAAGCCAATCATGAAAGCGCGAAATCCCATCGGTCTTATCCATTGCCGTGCGTTTCTTAAACGCCCAACGCCACCTATAAGACAGCTTCCATCTGCTCGTGTTGTTGAAAACAATCGAGCTTGTTAGCAGGGAAAATACTTCACCTTAGTGCTAGGCATCAAGAAACGAACCCGAATTGGCCGTATTCTCCCATTTTGTTGACTGACCCCATTTTCAGTGCGGCTGCGTGCTGCGGTTTCAGCTCATTGGGGAATCGAACCCAGCACCCGCAACAGTTCGACGCGCTTTGCGGTAATCGGAT
>JAPKDJ010000055.1 GCA_026421245.1 Akkermansiaceae bacterium | reverse complement strand
CATTGTCATTGTCGCTACAAATACTCCAATCATCTTCGTCATGGTCGGAAGGGTGACCGATCCCAAACGAAGTGACAAGCCGCTAGAAAACGCCTCCCTTTAGGCCTCCTTCATCTTCGTTTTCACTTTCTCTTCAATCTCGGCATAAAGCGCATTGTCCTCTTTCAAGACCGTCTTCGTGGCATCGCGACCTTGTCCAAGTTGTGAGCCATCGTAGCTAAACCAACTTCCACGCTTCTGAATGATATCGAACTCCTGGGCGAGATCAATCAATGAGCCGACCGAAGAAATTCCTTCATTATACATAATATCGAACTCGGCCTCCTTGAAAGGAGGGGCAACCTTGTTCTTCACAATCTTAACCTTGGTCCGACTTCCAACTACGGTGCCATCGGTGGCTTTGATCTGGCCGATCCGGCGAATATCAACGCGAACTGAAGAGAAAAACTTCAGGGCTCGACCACCAGGCGTTGTCTCAGGACTACCGAACATCACACCAATTTTCTCACGAATCTGGTTGGTGAAAATACAAGTCGTGCGGGCTTTGGAAATAAAGCTGGTTAACTTCCGCATCGCCGCACTCATGAGACGTGCCTGCGTCCCCACGGTGGAATCGCCAATCTCTCCTGCCAATTCCTGCTTTGTCACCAAGGCTGCCACCGAATCGAGAACAATCACATCGATCGCATTTGAACGAACCAAGGTCTCAACAATCTGTAGGGCCTCTTCACCCGAGGATGGTTGGGACACGAGAAGGTCATCCAAATTTACGCCCAAAAGACGGGCATACTGTGGATCAAGCGCGTGCTCCACATCAATGAATGCGGCCAATCCCCCTGATTTTTGAGCCTGGGCAATGACGGTTAGTGTAAGAGTCGTTTTACCCGATGATTCCGGTCCAAAGACCTCAACAATACGGCCGCGAGGAAAACCACCGACTCCGAGAGCGCGATCAATGAGCAAATTACCGGTAGGGATCGAGTCAACGTCCATCCGTTTATCATCTCCAAGCCGCATAATGGCAGCTTCACCGAAATCTTTCTGAATCTGGATAATGGCTAGATCGAGGTTCTTCTTGCGGGCAGCGGCCAGCTTATCATCTCCTTTTGCAGCAGCGGCGGTTGGGGCTTTCTCTTTCTTCTCGGACATAGTGGCAGTTTTAGTGGTAGTGGAACTCATGACAATGTTTGGTATAATTAACTGAGAAGAACAGATCACATGAACAGTGTTCATGGAAGTTAAAAGTGTTCAAATGAGTCATTTTATTTTGAAAGGCTGAAATAAATAAGATTTTTCCCGTCATCCTTCCTCTCCTAAGCTCACCCCACATGAGTAAAGATCAGCCTCTTAGCGGACATGTCGCCCTCGTCACCGGAAGCAGCAAAGGGCTGGGATCCGGAATCGCCAGATGCCTCGGCGCCTCCGGAGCCAAAGTCGTCATTAACGCCTACAACACCATCGCGCTCGGACAAGAGGTTGCCGATGAAATCATCTCCAAAGGAGGAGAAGCAATCGCCATCCGTGCCGACGTTTCTAAGGAGAGCGAAATCAAATCCCTCTTTGAACAAGCCGGGAACGAACTGGGGCCGGTCGATATCATTGTTCCAAATGCCACCCCTCCCCAACCCCAGAAACCCATTGAGGACTATGACGAAGAGTTCTACCGAAGCATGCTCGACTTCTTTGTCATCAGTCCTTTCCTCCTCACTCAAGCCGCCGTCCCCAGCATGAAAGAGCGTAGTTGGGGACGCATCATTAATATCACCTCAGAGACCTACGCCGCGGCCAATCCGAACTTCTCCGCCTACGTCGCCGCCAAAGGAGGGCAAGTCGGTTGGTCCCGATCGATGGCCAAGGAACTCGCCCCTTTTGGGATCACGGTTAACATGGTCGCTCCCGGCTGGATCCCGGTCGAACGTCATGCCAACGATCCCCAGGAAGAAAAGGACGGCTACCTCGCCCAAATCCCCGCCGGTCGCTGGGGCACCCCCGACGATATCGGAAATGCTGTTAAATTCTTCGCTCTCGAAGAGTCGAGCTTCATCAACGGCCAAACCCTCCACGTCAACGGAGGCATGACCCCGTGGTGAAATTTATGGAACGAAAACCACATGAACATTTCTATCTGGCAGAGACTAAAGATTCTCGTTCACTCGCTATTTCTTCCTCAACGGAATCAACTGAGGCCTTGCCCTTCTTATCTCCCTCAAAATTGAGCAACCCACTAGCTTGACCTGGGGGGCGTTTTAAATTTTTTTCTCCTGAAACAGAAAAACGATTCCGATGACGGGTGAAATCATCCCCATCAGCATACCATAAGTGAAGGTGGTTCCCAAATCCCGTGAACGTTTTCCAAGTGCTCCCAGGCCAAATCCACCAACTTCTGCGTATCCTTCTCGAGGGCAACAAACAAGTTCACCTCCCCCAACAAGGAAGCTCTTCACCCGAAAGTCACTCTGAAATGCACATGAAATTCACTCCCCCCCCTTCCCGAATCATTCGTAAAATAACTCGCGCTTTCCTTCACCACGTTGTTCATTCAATAACACATTTTTCATGGAAAATTACCTTTGGCTATCCTGGCTCGGCATTGGCTTCTGCATCATCCACTCCGCGATGTTTTCCGGGTGCAACCTCGCCTTCTTCTCGCTGGGCCGTCTCCGCCTCGAGGCCGAAGCCCAGCGAGGCAGCGCAGCTGCGACAAAGGTCCTCTCCCTAAGACAAGATGCCAACCTCCTTCTCTGCACCATCCTCTGGGGGAATGTCAGCGTCAATGTTCTGCTCTCCCTCCTGAGCGAATCCCTTCTTGCAGGGGTATACGGATTCCTCTTCTCCACCGTGGGTATCACCTTTTTCGGCGAAATCATGCCGCAGGCTTATTTCTCACGAAATGCCCTCAAGGTCGGAGCCCTTCTCACTCCAGTCATCCGCTTCTACCAAATCCTTCTCTACCCCATCACAAAGCCCTGCTCCCTTCTCCTCGACGGATGGATTGGACCGGAAGGTCCGTCGTTTTACGAAGAAAGAGATATCGAAATCATTCTTGAAAGACACATCGACGAAGAGGACTCCGAAATCAGCGCTAACGAAGGACAAGGCGCCCTTAATTTTCTCGACCTGGACGACCGACGCATCGTGGAGGAAGGCAACGAGATCGAACCGGACACGATTTACCAATTCCCGACTAAACTCGATCTCACCATCCTCCCCTCGCTCGATACCGAGGAAGGCCTGGAGTTTGTTGAATCACTCAAAAAGCACCACCACCGATGGGCCATTATTGTCAACGAAGGAGGAGACCCGGTTATCGTGATGGACACCACCAAGACCCTTTGCGACCTGAACGTCAAAGGCACCACAGCCGATCTCTACCAGCAATGCCACCGCCCCATTGTGGTGAACAATGAAGAAATGCACCTCGATTCTGTTCTTGGAGAATTTGTGGTTGAGGCCGAAGATTCCCACGACAACGTCGTCGACCGCGATGTTGTCCTCTACTGGACAGCTGACCATAAGAGGATTATTACCGGAGCGGATATTTTTGGGCGCCTCCTGAAGGGGATCGCCAGACGTGTTCCCCCCAGGGCTACCACAAATTAAAGATCGTCTTATGTCGAAACACCATCACTTCACCTGGCCACGCTTACCCGACGTGAGACATCAGGTGGCGTGCCATTTTTGCGACACCCTTCACGAAGTTGCCCTCATTGAAGAAGGAACCGCCGCCCACTGCAAGGAATGCGGATCTGTTCTTTACCACAACCGGACCAGCAGCTTGCAAAGAGCGGTCGCCTTCGGAGTTACGGCACTCTCACTTTTCGCACTCATGTTGATCTTTCCTTTCATCACCATGGATGCACAGGGCAATGTCAGTGCGGTTTCGGTCCCCGGTGCCGTGGCCGGCCTTTGGCAAGAGGGCGGAGAACTCATCGCGATCAGCGTGGCTCTCTTTGTAATTGTCTTCCCATTCATCCTCCTCGCCAGTCTCCTCTATCTTTGTATCCCCCTCCTCTTCGGGCATAGCCTGCCACGCAGCCGTCCGGTCATGCGGATTTTCCAGGCTTTTCAGGTCTGGGTCATGGTCGAGGTTTTTTTCCTCGGTGCCATCGTTAGCCTGCTCAAGCTTGTGAAGCTCGCTGATGTCGAACTTGGTATCGGATTCTGGTCGGTGGCCGGCCTGATGCTTTGCCTCGCTGGCGCGATCAGCGGTATCGACCGAACCGAACTTTGGGACCGCATTGAAATTGCGGACCATCTCAGAAAGGAGGCGGCATGAATCCTTCAGCCCTCGAACTTGACATGGCCGCCTGTCACATCTGCAACAAGGTTTCGGAGATCCAAAATCACCACTGTTCCCGCTGCGGTTCGCAGCTCCACCCGCGCAAGCCTGATAGTCTGGCCCGCTGCCTCGCTTTCGGCTTCACCGGCATCCTCGCCTACATCCCTGCCAATCTCCTCCCCATCATGCTCGTCACCCAACTCGGAACCGAGGAAAAGAGCACGATCCTTGGTGGCGTTGCGACATTTTGGGACATGGGCGCCTATCCGGTCGCCATCACCATTTTCATCGCCAGCGTCATGATTCCCGGTCTCAAGTTTGTGGCCCTGGGCATCCTCTGCGGCGCGGCCACCGGAAAAATCGAACTCAACCCCAGGAGTGCCAACCGCATCTATTACCTCACCGAGCTGGTGGGCCGTTGGTCCATGGTCGATGTCTTTGTCGTTGCGATTCTCGTTGGTCTCATTCAAATGGGCAATCTCATGTCCATTGAACCCGGAGCCGCAGCCATCGCTTTTGCCCTTATGGTCATCCTCACGATGCTTTCCGCCAACGCCTTTGACCCCAAACTCATCTGGGATCGCCTCCGCCAATCTGATTCCAACTCCCCCGTCCCTTGAGAAATCCCCCGCCCGACACCGAAGAAAGTCTCCATCCCGACGTCCGTCCCGGCGCTCGGTTTAACAAAGTATGGATCATTCCCATCGTCGCCCTCCTCCTCGGGCTCTGGCTCGTCAAACGAAACCACGATGAGAAAGGCGAAATCATCGTCATTCGATTCGAAAATGCCGACGGGATTAAGGAAGGCAAGACAGAGATTAAATGTCGTAACGTCAATATCGGCATGGTCGAAAACATCAGACTCACCGACGACCTGGAGGTCGAAATCGAAGTCCGTGTCAAACCCACTCACCTCCACCTGATTCGCAAGGACTCACGCTTCTGGGTCGAAAAACCACGAATCCAAGGCGCCTCAATTTCAGGCCTCGGCACCCTAATCAGCGGAGCTTTCCTCCAACTGGATCCCGGTATCGGCCAGGAGGGCGCACGCGAGTTCGCCGGACTCGAAACACCTCCACTCACTCCGCGTTCCGTCGAGGGGCTCCGTCTCACTCTCACTGCCGAACAACCTGGATCAATCGGAATTGGCAGCGGTATCTATTTCAACGAGAACCTCGTCGGCCGCGTTGAAAGCCGAACTTTCAACATGGATACCCGAACGGTGTTTTTCGGGGTGTTCATCGAAGATGAATACAGCAACCTCATCACAGATAACTCGCTCTTCTGGCGGTCCTCCGGCATCTCCCTCCATATTGGTGCCGATGGCTTCGACTTGGAACTCCCCTCGCTCGATTCCCTCGTCGCAGGTCGAATTTCGGTTAGCGTTCCCGAGGGGATCTCCGCCGGCGAGCCTCTTCCCGATGACAGCCTCCTTGCTCTCTTTCAAAGTCAGGACGCCGCCCAAAACACAACTTTCCAAGGGGGGGTCGAATTTCTACTCCTCGTCGACGAATCCCTCCGTGGACTTAAGGTTGGCTCTCCCGTGGAATTCCGCGGCCTGCGAATTGGAAGAGTCGGCAAAATCTCCTATACCCTCATCGAAGATGTCAATATTGAAGAGATTCCCATTCTGGTTCAACTCGATGCCCGTCTCATGGCAATCCACTTCCCCCCATCTATTCTTGACGAAGGAGAAATTGGCTTTGAAGAGGCCCTTCAACAAGGTCTCCGAGCCTCACTCAAGTCGAGTAATCTCCTCACCGGACAACTCTATGTTGACTTGGATTACTATCCTGATTCCATTTACACCGGCATCGAGAAACGGGGAGAGCTCATCGTTCTTCCCACCGTCCATACCGGTCTTGAAAATCTCCAGGATAAGGTTGGAGCTCTCCTTGAGAAATTCAATGCCCTCAAGCTTGATGAACTCGTCACCAAAGTTGGTCAAACATCCGATGAAGCGACCGAAGCTCTCGGTAACGTGAACCTCGCCATGGTGTCCAGCAAGGGGGTCGTGGCTGACGCACAAAACACACTCAACGACATCTCTGAAACTGTCAAATCGCTCAACGCCATCCTCATCGCCGATGATACCAAATCCCTCTCCGGCGACCTTCGCAACACTCTCGCCCAGGTCAACAAGTCCCTCGAACCTCTTTCCAACAACGGAGCCGTTTACGGAGACCTTCGACGCACCATGGACGAACTCCGCTCCGCCATCCGCTCCATCGAGCGCATGACCACCGAGATTTCAGACAAACCCAACTCGCTCCTTTTCGGGAAAGACCCGAACAGTAAAAAGATCCCCCGCGCCCGCCGCTAGTAATCCATGGCTACCCGTCTTTATCTCCTGATTTCTGTCCTCGCTTTGGCCTCCTGTTCCACTGAGCGAAACTACTACGTTCTCTCCCCGATCGGCCGCCCTCCTTCCGGAGGGGATATCGGTATCGGCGTTGGTCCCGTCAACATGGCCGACTACCTTGTCGAACGTCCTTATCTCATATTCCAATCCAGCCCGCATAAGATGGAAATCTCCGACCTTCACGAATGGGGCGGCGACCTCCGCAACGATTTCACCCGCGTCCTTGCCAGCAATCTCGGGCGACGCAAGGGCACCGGTCACATCCAAACCTATCCCTGGAATCGCGAGAACGAACTCAAATATCAAATCACCGTTGATGTCCGTCAATTCCACGGAACGGTCGACGGGGACGCTCTTCTCGAGGCCTCCTGGCGCGTCTACGAACTCCCCGGGAGTCGCCTCATCGCCAGCAGGACCACCACTCTCCGCGAGCCAATGACGAAAGATGGTTTCGAAGAACTCGCCGCTGCTCAAAGCCGCTTGATCGATAACCTCGCCGCTGCCATTTCCAAAGAACTATGAAGATTCTCTTAACTTTGGCCATCGCGACCCTCCTGGTCTCTCTCACCTCCTGCTCCAACTCGCCGCTTCCTCTCAGAACCGTTCAAAACCTTGAACTCGACCGATACGACGGCGAGTGGCATGAAGTCGCGCGGCTTCCAAACCGTTTCGAGAAAGGCATCGTCGCCGCCAAGGCCACCTACGGTGTTGGACTTGACGGCCCCATCTCGGTTCGCAACAAAGGCCTGAAGGCAAATGGAAAACTGACCAGTATTTCCGGCTCTGCCAGCGTTGTAGGAGACGGTAAACTCAAGGTCCGTTTTGATCCCTTTCCCCTAAACCTCTTTCTAGGAGATTACTGGGTTCTCTGGATCAATCAGCCCTACACCAAGGCCATTGTGGGCTCACCGAACCGAAAGTTTCTCTGGCTCCTCTCCAAAAACCCCAGTGTCATTGCCTCTGACTTCACCGAGCCTCTCCAGCTCATGAAAGCCCAGGGCTTCGAGATCGAAAAGCTCATCGAAAACCCGAAACGTCTCGCACCCGACCCCCAGCCTCCACTGCTGGTCACATTCTAGGTCCAGACCCCTCTCAAGGGAACCGGTTCAAGCGATGAGATTTCGAAATCTCTCGTAAGCCAACTCCCATTCCGCCGGATGCGCCGGCAAATATGTTTTCGTTTGAAATGATCTTCGCACGAGACCCCTCGCCTCTTCCAGAGTGGACAAACGACCACACGCCACTTTTTGCATGACGAGATTTCCGGCAGCCGTAGCCTCGTAGGGACCCACGATCACCGGTCGGCTAATGCTACTCGCGATACTTTGATTCAGCCTTTCGTTCTGACCTCCTCCCCCAATGATATGCAAAACATCGATCCGGTGACCGATGACCCTTTCCAACCGGTCCAACACAAAACGCACCTTCAATGCGAGGCTATCTGCGACCAATCGCATGATTTGGCCTGGATTCGACGGGACGTCTTGACCGGTCTCCCGGCAGTAGTCCATGATTGCCAGCGGCATGTCGCAGCGACGGGAAAAGCGCTCGTCGTCAGGGTCAATGAATGACTGTAACCGCACCGCTCCAGCGCCCATTTTGGCGAGATCAAAATAACTCCAGTCATTTCCCTCATCTTTCCAAACCCGCCGGCATTCCTGAACGAGCCAGAGACCGTTGATATTCTTGAGAAGTCGGATCGTCTCAAAAACTCCGACCTCATTGGTGAAATTGTATTCCCGGACCAGTGGGGTCAGGATCGGTTCATTGATTTCAACGCCAAGCAGCGACCAAGACCCCGAGCTCAGGTAGGCAAAGTTTGTCCCTGGTTCGGCAGGAACCGCGGCAACCGCAGAGGCAGTATCATGGCTACCCACAGTGACCACCTTGGTGTGGGGAGAGAGACCGGTTTGTTCGGCAATCGCAGGCAGGATGGGTGCCAGGAATTGGCCCGGATCAATAAGGTCGGGCGCGACTGATAATGAAAGCCCAAGAGCATCGAAAAGAGCCCGGGACCAATCCTTTTTTGCAGGATTGTAGAGCTGAGTTGTCGACGCATTGGTGCGTTCACATTTCGCCACCCCGGTAAGCCGAAGATTGATAAGATCCGGGATGAGAAGAAATTGATCAGCTTGTGGGAGGACCGAATCAGGATCTTGAACCTCAGCCCCCATTTGAACCAAAGTATTAATATCAATGAACTGGATTCCGCTCTTCTCAAAAATTGTCTCAGCCGGGATGCGTGAACAAAGATTGTCCATCACTCCCTTCGTCCGTTGATCGCGGTAATGGCGGGGGCCCGCAAGCAATTCACCACCGGGCCCAATGAAGCCGTAGTCGACACCCCAGGCGTCTACTCCAACCGATTGGATCTTCTCGGGGCCAAAGCGATCGACGGCCTTTTTGAGCCCTTCAAGAACGCCTTTCCAGAGCACCTCGAAGTCCCAGAAAAGACCAGCATCCTTCTCAAAAGGAACATTTTCGAAGCGATTAATTTCTTCCAGGGTGAGCTTTTCCTGATTCACCAATCCCGCAATCACCCGACCACTTCCGGCGCCAAGATCAACGGCGAGATAAATGGAAGTGGTATCGGGCATGGCTATGATTGGGGGGGAAGGCGGCATTCCCCCCGGATCCGCTATCAATCGGAAAGTTCGAGTTAATGAATCCTATCGAAGAAAGGCTTCATGAAGTCCTCCATCCACCGCAAGGATCTGCCCGGTCGTTTTCGAGGACGCATCGCAAAGCATGAACAACATTCCCTCCGCCTGGTCGCGGGGAGTGATCGGTGCCTTGGTAAGCGTGCGGTCGGCATAGAATTGAGCAAGTTTGTCGCGTAGGTCTTCAGTGCTTTCATCATCATTAAAGGAAATTTCGTACTTCGACAGAGAAGCAATGACACGGTCACGCGGAAACATTCCGCTCCCCGCAACTACGGTGGCAGGAGCAACCCCATTGACCCGGATCAAAGGAGAAAGTTCAACGGCCAGTTCGCGAACGAGATGATTGGCGGCAGCCTTTGAGGTGTCGTAGGCGACCGATCCCTTTTTCGAGACGACGGCATTCGCACTCGTTGTGACAACCATGGAACCACGGAGCCCTTGCTCCTTCCAAATTCCGGCAGCCTCATCAGCAACGAAATACGGTCCCGCAACATTGATCCCAAAGGTAAGCCCCCACTTGTCGTCAGGGATATGGCCGCTACGATCGGGTGGAACAAAAATCCCGGCGGTGACCGCGATGTGATCAAACCCGCCGTAAGCATAGATGACCTCGGCAAGCATGGTTTTGATCGATCCACGATCAGTGACGTCACATGCGAGGCCAATCGCATTTCCACAACCTGAGATCCCGGATCCAGCCACTCCGATCCCCTGACCCACTTTCGCAAGCAATTGCCCGGCGGTTTCCTTTGCCTGTTCCTCGTTGATATCGGCACAAACGACATGCGCCCCCTGGGCAATCATGAGATGGGCCATTTCCCTGCCAATCCCACTCCCGGCACCGACAACAATGACCACCTTTCTGGCAAACTCGCGCTCGGGTGGCATGCGCTGAAGCTTCGCTTCTTCAAGTGCCCAGTATTCAATATCAAATGCCTCTTTTTGAGGGAGACCAATGTACTCATCAATCGCTTCGGCACCCCGCATCACAGAGATGGCGCAGTTGTAAAACTCGGCGGTCACACGCGCCTCACTTTTGTTTTTTCCAAATGCGATCAAACCAATCCCGGGAATGAGCACGACGGTCGGATTCGGATCGCGCATTGCAGGCGATGAAGGCTCTTTGTTTGCCTCATAATAAGCCGCGTAATCGGACCGGTATTTCTTCAGTCCCATAGTGAGTTTTTCGCGGAGGGAGATGAGGTCTTCGCGCTGTGGATTCCAGTCGATGTAGAGCGGCTTGATCTTGGTGCGCAAGAAATGATCAGGGCAGGATGTCCCAAGCTCGGCGAGACGAGGCGCGGCGTTCGAGTTAACGAATTCGAGAACCGCATCCGTTGCCTCAATCGTCGCGATAAAGCGATTCTTCTGGCTCACCTGTCCCCGAAGCCAGGGCAGGATTTCGCTGACCAGTTCGCTCTGCTGTTCAGAGGAAAGCTTTTCAAATTTCTGACCTTCGAACGTCTGCCCCCCTTTGTCGCGCTCCTCAATATAGCGGCCGGCACGTTCGATCAATTCAAGCGTAAGTTCATAGCATTCCTTATCATCGTTTGCCCAGTTGATGAGGCCGTGCTGCCCCATATTGATCCCTTTGGCCGACGGATGTTTTTCACAGACGTCCTGAAAGAGGAGACCGAGATCAAAACCAGGACGCTGCCACGAAGTATAGACGACCTCGTCTCCAAAAATCTCCTGCGTGATCGCCTCCGAGTTCTTCGTGGCACAAAGCGCGATAAAAGCATTCGGATGCATGTGATCCACATGCTTATAAGGAATGAATGAGTGCAGCGGAGTGTCGATAGACGAAGCCCTCGGGTTCAGATTGAAAGTGGTGTGCCGGTACATTCCCACCATGTCATCCTCGATCTGGGTTTTAACGCCATTTGGAGTGGTGCCGTGATAGAGTTTTTGAAGAGCGATCAGCTTGTCCTGATACAATGAGGAAAAGTTCTCAATGGTCGCAGTGCGCAGATCTCCGCCCGATCCCTTGACCCAAAGCACCTCGATATCTTCGCCCGTGAGAGGATCGGATTCGATGGCTTTGGTGGAAGTATTGCCTCCCCCGGTGTTGGTGATGCGTTGGTCAGCACCAAGAATATTGGAACGATAGGTGAGGCGCTCAACAGCGCTCATCGGGGCGACTTTTTCGTCGTCCCAACCGTAGTTGACATGACGGAATTCGGAAGGATCGGAGGACATGGATTAATGGGAGATTCTACGCGTAGCTTACGGTAGCTAGGTTACCGGAATTTCTACGACGTTCTTTGCGTTCTGCGGAGATTTTTTTGAGCTATCGGCTATCACGAAAGGCCAAAGCACATGGAGGGCGACTTTGGGACAGCAGCCCGTTAACTTGTGAACCTGACTGGCGTCAGAGAGCTTGTCGGCCAGATCAATGGCAGCACCGTCCTGAAGGAACTTGCCAAAGCGTGTCCCGGTATCGGCAAAGCCCCACGAGGGAACTTCGATCTCAAAATGATCTAGAGCGTTGCGAACACGTTGATGGGAATCTTCCGTCATGAAGCTTCAGGCGACAAAACCTTGTGCCGAAGTCTTTCTGAAACCGGACGAGTTGAAAAGAATCGTTTCGTGTTGATTTAGGCCGGTGGGGCAATCGACTCCCTCTCAATAAAATTCGTTTCAAAAATTGCCTCTTTTGACAAATCACTTCCCCCCCCTTCAATCCGATCAATTAAAAACTCAGCGGCCTTGGCCGCCATCTCCTTGTGTGGTTGCGCGATCGTAGAAAGCGAAACCGACAATTGTTCACCCAATGGAATCCCATCGATTCCCACCACCGAAAGATCCTCCGGCACACCAAGACCCAGATCTTTGGCGGCCCTCATCACGCCGATAGCAGTGAGATCGTTCAAGGCAACAATCGCGGTTGGTCTTTCTACTCTTTCGAGGATCCTACGCCCGACCTCACGGGCCTCTTCGATTTGTGGGCCAGATTCTACGACCTCCACTTTCGCACCGTCAAACTCACCAATGATTTTCTGGAAGAAAGAAGGACGTCCTCCCATCCTTTGCCCTACAGATCTGGCAGCCAAAAATGTAAAACTTCGGTGCCCCAGCTCATAAAGTCTCTCCGCGACACCTTGTAATCCGGTCGAAAAATCTGGCATCACCGCGTCCACCGGCGATTTTCCTGCTCCTGGCATTGTCAGCACAACAAAAGGAAATCCCAATTTTGCCTGATGCTCGAGAAACTCACGATGTTCATCCAGATTACTGACAAAGGCCACGATTCCATCCACATTCCGATGAACGAAATCCTCCAGAGATTTTTTCTCCTGCTCCAGATCTGTCTGCCAACTTTCGATCACCAAATCATATCCCTTGGCTGCGATCTGATTTCCAAAAACCCGTGAAAAATGGGTGAAATAAGGATTCTCCAGATCTGCCACCAACAACCCAATCGTCTGGAAACTCCCTGATCTCAAGGCCACTGCCGCCCGGTTCGGCCGATACCCCAACTCCTTTGCTGCTGTAAAAACCCTTTCCTCGGTTTTCTTCGATGCCCAGGAATTTGGTCGGTGATTGAGGATCGTCGATGCGGTATTCACCGCTACCCCGGCCCGCTCGGCGACGTCCTTCAGTCGAATTTTTCCCGCGGCCATCTTGGCTCCAGATTACTTGTGAGGCAGATGAGTGCAACTTCATTGAAAGCCAAAAGAAACGTTTCATGTGATGGATTTGAGCAATCGTTCCCAGCCTCCGATTCTATCACCCATGCCCTCATCAGATAAAACACCATCCAATGAGTTTGAAAGGCCCTCTGTTCCGGAGGGTTGGCTTAAATTCTGGGATATGAATGCGGGCGAACACGCCCACCGGACTGAATTTATGATCGGACCGCTCTTCCTTGCTGCCGGTGCCAGCCTTCAGAATCTCCTTCTTGGCCTATCCTTGGAAACATCCTCGTCCTCCTTACGGGTTCTGTCATGGCCCTCATCGCAGCCTCGGGATACGAGGTGGTCGCCCGTGTCGCCAATATCGTGGCTCCCTCGATGATCGCGGTCTTCGCAGACTGTGGCTTGGTTGCGCTTCACCAAATGAATATCACTTCTGCCTCCTTGCCCTCAGAAGAGAAAATTCTGGACCGATGCAGTCGCCTCGCCTGGTATGCCCTCGGTAGGGTCGGCATCGTCTGCGTCGTTATCACCGGGTGGGACGCTGAAAAAACTCTAGCGAAATGGCAGCTCCAGTTGCTTGGCGCGCATTCTCCCATGGCAAAACCGAAGCTTCCGACGCGGTCCATACACGCGGAGGCGTGCCACTTTGACTCTCAAACGGGCCCAAGCGAGCCGAAACCTCCAATACGCGTTAGTGTTCATAAGAACACATTAAGGCGCTCTTGATATCAAACAAGCATTAACTTTCGCCAAAATCGCTTGCAGAGGCCCGAACGACCCGATCCACCATAAGCTTCGTCACAATATTCCCCCTGGGGGCTCGCCCCTTGACAGAGATTTCGCCAAATGAAAACAGGCGAGAAACATTACGAAGTCGGAGCGCAGGTCGAAGATGCACGACCACCGTATTGGCCGAACTTTCTTCCTCAGTGTCATGCACCACGAAATAAATGACGCGAGACCCCTTGGTCCCCTTCCCCATGTTGTAGATCTTGTCACGGGTCACTCCACCCGCCTTAAAACGTTTGGCGTAGTAGGGGCCCTCGCGACCTTCACGATAAATCATGGAGTAAAACTTGGGCACGTCCTTGCGGAAAACTGAAACATGAATCGGCCGTTTTCCAACAAAGATTTTATCCGCGACCTTGGTGACCCGCATTTCGGCGTCCAGCGAGAAAATGATAATATCATCAAGCGTCGAACATTTCTCCAGAGCTTCCTCTTTCTTGAGAGAAATCCCCGCAAAACCATTTTTACGATCGAGGTAAAGAGTCTCGCTGGCAACCACCACCGCTGAACGTTTCACAACTCCAAACTCAGTAAGTTCGGTCTTGCGCTCCCGACCCTTGCCATACTTTTTGATGAGCGCTTTGAAGTAGGCGATCGAGTAGCGCGTAATATTGTTAATGTTCTTCTCGGTCTCCTCAATTCGATCTTCGAGACCTCTGATTTCCTCGTCAGCCCGGAAACTGTCGTACCTTGAAATTCGCTTAATCTTGATCTCCGTGAGGCGAATAATGTCGTCACGAGTGACTTCGCGTTTGAGGAGTTTCTTAAAAGGGTCAAGCCCCTTGTCGATCGCTTCGATCACCGCTTCCCAAGTCTCACACTCCTCAATATCCCGGTAGATCCGGTTCTCGATAAAGATTTTCTCCAGAGAACTGTAGTGCCACTTGTCATTCAGTTCACCCAGTAAAATTTCCAACTCCTTAAGAAGAAGGGCCTTTGTCATGAAAGCACAGTTCTTGAGGATTTCGGTCACCGGCATGAAATGCGGGCGGCCTTCGTGAATGATGCAGGAATTGGGAGAAATACCGACCTCACAATCCGTGAAGCCATAAAGAGCTTCACGGGTCATCTCCGCATCAGCACCCGCCGGAAGATGCACTAAAATCTCGACGTTCTCCGCCGTATTATCTTCGATCTTGGAGATCTTAATCTTCCCTTTGTCGTTCGCACTCACGATGGAGTCCATCACTCCCCCGGTCGTCGTGCCGAAAGGAATCGAGCTAATACGAATGAGCTTCGCTTTCACAACCTCGACGTTTGCGCGGACGCGGACTTTCCCGCCCCGGAGTCCGTCGCGGTAATCACTAACATCAATCAGGCCACCGGTGTGAAAATCAGGAAACAGCTCAAAGGGCTGCTTCCGTAAAACGCAAATGCAAGCCTCGATCAATTCGATGAAATTGTGCGGGAGAATCTTGCAGGCCAACCCCACTGCGATGCCTTCGACCCCCTGTGCCAACAGAAGTGGAAACTTCATGGGCAGCGTCACCGGCTCCTTGTTTCGCCCGTCATAACTACGGGTCCATTCCGTGGTTTTGGGATTGAATGCCACTTCCAGCGCAAACGGAGTGAGGCGAGCTTCAATGTAACGTGAAGCTGCCGCACGGTCGCCCGTCAGAACATTTCCCCAGTTACCCTGGGTATCGATAAGAAGGTCTTTCTGCCCTAACTGCACCATCGCGTCACCAATCGAAGTATCGCCATGCGGATGATACTTCATGGTATTACCAACGACATTGGCGACCTTGTTATAACGACCATCCTCCAACTCCTTCATCGAATGGAGAATCCGACGCTGCACCGGTTTCAGACCATCCCCTAGATGCGGCACCGCCCGCTCCATGATCACGTAACTGGCGTAATCGAGGAAGTATTCTTGGTACATCCCGCCGAGCGAGAGGGTCTCGCGTGGGTCCTGGGGCTCGTTCGTTTCATCCATTTCTATGGTCTCAGACAGTCGGTTGTTAAGAAAAGCTAACAATCGGAGCGCAGCGACCCAACAAAAAAGGGCGGGAAATCCCGCCCTTTTTGAAATCGCTGAAAATCAACTGATTCTATGGCGACTCGATCAAGCGGTAGAAACGCCTGGAACTTCCTGCAAAATCATTAAAGAAGGTCAAATCCGTCGAGTCATCCGCATTGTCCGACTCGGTGAAACCTCCCGGAACTGATTCCCAGGCATCAAGCCCGCCGAGGTCATCCGAAGATTGCAGCAACCATATCTTGGTGCCCAATCCCTTGACCGTCATAATCCCCGATCCATTTTCCTGGGTGATGGTTAAGCCGATAATTTCAAGTTCATCACCTCTCGGCGGATCAATCCCACCACCGTTCCCGCCCCCCGGAGTATCATTGGACTCTTCTTGTGCAGGATCAAAGATCCCTATTGCGAAGTTATTACTATCATTCCCATTCCGAAAAACATGACCGGGAACATAGTTTCCGTCCGGCCCTATTGCAGGAATCGAAAGGTCGACCGAGTAGTCCCACTCCGTGCCGCCGGGGGCAATAAAACCGCCCATACCGTCATCGCCATTCGGTTCTTCAACGAGCGCGACACCATCCAGAATTTTAGCCCAAGGCTTTAGATCCAGTTTACCGTCATCATCAGGATCGAGGTCATCACCTTCAGCTCCCGAAAAGTCCGAAACCAAGAGAATGGAAATATTATCGCTGTTTTCAAGGAAGTTCGGGAAAGCGACAAGATCGGGAGTCGACAAAGTCATGAGCTCAGAACCCACCACAAAATAATTCCCGTCCATCGTCTGGCCATTCAGACTAATGACGCGCTCCACGACTCCAGATCCACTCGATTGATCTCCAATTACCACAAGAAAGAGACGCCCTAATTCAACATCCTCGGTGGCTGAGTAAAGCTCTACATATTCGTCATCATCGGTTCCAGGATCATCAATCCGAACTTCGTTAATTCTAATATCAGGAAGTGGAAAAGCTTCGTCATCAGTCACACCAACAGAGACGGTGGCAGACTCAATCAACACATTCGGATCACTGGCGGTTATGGTAACATTCTGGGTTCCATCAATATTAGCATCATCGACACCAGACACCATGAAGGTTCCCATCGTAGCCATCGGATCAATCGTTACTGATGCGGGAACTGTCAACTCGGAGGAATCATCACCAACAAGATCGAAAGTATATCCGATGTCACTGGCGACACTGACTTCGATGGTGATCGTCGAAGTCCCGCCGCTTTCCGGGAAGCTTGCAGGATCTGCCGACATCGCAATTGTCGGGATTGGAGCCTCATCATCTTCAACAGTGACCTGGAAGGACCCCGAGAAGACCCCTGCAGCAGACGCTGTCACAATCACAGTTTGTTCCTCGTCCTGCTCCGCGTCGTCCACCGCATCGATGGTAAAGTTTGCAGACGCTTGCCCCACTCCAATTTCCACGGACGCAGTAACCTTGAGCTCGGTTTCATCGCTACTAATCAAGGAAACCGTAATCGCAGAACCGGTGTCACCCGAACGGGTGACAGTTCCAGTCGCAGCGCCAGCTCCGCCCCCTTCCGAGAAGCTGGCAGGTGTAATATTCACGTTCAGAGAATCACCACTAAAGGGAGATCCGTTATTTTTCAGACCGGGAGTAAAAGCCAATGAACCATCACCGAGTGTCGTATGACCAACGAAAGAACCACCCCCCAAGTCTGGATCAAGTGTCAGAGCTTCATTGTTCCCTCCCTCTGCGCCATACTCATACGATGCCGCTGTGATGAAATCACCATTCTGATCACGGATAGTGATGACATCGCCATTATTGTTTAGGCCCAATAAGCCCGACGAAGAGGTCACAACCACTGCATTTCCAAAAGTTCCAGTTGGCAAACCACCACCAAAAATAACAAGCGCCTGTCCATCAGCAACGATAGTCTCGCTCTCAAAAATATGGCGTTGCCCCGTGTTGTCTTCAATCGACCACCCATTCACATCAACCGCTCCTCCACTCGTGTTAACCAGCTCGATGAACTCATCTTGGGATCCATCACGGGTTCCATCTCCATTGGCATCGCCTGTCAGGTCATTTACAGGATCGGCTAAAAATTCGTTGAGAACCAGCTGAGCGGAAAGGCCCACCGGCAGAATCGCTAGCGAGAGCGGGAGAATCAGTTTTTTCATTAGGAAATGCGAGTTGAAGGAAACGTAAACACGTCCCGCGCCAGTTCTACTCTCTTTTTTCCGCTACGCAAATCCCCATATGAGTGGCGACACCGTCACCTGCCCTACACCTCCGCTGAATCCACGTCATCACGGAGGTTCTCGATGATAAATCCCTGACGGTCAGGAGTGTTTTTCCCCATGTAGAAAGTCAGCATTTCTTTAAGACCTTTCCCCTCCTCCATCTGAACAGGATCAAGGCGAATATCCTTGCCGATCATGAATTTGAATTCATCGGGAGAGATTTCCCCCAACCCCTTGAATCGTGTGATCTCTGGATTACGACCCAACTCCTTCATGGCAGCCTCCCGCTCCTCATCATCATAGCAATAGATCGTCTTCTTTTTATTTCGAACTCGGAACAATGGTGTCTGCAAAATATAGAGGTGCCCTTCACGAATCAGCTCCGGAAAAAACTGTAAAAAGAAGGTCAGCAAAAGAAGCCGGATATGCATCCCGTCCACGTCGGCATCAGTAGAGATCACCACGCGATTATAGCGAAGCGATTCAATATCATCCTCAATTCCCAGAGCCGCCTGCAAGAGCGCAAACTCCTCGTTCTCATAGACCACCTTCTTCGTCAGCGAAAAGGTATTCAACGGTTTCCCTCTGAGGGAAAACACAGCCTGCGTTTCCACATCACGACACTTCGTGATTGAACCACTCGCCGAATCTCCCTCCGTCAAAAACACCGTCGTGTCCTCCCGACGCTTGTGCTTCGTATTCAAATGCGCCCGGCAATCCCGCAGCTTCTTGTTGTGAACCTTCGTCTGCCGCGCCCGATCACGAGCCAGCTTCTTCACCCCACTGAGCTCCTTCCGCTCCTTCTCCGCCGCCAGAATCCTCTTCTGAATCGCCTCCGCCACCGGAGGATGCTTGTGAAGGAAGTTGTCCAACTCCTCTTTTAAAAAATTTCCAATAAACGTTCTCACCGTTTCCCCCTCGGGAGCAACCGTTGCTGATCCCAATTTCGTCTTGGTCTGGCTCTCGAAAACCGGTTCCTCGATCCGCACCGAAATCACTCCCGTGATCCCCGCCCGGATATCCGACGGATCATAGTTCTTCTTATAGAACTCGCGAATCACCTTCACCATCGCCTCTCGAAACGCCGCCAAATGCGTCCCGCCTTGCGTCGTATTTTGGCCATTAACGAAGGAATAATAATCCTCGCTGCTACTCGCGCTATGCGTGAAGGCCACATCGATATCCTTCCCGTTTAGATGAATGGGATCATACAATGGAGCGTCATCCATCTCCTCTTTGAGAAGATCCAACAAGCCATTCCTCGATTTGAATTTCTTCCCATTGAAAATCAACGCCAACCCTGGATTCAGGTAACAATAATACCGGCACATCTTCTCCACGAAAGCTACCCTGAAATTCGTCCGCTTCGGAAACACCGATCGATCCACATCAAAGGCCACGCGCGTCCCCCCCCCTGACGGATCGGCCTTCGGACTCTTCATCTCTTCGACAACCTCACCCTTCGAAAACTCAATCGCCTTCGTCTTCCCGTCCCGCCACGCCTGAATCTCGAAGAAATCACTCAGCGCGTTCACCGCCTTAATTCCCACCCCGTTCAGACCCACTGACTTCTTGAAAGCCTCGCTGTCATACTTCGCTCCCGTATTAATTTTCGCCGCGCAATCCATCAACTTCCCAAGTGGAATCCCCCGCCCATAGTCACGCACCTCGACCCGTCCCTCATCATCAATAGTAATCGTGATCTCCTTCCCGTGCCCCATCACGAATTCGTCAACCGAGTTATCCAAGGCCTCCTTCAGCAGGATATAGATGCCATCATCTGGCGAGGAACCGTCTCCCAACTTCCCGATGTACATCCCCGGGCGCATACGAATATGCTCCCTCCAATCGAGGCTCTTGATGTCGTCTTCGGTGTAACTCGCGGCAGCAGCCATACAAAGAGAGTATTTAAGTTTTCCAAAGCATCAAGAATTCTCTCCGGACCTCATCCAATTCCAAACCCATCCCTCCAACTCACGCGCCCCCTCCATCAGAGCAAACGAAACCAGATTCACATTCTCCCCGGCTCGTCGCTGGACCCAATATCGCGGTTCACCGTTCACCTCTCCCGACGGACTTAGATCCAAACACCATCCCTAAAACGATCAGCAGGTCAAAAAACTCCCCATCCATCTCCAAAGAATCACCAGCCAGCCGGTCAAACACCAAGTCCAATTTCCTTCCGTCCTCGCTATCGTATGAATTTACTAGGCATATCCCTTTCAAATCGCAAAGTCTTTGAACCGGTCCAGCACCTCACCGTTATGCAAAAATCTCTCCGGGGCTTCCAGCGGCCATTTCAAACTGCTAACGTTCCTCCGGCATGACCCCCGAACTCTTCTCACCCAAGCCTTCCCTTAAGATTTGTGGCGTCACCACCTTGGCCGACGCCACCCACTTGGCTGATCTCGGAGTCTCCGCCCTCGGCATCAATTTCTGGCCATCCTCCAAGCGATACTGCTCGCCCCAAAAAGCCTCCACCATCGCCTCCCACGTCGCAGGCGACATCCTCCGCGTCGGCGTCTTCGTCAACAACTCGCGCCCCCTCGCTGTCGACCTCATCGATGAATGCCTTATCGACGTCGTCCAACTCCACGGCGACGAAACCCTCGACGACATCCGCTTCTTCCTCGACCAAAACATCCCCCTCATCCGCGCCGTCTCGGCTGAGAAACTCCCTAACTTTGAGCTTCCCCGCGAAAACTTCGCCCTTCTCATCGACACTCCCGCCGGCAAAAACTACGGCGGCACCGGAAAGACCTTCGACTGGTCTCTCGCCCGAGACTTCGCCCGAAACCACCCCGAAACCCCCGTCATCCTCGCCGGTGGCCTCACCCCCGATAACGCCGCCGAGGCTCTTTCAACGGTCTCCCCAACAGCACTCGACATCGCCTCCGGAGCCGAAATCTCCCCCGGTATTAAAGATCTTAAGAAAGTCCAAGCCCTTCTCACCATCATCAACCAAGTCTCATGAATGCCCTTCTCGTCTTCCTCGGCGGAGGCCTAGGTTCCCTCGCCCGCTACGGTCTTTCCTCCGGCGTCCAATCCCTTGCCGAAAAAACCTCTCTCCATCGCTTCCCCGTGGGCATCCTCACCTGCAACCTGCTCGGTTGCTTCCTCATCGGAATTCTCTTTGGATGCTTCACCAACAAAACCACTCCCCCCTGGGTCTTCCCCCTCCTCGCCACTGGCTTCCTCGGCGGATTCACCACCTTCTCCACCTTCGCCAAAGACACCCACTCTCTCTGGATCTCCGGCCTCACGCACCTCGCTTTACTTAAAATCACACTCTCTGTCGCCCTCGGAGTCGCTGCCGTCTTTCTCGGCATCAAACTCACCCACGCGACGTAATACAACGTCGTGTTTAAAAAGAAACGAATGCCGGAGTGACCATCCGAAAATACAAGAGATGACAATGGAGTGGTTCCGGCACCACGACTGAAGAAAAACGCCTCAGCTTCCTATCGGTAGTCGACTGAAACAAGTTCGCGAAGCGCAAGGTTCATCGGCCTACCAACTTCTCATTCGTCTCTTTTAAAATGCCGAGTGGTCTCAACTCTTTCCGCATCTTCACATGCGGCAGCCCGATTTCCTCAAAGACCTCTCCCACCCGCTCATAACCGAGCTTCTCATAAAAATCCGCTATATTCATCCGCGAGTGCAGCTCACACGTGCGCACCCTTTCCCCGGCAAGTTGCCCCTCGATCAGTTCCATGAGACGACGCCCGTATCCTTTCCCTTGGAAAGCCTTCGCCGTCGCGATCTGCCTCAACTTCACCTCTCCCTCCGAAAGCTCTCTCACCGCCACCACCGCCACTGGTTGATCCAACAGATAGAGACCAAAGTGCCTCTCCACTTGTTCCCACTTCAAATCATCCACCGTCCACCGAAGCCCCAACGGCATCCTCAGTTCCAGGAATCGCAGGCGCAATAAATCCTCATATCGAGGCGACCCCACCGTCACCTCTTCCAGTCGAGCCAATTCCACCGTCGCTTGAATCCGCGGCCCGAACTTCACGGCCACCAACTCCATCACCGGACCAACTCCCTCCATTCTCACGTAGATCGAATTCTCCTCCCCTTCCGCCGCCAACTGTAAAGCCGTTTCCTGCCCTCGATAGCTCACCGAAAAGAATAATGACAAGGATTCTCCCTTCCCCAAATTCGAAACCTTCCCCATCAACGTATTGAGCTGTCCCGGCCGAAAAGACCTCTCCAGCGCCCCGTCCAACTCCGCCACAAACTCCCGGAAACTCTCCTTACCAATCGCCCCCGCCATCCACCGACCCGGCTCCTCTTCAATCTCCCGTTCTTCCGCCATCACATAATCAGCACTCGCAGGCTCCTTAATCACCCGATCCACCACTTTCCCAAGCACCGACTCCGCAAACCACCTTGTAAAACACCAAAACACCTTATCTCCCTACCACACCTGCCATAAAAATCACCCTCAACTCCAACCAAAATCTGAGGATCCCTGGCCTCAGGCCAAACCCCTCATAACTTAAACCCCAAACTTCCATTCCCTCATATCCGATCTTATCAACCAAGCTGGTAAAGCGGTGTCAAAATTTCAAATCCCAGCCTTCATCTTTCTCCTCGCCTCAGCGAAGGCAGATCTCGTCGCCCTCGACGAAACCGCTTCCACCACCACCGTCGCCAATTTCCTTGGAGAGAATCACGACACCCTTATTGGAATCATCTAATCCCACCAAAACTTCACCGCCCCCTCGGCCCCGCCTACAACTTCCCCCTCCGCTGCTCCGCGTGAGCCCTTTCCCAGCCCCCTCGACCAAGCCCCTTTGTTCATTCCGCAATCGTTCATTTCTCCATTCCCATCCATCCCCCTCACCAAAAGCTAAAAGTCACTCGCTAGGCCGTCCATTCCCCACCATACTCCGCTCGCAATGCCCCTCGCCGCCAGCGTCCTCATCGACGGCCCGTCAGAGCTCGTCTTCGACTACGCCATCCCCGATCACCTCAACGTCCTTGCTGGCTGCCGCGTTCGCATTCCTCTCCGCAACCGCCCCGCCACCGGCACCGTCCTCCGCATTGGCGAAGCTCCCCAAACCGACTTCGACCTCCGCTACCTAACCGACCTCGTCGATCCCGAGCCCCTCATCACTCCGCCCCTTCTCAAACTGGCCGAATGGATCACCTCCTACTACGGCACCCCGCTCGAGCAGGTCATCCGCTCCATCATCCCCTCCTCAATCCGTGGCGAAAAAACCTCCGCCAAAACCCGTCGTGCCGCGGTCCTTGTAAATCCTCCGTCCGAAGAAGAACTCGCCACCCTCGCCAAGCGCGCCAAACGCCAACACCAAATCATCACTCTCCTTTCCGTCTCCGACAAACCCATCCCCATCACCGACCTCGGCGGCCCCTCCGCCTCCGCTTCCCTCAAAACCCTTTCCGAAAAAGGCTGGATCAAACTTATCGACCTCGAAGTCCGACGCGACCCTGACGCCAACGAAACCTTCGTCCCCACCGATCCCCTCACCCTCAACGCTGAACAAGCCGAGATTCACCAAACCGTCGTCAAAAGCCTCAACTCCGACAAACCCACTCCGATCCTCCTCCACGGCATCACCGGCTCCGGCAAGACCGAAGTCTACCTTCAGGCCACCCGCGCCGCCCTCGACCTCGGAAAAAACGTCATCGTCCTTGTTCCCGAAATCGCTCTCGCGCCGCAAACCGTCCAGCGTTTCAAAGCCCGCTTTCACGACCTCGTCGATCAAACCGCCGTCCTCCACTCTAACCTTTCCCAAGGCGAACGCTTCGACGAATGGCACCGCATCCGAGCTGGCAAAGCCCGCATCGTCATCGGGGCCCGCTCGGCCATCTTCGCCCCCATCAAAGATCCCGGACTCATCATCGTCGATGAGGAACACGAACCCGCCTATAAACAAGAGAACCCGCCCAAATACCACGCCCGCGACCTCGCCGTCGTCCGCTGCCATCTCGAGAAATGCACCGTCCTTTTAGGAACAGCCACCCCCTCACTCGAAACCTTCCAAAACACCCAGCTCGGAAAATACCAACTCGCCAAACTCACCGAACGAGCCGACGGAGCCTCCCTCCCCCTCACCCGCGTCGTCGATATGCGCATCGAGTCAAAAAAGCATAAAGGCCGCGACGCCATCATCTCCGACATCCTTCGTACTTCTATCGACAAACGCCTCGAAGACGGCGAACAGGTCATCGTCTTCCTCAATCGACGCGGCTTCGCCCGATCCCTTCAGTGTCCTCCCTGCGGTCACGTCATCGAGTGCAACCACTGCGCCATCCCTTTAACTTACCACCGCGCCGACGAACGCCTCGTATGTCACATCTGCGGGCACCAAGCCATCGTCCCACGCCTCTGCCCCAACTGCCAAGACCCCGCCATCCGCTTTCAAGGCTACGGCACCGAGAAAGCGGAAACCATCCTTCGTAAGGTCTTTCCCACCGCCAAAATCGCCCGTCTCGATACCGACACCACCCGCAGAAAAAACACCCTCCGCGACACCCTCCGCGACTTTCGCGCCAAAAAGATCCACATCCTTCTCGGCACTCAAATGATCGCCAAAGGTCTCGACTTCCCCAACGTCACCCTCGTCGGGGTCCTCAATGCCGACCTCTCCCTCTACGCCCCCGACTTCCGCGCAGGCGAACGCACCTTCCAACTCCTGACCCAAGTCGCCGGTCGCGCCGGACGAGGGGCCTTGGCCGGAGAAGTCATCATCCAAACCTCCACCCCCCACTCCCCCTCCATTCAGTTCGCAAGGCACCACGACTTCAATGGCTTCGCCGCCCAGGAACTCGACGTCCGCCAACAATTCTCCTACCCGCCCTTCACCCACCTCGCCCTCCTCCTTGCAAGATCCTCCCACGAACGCCGTGCCGAATTCACTCTCCAAACCCTCCACCGCAAAATCGCCGAAAACCTCCCCGACGAAATCATCCTCGGCGACCCCATCCCCTCTCCGCTCACCAAATCCCACTCCCAGTTCCGCTTCCAACTCCTCATGCGCGGCCCCAACGCCCGCGTCCTCTCCCACCACCTCAATAAGGTCCTCCGAACCACTCCCACCCCAGAAGACGTCATCGTCACCGCCGACCTCGACGCCTATGACCTAGGCTAACCCTTGGCGGCGCTTTCCAAGCGCCAAGCCCATAGAGGTCTCCCCCAGCTCCCCTCTAAAACTCGCGTCTCAAACCAAACAGATCGAAGCGACCCTCCCC
>JAPKDJ010000054.1 GCA_026421245.1 Akkermansiaceae bacterium | reverse complement strand
TCGATGGCGTGCAAAAATTGACGAACACCAACACCAACGATCTCTCAAACGTCACCACGAACTTCGAAGCGATTGGAGCCACCAGCTGGGGCGACCCCGGAATGAAAGGCACCGTCAATGAATTCCGCATCTGGAGCGGAGAACTCACCGCAAGCGAGGTCACCTCAAGTTTAGGAGCCGGCCCGGATAACCTCCCCGGCAACGGCCCGCTCATCACTTCCTTCGCCAGCTCTCACGCCACCCGGCAAGAAGGAGAGTTCGCCACTCTTTCGTGGACCATCGACGATTCGACGGTCACCGGCGCCTTGAACGTGGAGATCCGAAACTCCGCAAACACCATCATCCACACCTCCTCGGCAGCCAGCGGAAACACCAGCGCCCTCATCGGTGACACCGTAGGCACTCCGCAGACCTTCACCTACACCATCAACACCTGGGACAGCGACTCTCCCGATGATGTCCGCACCGGCACCGTCGACATCGCTATTGATCCGGGCATTCCAGCTGCCACTCCGCAATCTTTACAAACCGTCGATACCAATCCTCTCGCGATCACTCTCGCCGGATCCGATCCCAATACTCATCCCAATCCGGGCCTCACTTTCTCCGTCGTCACCCCGCCATCCGGCGGCATCTTAGCCGGAGCTGCACCCAATCTCACCTACACCGCGCAGGTCGGGTTTTCAGGCGACGACAGCTTCACCTTCAAGGCCAACGACGGGAAATACAATTCCCCTCCGGCCATCGTCACCATTACGGTCAATAATGCCCCGACCGAGCCCACTTCCCTGGCTCTCACCACCATGGACATTCCCAGCACGGTCTCCAACGGTGGTTACCTCGCCGCCTTGATCACCGACGATCCCAACGACGAAGACACCCACACCTACGCCCTCGTCTCCGGCGCGGGCAGCTCCAACAACACCCTCTTTTCGATCGTCGGAAATCAACTCCGCTCCGCTTCCGACTTCCTCGAACAAGTTGGCAACATCTTCGACATCCGCCTCCGCACCACTGACCAAGACGGACTGTTCTTTGAACAAAGTTTCTCCCTCTGGGTGATCGAGCCTTTAGAGGACATCGTGATCAACGAGATCCATGCCAACCCACCTCACAACCACATCCCGCAGGAATTCATCGAACTCTATAACCCTTCCTCCACACCCCAAGACCTCAGCGGCTGGCGTCTGAGCGGCGCCGTCGATTTCGTCTTCCCCGGTGGCACCTCCATCCCATCCGGCCGCTACCTCGTCATCGCCGAAGACCCCGCGACTCTCTTCTCAACTCTCGGCGTGACTACGATCGGCCCCTTCACCGGCAATCTCAATTCGACCGGTGAAACCGTCCGCCTCCGCAACGCCAGTGATACCATCGTCGACGAAGTCGATTACAAAGTCGGCTTCCCCTGGCCCGTCGCATCAGACGGCGGTGGCGCGTCCATCGAGCTCATCAATCCCTCTCTCGACAACGCTCTCGGCAGCTCGTGGCGTGCGTCCCTTCCGCAAATTAATCTCCCCGAAGCCACACTTCTTTCCTATTCAGACTCCAACTGGAGCTGGCGACCCGGCGCCACCGAAGCCTCCAATCCCACCTCCGCTTGGCGGGCCTCCAGCTTCACTGAAGACGGCACCTGGACTCCGAATTCCCAAACCCCTATCGGCTACGGTGCGGTTGGTGCCATCTCGCTCAACACCATCGTTCCAGATATGCGCTCCAACTTCAACAGCGTCTTCCTCAGAAACACCTTCACGATCGCTCCCGGGGAAATCCCCTCGCAACTCCAGCTCAACTTCACTGTCGATGACGGCTTCATCGTCTGGATCAATGGAATCGAAGTCGAACGCCGTCGCTTTGATTCCAACGAAGACCCCACCATCGATGACAACGCCGACAACACGCCCAATGAAGGGGCCTTCGAAAACAAGTTGGCCCTTAACACCGGAACCTTCCTTAACGAAGGAAGCAATACCATCGCGGTGCATCTCTTCAATGGCACCACCGGCAGCAGCGACCTCGGATTTGACATCCAAGTTGTTCGCCCCGGACAAGCTGACGCCCTTACCCAACCCAGCCCCGGCGCCCCAAACATCGCCTTCGCCAACAACGCCGCTCCCAACATTCGCAAAGTCGATCACCTCCCCGCGCAACCCACCTCGGCTGATCCCGTTCTCATCACGGCCCGCGTCACCGACCCCGAAGGCGTGGCGTCAGTTCGCCTGGAATATCGCATCATCGCCCCCGGTGCTTACGTCCCTTCAAAACTTCCGCTTCCCATCACCGGCAACAATATCAATACCACCCTCAACCGACCGGAGAATACCGCCTTTGAATCCGGCTGGACCACCGTTCCCATGCTCGATGATGGAACCGGCGGCGACACTCTTTCGGGAGACGACCTTTTCTCCGTCACCCTGCCTACCAGTAGTCACCGCAGTCTCGTCCGCTATCGCATCACCGTGACCGATGGTATCGGCCTGTCCGCTCGCCTTCCCTATGCCGACGATGCCTCACTCAACTTCGCTTATTTCGTCTACGATGGAATCCCCGCCTACCAAGGGATCGATTCCACCACCATGGCAGACACCCTCCCCGTCTATCATCTTCTCACTCGCAGCGAAGACTACACTAAAGCCATCGCCTACAATGGCAGCGACCAAATCAACCAAGGTACCGAAGCCCGCTTCCTTTACAACTGGAACGCCACCATGGTCTACGACGGCAAAGTCTACGACAACATCCGCTTCCGACTTCGCGGAGCCAACGGCCGCTACCAGGGAGCCGGCAAGCGCTCGATGCGAATCCGCTTCAACGATGGCAGTTTTCTTGAAGCCCGTGACCAGGACGGCATCAAATTCTCCCAACCCTGGCGCACTCTGACTCTCGGGAAAGGGAACAGCAATCGCAGCACGATGACCTTTGGCCTCAACGAAGCAGTTAACTACAGGCTCTTCCAAAAAATGGGCGTTCCCGCCTCCAACCCGCTCTACATCCAATGGCGCGTCATCGATGACGTTGCCGAAGCTCCCGACCAATGGCGTGGAGATTACCACGGCACCTACTTCGTTTCCGAAACCTACGACGTTCGCTTCCTCGAAGAACACGACCTTGAAAAAGGCAGCCTCTACAAGCTTATCAACCAAACAGGAAACTGGGAAAAACAACAACGCTATCAAGCAAAGTTCGCACCTTTTGACGGCAGCGACCACAACACCGTAGAGCAAAACCTCGATGGCAATGACACGCCCGCCTACATCGACGCCCACGTTAATCTGGAAAAATACTACGCCTTCCACGCTCTCGTCGAAGCCACCCGTCACTACGACTACTGGCCGAGCGCGAACAAGAACATGGTCTACTATTTCGAGCCCAACTACCTCCCTTCTAATAACAACAAAGGGAAACTCTGGCTTCTCCCCTGGGACACCGATTCCAGTTGGGGCCCGACTTACAACAGCGGTCACGATGTTGTTTACAACTCCCTCTTCGATGCCACCGGTGGTGGAAGCGACAACTCAAGTAACCCCACCCTCTGGCCAGCCTACTACAACACCGTCCGCGAAATGCGCGACCTCCTTTGGCAGGAAGATCAACTCGGCCAGATCATCGATGACACCGCCGCCATCATTTCTCCTCTCGTTCCAGCCGACTTCGCCCGTTGGAAAGGTGCCCCCTCCGATGCCGGAAACTACAACCACCTCGGCGGCCCCGGCATCACCTCTCTGGCAAACTATGTTCAGGACATGAAAAATTTCGCCTTCACCGGCGGCAACTGGCCCGGCGGCAACGGCTCCGTCTTGGCACAAGCCAACGACAATAGACTCTCCGGAACCCAGGGCCGCGATGCCTTCCTCGATTTTCTCCAAGGCGATAAGGGCGAGGGCACCCTCATCCCCTCCACCCCCATTCTCACTTATACTGGAACCGGAGGCTTCCCTACCAATGGGCTATCCTTCCAAAGCACGGCCTTTTCAGATCCCCAGGGCAGCGCCACTTTCGGCGCGATGGAATGGCGACTCGCCAACCTCGATGCCCCCTCTGTTTTGGAGATCGAAGCCTCATGGGAATCAGGTGAGACCACGCCCTTCTCCAACGCCATCACTATTCCCACAACCGCCGTCCGCTCGGGTTCCACCTACCGGGCCCGCGTGCGGCATCAGGACGACACCGGTCGCTGGAGCCATTGGTCGGCACCGCTCGAATTCACCACCACCTTGCCTGACATCTCAGACTACCGCGACAGTCTCGTCATCACCGAGATCATGTATCATCCCACCGATCCCACTCCGGCTGAAATCCTCGCCGGGTTCGATGACGACGATTTTTTTGAATACCTCGAGCTCAAAAATGTTGGATCCTCCGTCCTCGATCTCGGTGACATCCGCTTCACCAAAGGAGTCGATTTTGACTTCCTCAACTCGAGCCAGCTCGTTCTCAGTCCCGGCGAAATCATCCTAGTCGTCCGCAGCATCGCGGCCTTCGAAATTCGCTACGGCACCGCCCACCTCATCGCCGGAGAATGGGATCCCGCCGACAAACTTAACAACAGGTCGGACCGGGTTAAACTCTCCTTCGGAGCCGGTGACGCCATCCGCGACCTCACCTACTCTGATGTGACCCCCTGGCCAACTTCACCAGATGGTTCAGGAAATTCACTCACCCTCATCGATCCCTCCTCCGTCCCCAACCACGCCCTCGCCATCAATTGGCGTGCCAGCTTCTCATCGAGCGGAACACCCGGAGAAGACGAAAACAACGACGCCTTCATGGACTGGCTCACTCTTCGCGGAGAAAACAACCCCAGTGCCTCATTCGGTGACTCCACCCTCACCAACTTCCTCGCCTTTGGTCTCGGCGCCGACCTTCTCACCACCGGGTCTCCCGAAAATGCCCTACCCGGCCTGATCATCACCGAAGATGCCGGTGACAGCTACCCCGCCTTGCAATTACGCATTCGTCAGGGAAACAATCCGGTCACCTACCTCGTCGAAGTTTCCAATGATCTCATCAACTGGGACAGCGGCCCTACCCACACCACCCGGCTTGACTCCAGCATTGACAATGGCGATGGCACTTCCACCCTTACGATCCGCTCAAACACTTCAGTTAGCAGCCGTCAGTTCATGCGCCTCCGAATTGCATACCCCTGAGTAATTCGTCCCCATACGGTGTCTCCCCTTGAATACAGAAATCTGATAAGTAATCCATCAAGAGACAAATCAATTGACCCCCATCGCGCTCTCCCATACGTCTCACATCCATATGGAAAACGAAACTGTCGCTGACCTCCTGGCGATCGACACCAGCTCTCTCGAGAGCCGCTTGTCGGAACTCAGGAGGTATCTTTGACATCCCGGCACTGACCCATAAAATTGCCGAACTTGAAACCAAGGCCGCCAGTCCCGAATTTTGGAATCATCAGGACCAGGCCCGCGAGGTCTTGGCCGAAACCAAGCTCAACAAGGACAAGCTGGATCCGTTCCTGAAGCTCGAGGAGGAATTTAAAAACCTCAGTTCAGGGATCGAACTCGCCAAGGAATTCGACGACATCGATTCCGCTCGCGAAGCACGCACCACCTTTGATCGACTTTCCAAAAACTTGGAATCCTTCGAGCTCATCACCCTGCTGGATGCCCCGTCCGACCCCAAAAACGCCTACGTCACCATCCAGGCCGGCGCGGGTGGAACCGAAGCCTGCGACTGGGCGGGCATGCTCTACCGCATGTATAACCGCTGGGCCGAACGACAGGATTTCAAAATCACCGTCACCGACTATCAGGAAGGTGACGAGGCCGGACTTTCCTCGGCCTCACTCAAAATCGAAGGTCCCTACGCCTACGGGTATCTCAAGGCCGAACGCGGTGTTCATCGTCTCGTTCGCATCTCCCCCTTTGACAGCGCGGGAAAACGCCATACCTCTTTCGCCTCCATCGATGTCACCCCTGAGATCGACGACAGTATTGTCATCGAGATCCCCGACTCTGACGTTGAAATTTCCACCGCCCGTTCCGGCGGGAAAGGTGGCCAAAACGTCAACAAGGTCGAAACAGCGGTCCTCATGAAACACCTTCCCACTGGAATCATGATTCGCTCAACCCAGGAACGTTCCCAACTCCGTAACCGCGAGGTCGCCTGGGAAACGCTCCGCGCCAAGCTCTACCAGATCGAAGAGGACAAGCAGAAGGCTGAGGCCGACAGAACCTACTCCGAAAAAGGCGAAATTGGCTGGGGGAGCCAGATCCGCTCATACGTCTTCCAGCCCTACCAGATGGTCAAAGACCTCCGCACCGGCGAAGAAACTGGCAACATCCAAAACGTCATGGACGGAGCGATCGATCCTTTCATTGAAGCCATGCTCCGTGGCCAGAAGCGATAGGCCGCTACTTTCCTCAAAGGCCAAGAACGGAAACCGATTCAGCCCGTTTCGGACTTTCCTTCTCACTCGCTACCTCAAAGACCTCAGCGTGCAAAAAACAGCGCTTAAGCGAGGAGGAAAAAATGCCATTCTCTCGCTTGATTTCATGGAGGCCGAGGAGCGGTTGGGAGATGCCGCCACCCAGCGCCTCCGCCTCACCTTCCGCAAAGGTGGCCAGGAACTGATTGCGGGCACACTTGTTGACCCTTCTCAAGATGCGATCAAAGAAGAGATGGAGCAATTGCAGCGGGCTCTTCTTTAAACCTTGATCGGAGCTAGATGATCCCTCAAGGATCTCGGGATCGAGCTGAAGCTGGCTGGTCTTTCTCACTGAGGAGGGCTTCGTCGAGTTTCCATCTCTTTTGCTGCAGATCGAGAATCGGCTCCTCGATGGAGCCTTCGGAGATGAACTAGTGAACAAAAACCGGATTGGTCTGGCCAATGCGGTGAGCCCCGGCAGTTGCTTGGTTCTCAGTAGCCGGATTCCACCACGGGTCGTCGTGAACACGGGGGCATGGTACATAAAAAAGGGAGAGCATCCGCTCTCCCTTTTGAAAAAATGTATTTGGTCACCCTTAGCGCTTGCGGCGCAGGAGCATCAGTCCAGCGAAACCAGCGAGAAGGCCTGTGGCTGGCTCAGGAATGCTAATGGGGCTAGCATCGAGACGAATGTTATCGAAGTGAGCACGACCGGGACCGGCGGATGATAAGCCGACGATGACTGGCTGACCGATCAGTGCCGATCCTGCAGCAACGTCAAAGACAAAGGCTGGTGCATCAGCAAAGCCGCCTTCATCGACAGCCGTAGCATCATAGGAACTCGAACCATGGATACCGCCGAGTCCATCGACCAGTCCATACTGAGTCACGTTGCCAGCAACAGTGAAACTGGCGTTCCGGTTACCCGCTGCAATCAGCAAGGAGTAACGGGTATCTGCCGTGAAGACCTCACCAGTATCAACTCCGATACCCCAAGCAGAAGCAACCCCTACGTGCTGGTTACCATCAGCTGAAAAGCCAGGAATAAATTCAATGAAAGAATTGCCACTGCCGGTCGATCCATCGCTCTCAATCCAGTCACCACCAAGGGAGTTCTCCCAACCACCTTCATTTAGGTTGGGATCTTCAAAACTGGCGTTACTTAACGTGATCGATGCGGCCTGCGCAAACGTGGCGAGTGCGCTAAAGACTCCTATTGCTACTAATTTTTTCATATTTTCATCAAATTCGAATTCATTTATTGGTCAAAGCTGCCGCGTGTCAAACAAAAAAGGCATTTCCTGACGTGATTTTGGTGCTGAATCATTTTCGTTGAAAATCTGCCTGTCAACGCATCGGTTTGTTTGCTTTGTAGAGCTTCTGTGCCTTGAGCAGCCCCAGATTCAGGTGTTTCTGGCCCTCCTGTTGGGAAATGGAGAGGCCTCTCTGCACAACTTGGAGAGCTTCTTTGAACTGACCATTTTCGGCATAGGATGCGGCGAGGGTATCTAGATAGGTCGCGTCCTTGTCTCCCACCTCCTGAATGGCGGCGAGGGCCCACTTGAGAGCAAGTTTTCCATTTCTCACCTTGGGATCGGCGTGGGTAGCCAATTCCCAAGCAACATTATTCATCACAAGGGGATCGCGGGTTCCGTTGCTGAGAGCATTGAGGAAAAACTTGAGTCCTTCGGTCGCGTTTCCTTCCTTAAGATAGGATTCACCGATCCAGACGAGAAGGCGATCGATTTCCTTGTGGTGACTCAAGTGCGAATACGCCCGGCGGACATAGGTCGCGGCTTCTTTATGTCGTCCCAGCTTCATGGAGGCGATGGGGATGTGGATAAGATCAATCCAACGTTCGTCACCCGCGACCCACTGCCCTCTTCCGAAGACCGTTTGCATTCGTTGGGCATTGGGGACATTGGTGAGGATTCCTTTCGCGAGTTGATCGACCACCTCTTTACCCGGAAGGATGCCAATCGAGAGGGCCACGAGGTCTCCCTGAGCATTGACGAGGAAGCTGGTCGGAGCAGGGACGGCTTCCAGGGTGCTCATATTTTTCTGGACAATCTCAGCGAGGAGTTTCGCTGAGTCAGGAGTTAGGACTCCCCAAGTAAATGGGAGCTCATGAGAAGAGATAAATTGAGCTCCTTCCTCACGGCCTCCTCCACTAGCGATGAACGCGAGGACTTGGAGGTCAGCGGGAAATTGGGCGCTCTCCTTTTTCCAATCGCGCAGTTCCGTTTCACAATCCGCGCACGTTGGGTCCCACAGATTGATGAGGATCGGTTTGCCTTGCCCAGGAGTGATCTGAGCCGCTGCACCGTCGGAATTTTGATAATGGAGGACGGGTAGAGGAAGGGCCACCGGAAGAGGGATGAAGACGCTCGTGTTTTCGGATGTCTTTGCAAAAGGCTGTCCGCTCGTGAGCCGTTTCTCGGAGGCAGAAACGGGGAGCGCCTTGCCTTTCCCTTCCCGACAGAGGAAACGAGCGTTTTTTCCCAAACCGGTGAACTCTTCCCAAGTGCCATCAACCCAGCGGACGCGTACTTTTTCTACCGAGTTCTCCCCAAGACCAAAGTGCAACCAACGGGTGGACTGTCCCAGGAAGCCTTCGCCCGCGCGGAGGGAGGACAAGAGTTTGGGCCCGTTTACTAGCGTTACTTCCACACGAGCGCCAAAGGGATCGAGCAAATCACCTCCCTCCAGTCCGATTTGCAACCAGTCACCGGTCTTCTCTAGCTCGTTCCTCATGAAGCGCAATCTGGGAGCGGTGCGATTAGAAACCCAAAAATCCATGCGCCCATCAACGTCCCAATCCATGAGGGCGAGAGCCCGGGCATCGTCCAGAAAATCGAACCCACTCAGAGCGGAAACTGTCGCGAAGTTACGGTTCCCCATGTTCAAGAATGCGCAATTTCTCTCCCGACCGCTCAAGGAACCACCAAGCTTGAGTCGTTGTGAGAGTTCCGACCAGTGCTTGCGGTAGAGCGATTTTTCCGACGAGGATTCTTTGATGCTCTGCTCATCGGGCGGGCTTTGCGACAGAACTTGTCGCCACCAGAAACTTCACAAATCATCGGACTCTTTCCCGGTGACAAATCCGTTGGCGACAAGCAAGTCCTCGAAGGAGTCATTATTGAAATCGACAGCGAGAGAAGCCCAACTCCAGCGGCCCATGGCGATGCCACTCTCATTCGAGCGATCCTCAAATCCCTTCTCCCCGAGATTACTGAGGAAGGTGTTTCCTCGCGCCAGTTGCAGAAGGGATGTTCGCAATTCCTCGCTTTTTCCAGAACGGAACCAATCTTGACGGGCGATGCGATTACCCGCTCCCGAATACATGTTGCTGATATGGAGATCGATGAGGCCATCGCGATCAAAATCAGCAGCCGTCAGCCCCATGCCAAAGCCGCCATCACGAACGCCGGGAGAGTCCGAACAATCGGTAAATTTTTCACCACCCTCGTTACGGTAGTAATTGTTAGGGCCAAAATCATTCACGACGAAGAGGTCTTGATCACCGTCGTTGTCGAAGTCTTCCCAGAGCGAAGCGAAGCTGAAACGAACATTGCCCTCTTCGAGATTGAGTTCCGCGGTCGCGTCGCGGAAGACCCAAGCTCCTTCGTTCCGCAAAAGCACATTAGGGCCGCCATTTTTAGCATCGTGCACTGGGATAGGCTGAGGGAAAGTCCCGCGAGTCTCTTTCCCTTCGCTGCTTTGATGGTGATACTGACAGATGTAGAGGTCGAGGTCGCCATCACGATCGAAGTCGCAGGCCGCCATCCCAAAGCCATAACGCATCGTGGCGAGGCGCTCTCGTTGTCGAAAGCTTCCGCTCCCTTTGTTTTCAAAAAAGACAACCCCGGCTGCGGTCGCGAGGACGGCGTCACGATCGCGGTCACCATCGAGATCTAGAAAAAGGGCTGAAGTCGTGTTATCGAGCACATCAAGGCCAGACGAATTTGCCTCCTCGAATGTCCCGCTCTCTCCCTGAAACCATAAACGGTTGCGTAAACCTCCGATCTGACAGAGGTAGACATCCTCGAGTCCATCACCATTGACATCGGCGACCGAGATCCCGTTTTCCCCAAATTGATCGGGCTCAAACATAGCAGGAATGCGCTCTCGCCACTCGAAATTTCCGCGGAGGAGACCAGGGTCGTTTTGACAGTCTTGCGGCAAGAGGGTCGAGGTAGCATCCCGGAAGATCCGACCACTTTTAAGGCTCGTGACCTGACCAACACCGGGAGTGATCTCCTTCAAGTGGATATCGTTCCCGACGATCTCCCAGCGCGATTTCCAGCGACCGTTGTATTCATGATTCCCGGCGAGAACTGAAACCAGCGATTCCGTTTCCAAAACAGTGTCATTGAGTTTGACCCCGACTACTTTGAACTTAGCTCGCTCTACTTTTGAGTTTGCCCAGAGCTGGGGCCAAGCCGAAAAATATTCGATCACGTCCTTTTTCCCGAGGTGCTTCTTCTCTGCAATCGGCAGCGATTGAACGGCAAATCCTGCTCCTTTCAAAATGGGGTCCTCCGAAGTTCCTGAGGTTTGCATTTCGACGTCATCAGCCAGCGTCTGATGAAACTCGTCACTCCCTTCAGTCCCATCCCAGATGTGCGTGCTACTTTTCCAAAGCTCGCCGACTCGCGAGGCCCAGAGTTCCTCCTGTTCTCCCTGCCCGAAAGCGACAGACCAAGAGGCCAAACAGAGGAGCACGGGGATTTTCATGACAAGCCAGATAAAACAATCCCCCCTAACAAGACAAGGCCCCTGATCTGATCTCCTTCTTCCCGCCAGCATCCCATATGTTCCATAAGAGGGTAAGAGCGCTCATTCAGTTGAATATTCGCAATGCTCATTGAGAGTTTCGCAATGCAAGGTGGACTGGATTGACGTTAGATTATGTTTCCGTTGGAAGTGATGATCTGAACGACTATCGCTTGTTCATCCGGGCCAACTTTCCCATTGTTCCCACACACCCTTCGGAAATGGATCAATCGGCAACAATATTGAGCCCCACGACTGTCGACGCCCACGATGACAGCCAAACAAACAATTCTACCTGTTACCAATCCACATGAAACCCGACTTCTTTCCCCGCTCCACGTTTAGCTTTCTCGCTCTGCTTTCCCTGAGTGCTTCCGCAGCTCCACGAATTGCGGAATTTGTCGCAGACAATCGAAATTCCCTGGTAGACGGAGACGGTAAATCCAGCGATTGGATTGAAATCCATCATCCGGATGGTGAGACCCTCGACCTGACAGGCTATCATCTCACAGACGACCCCGGCACCCCCACCAAATACACCTTTCCCGCCGGAACCACCATTCCCTCGGGGGGCACAATCGTCGTCTTCGCTTCCAATCAGAATGATGCGAACTACTCTGACGGAAACGGAAGCCTTCACACCAATTTCTCCCTGGATGCCAGTGGCGACTATCTCTCGCTCAATTTACCCGGCGGAGAAATCATTCAGGAGTTTTCTCCCGGGTTTCCAAAGCAATTTGAAGATGTCTCGTATGGGATTGTCAACGCCGCCCCGACCGAAACTCTAGTTGAGCCTGGATTCCCAAGTAAGTGGTTCGTTCCGGGCAGCGATATCGGCACGGCTTGGCGAGACCTTGGATTTATTGATGCCCACTGGGCGTCTGCCAACACGGGAGTCGGATATAGTAATAATTATCAGGACTTCATTGGCGCGGGAGGAAACACGCAGAACGCAATGTGGTTTATCAACAGCAGCGTTTATTTGCGGATTCCCTTCCAAGTCGATGACCCCTCGCAGATCTCCTCACTGACCCTCAGAATGCGCTATGAGGATGGGTTTGCCGCCTATCTCAACGGAGTGCCGGTGGCATCGGCCAACGCGCCTGCTGAAGAAGACCTCACCCACACCTCCACCGCAACGTCCACTCATCCGGACACCCAGGCCATTACTCCTGAGGACTTTCCCTTTTCAGCAAAAGCTCTTGTTGAAGGAACTAATGTCCTCTCTTTTCAAGGGCTCAACCTCTCAAAATCAGCCTCAAATTCGAATGATTTTCTCCTTCAACCTGAACTCCTTGCTTCCGGTTCATCAACCTCAATCATCACCGGATATTTTGACACCCCAACTCCGGGCCTCCCCAATTCCAGCGCGCTTCTCTCAGACTACGTGCGGGACACCAAATTCTCAGTCAAACGAGGATACCATTCCGAGCCCTTCGATCTCACCATCACCACATCGACCGGAGACGCCACCATCATCTACACCCTTAATGGCACCTCCCCCTCAATCGACAATGGAGTCACTTATACCGGACCGATTCCCATCGGGGAATCGAGCACCATCCGGGTCATCGCAATGAAGGATGAATTTCTTCCCACCAACATCGACACGCAAACCTATCTCTTCGTTTCAGACATCATTCAGCAAACCCGCCCGGCGGGATACCCCACCACCTGGGGTGGCGGAAACGCCGACTACGACATGGATCCAGACGTGGTCAACGATCCCGACTATGCAAACGAATTTGAAGAAGCCTTTGCCGCTCTCCCGACCCTCTCCCTAGTCTTTAATCCCGATGCCTTTTTCCATCCGACCACTGGGATTTACCAAAGACCCCAATCGGAAGGCATCGCATGGGAGCGGCCGACTTCCGCGGAGTTTATTGTCCCCGGCGGTTCCGAAAGCGGATTTCAGATCGATGCCGGGGTTCGTATTCAGGGAGGATCTTCTCGCTCCACTGACACCCCGAAGCACTCGCTTTCTCTCCGCTTTCGCTCCGACTACGGCTCTGCGAAACTCAAGTATCCCCTCTTTAAGAACTCGCCGGAGGGAGGATCAGCGGTCGGTGAGTTCGATGCTCTTCAATTACGGCCCGAATACAACTTCGGCTGGATGCACCGCCATTGGTATCAATGCGATCATGCCCTCTATGGTCGAGATCAATGGGCCAGCGATCTTTTCCTCAAAATGGGACAAAACGGATCTCACGGCCGGTGGGTCCATCTCTTTTTGAATGGCATCTACTGGGGACTCTATGATGTCCACGAACGTCCCGATGCAGACCACATGGCAAATTATTTTGGAGGGAAAGACGATGATTACGACACCGTCAATTCGTCGGTCGCGACCAACGGAGATTTGAACGCCTACAATGCCATGATGAATCTGGCCTACGGCTCCATCCAGACCGAGGCCACCTACGCGGCCATTCAGGACTACCTCGATCTCGATGCCTTTATCGACTACCTGATGCTCAACGCCTACGTCGGCAACCGCGACTGGGATGGACACAACTGGCGTGCGGCTCGCAAGCGCGAGACCGGAGCCCCTTTCCTATTCTTCCCCTGGGACACCGAGTTTGCTGCGAGCCACGTTTCCGGAGGGAGCTTCCCGACACCCCCCAACTTCTTTACGACCGCCCTCAACACCAATGTCACGGGCAACAATAGAAACCGGCGCCCCACCGGGTTGCAACAGCGTCTTGCGCTCAACCCAGAATACCGGATGCGATACGCCGACCGTGTTCGGGCTCATCTGTTTAATGGCGGACCATTATCACCAGAGGCCTCTGCTGAAACCTGGACGACCCGTGCCATCGCCATGTCGGATGCGATCGTTGCCGAATCCGCGCGATGGGGTGATTTCCGACGAGACGTCAACAGCGGTCGTTGGACCCCCTCCCAATTTGATCTCTACACTCGGGACGATCACTATTCGCCCATGAACGATTGGTTGGTGAACACCTACATTCCCCAGCGAACCGGAATCGTTCTAAGACAGCTCGAAAGCCGGAGCCTTTACCCCACAACCCGCGCCCCTGACTTTTCCCTTCACGGTGGCAGAGTTCCTCGCGGCACTGAAGTTCAAATCAGTGCTCCATCGCAAATCTACTACACGATTGATGGCTCGGATCCTCGCGAGCCGGGTGGAGCTGTCAGCCCCTCGGCTGTTTCCATTGCCCCAAATGGAATGCTTCCCATGAATTCCTCAACACTCCTGAGAGCCCGAACCCGCGCAGGCGGGGGGCAGTGGTCGGCGCTTACCGAGGCAACCTTCACCGTCGGCGCAGGAGATCTCATCATCAGTGAAATCATGTATCGTCCTGCGGAGAATTCGCAGGCTGAGTTCCTCGAGATCTACAATGCCAGCTCCTTTGAAATCTCCCTGACCGGACTTCATTTCACGGAGGGCATCGTCTTCAACTTTGATGATCATTCTTCCCTGAATTCGCTATCCGCCAGCGGACGCCTTCTGATTGTCCGCGATCTAGAAGCTTTCCAAGCGGTTCATGGAAACACTCTCGATTCGATTATCGCCGGCATCTTTCAGGAAGGAACGGCACTCGCAAACGATGGGGAGGTTCTCACTCTCGCTGATGCCGCTGGAACCGAGATCTTCAGCATGACATACAATGATACCGCTCCCTGGTCTGGTGAAGCAGATGGCGACGGCCCTTCTCTGGTTTTTCGTGGTGGAATCCCGCAAGCGCCGGAGAGCTGGCGAGTTTCCGCGACCAACGATGGCAATCCTGGAACCACAGATTCGACCAGCTACGCCGATGGTCCTCTGACCACTTACGCACTTGCAGAACCGCTAACCCTTTGGGTCGACGACACCACTGGCACGGCTTCCTTCCGCGCTTGGCTCACCGCTGATGATGTTGATTTCACAGTTGAGTATTCAGCCAATCTTGAAACATGGGCTCCAATTGCTTCGGCTCCTCGCTCCCAGATTGCGAACGCTGACGGATCTCGCACGGTATCCTTCAAGGTTCCTCCGGGTCAAAAAGGATTTCTACGTCTCCTCATCACTCTGCGTTAGAAAATGTCGGTGAGAGAATTTTGGACAAACCCTGAATCAATGGATAAAAGCCGTCTGTGAAAGAATTTATCATCGCGGCACTTGTCTGCGCCATCGCGAGCGCTCAACAGACTCCCTTTCCCTCTGCAGGGTCTGTCGAACGGCTCGATCCCGCCCTCGATCAGTTGATTGCTCCCGGGACCAAAATTGAAGTCATTGCTTCCGGTTTCACTTGGTCTGAGGGCCCGGTTTGGGACAAGGCCAACAATCGCCTTCTTTTCTCGGACGTCCCTGAAAACACCGTTTTTCAGTGGAGCCTTGAAGATGGCATTTCCGTTTTTCTGAAGCCTTCCGGTTACACCGGAGGTGGGGATTATGGTGGCGAACCGGGATCCAACGGGCTGACCTTCGACAACGAAGGCCTCCTCCTTTTCTGCGAACATGGCGACCGTCGCGTTTCCATGATCACCAAAGACGGAGGTGGAAAAATCACTCTCGCCGACAAATTTGAGGGGAAACGTTTTAATTCTCCCAACGATCTCTGCGTCCATTCAACGGGGATTATCTTCTTTACCGACCCGCCATATGGACTTCCCAAAAAAGAAAACGATCCCCGCCGGGAAGTCGCTGCCTTTGGAGTCTACCGGATCGGACTCGAGGGCAAGGTCTCTATCGTGGTTCCCGATCTCAAGCGTCCCAATGGAGTCACTCTTTCAAACGACGGAAAGACCCTTTACGTCGCCCAATCCCACCCCGCCGAAGCCTGGGTGATGTCCTATCCTGTCGATGAAAAAGGAAATGTTGGCAAGGGCAAGGTCTTCTTCGACGCCACCGAACTGGCCCAGACATCCCAAGGACTCCCTGACGGACTCAAAACCGATATCAAAGGTAATATCTGGTGCACCGGCCCCGGCGGAGTGATGGTGATTAGCCCTAAAGGCAGACTTCTCGGGCGCATTCTCACTGGACACCGCACTGCCAATTGCGCCTGGGGAGATGACGGATCAACCCTCTACCTCACCGCAGATTACTACATCATGCGTCTCAAAACTCTCACCAAAGGCACCGGCTTTTAAAATCATGGCTCAGCGCAGCGACACTATCATTAAGGCCCTTGAACATGAGATCATGCAGGGAAAACTCAGCCCCGGCGAGCGACTCCCCTCCGAGGAAAAACTCTGTGCCCGCTTCGAGTCGAGCCGCACCGTCGTGCGTGAGGCCATTCAACAGCTCCGAGGTCGGGGCCTCCTCCGCACCCTTAAAGGTTCCGGATCATACATCGCCGATCCAAGCCTGAAAACTCTCGCCGGGGCAGTCGAAACCTACTCTGTTCTCACGGATGACGACTCCTATCTCGAGCTCATGGACTTTCGCATTCTTCTGGAAACCGAATGCGCCCGTCTTGCCGCCATTCACGCAGGAGAAAAAATCATCGAACTCATGCAACGGGCCATCGCCAAAATGGAAGACTCGCGCGGAGAACGAAAACGCTTCAGTGAGGCCGACATCGCCTTCCACCTTGCCATTGCCGTAGGCTCAAAACACAACCTCTTTGCCACTGTTCTCAGTGCTCTCGAAAAACGCTCAATCAAATATGCAAACGTCAACCGAGGGGGGGACAGCGAATGGTACCAAAGCGTGATTACCACACACCAGGAAATCTTCGACGCCATTTCCGAAGGGAAATCCGAGGAAGCAGCTAAAGCAATGAAGCGTCACCTCATCCACTCGAGACGCCACTACGTCGATCTCGAGAAATAAATTCCGACATTCGTAAAACGCCTCTCGCGTTCAGAAACAACATTCTTTAAAAAGCACCCGCTATGATCCGTCCCATCATCACTTTTACCGCTCTTGCCGCTGCTAGCCTCCTCAGCTCTTGCTGCTGCTGGTAAGCGCCCCCCTTCAATCATGGCCAAGGTTCCGCTGAACTTTCGGGAACATCCCGAAAGTGAGATGATTTTGCGCGCGCGCCAGTTCCGCGATGAATTGCATTCACGTCGCTCCGTCCGGGATTTCTCCAACCGCGCCATTCCGCCTGGAATCCTGGAGTCCTGTCTTGAAGCTGCGGTCACTGCCCCAAATGGCGCAAATCTTCAACCGTGGCACTTTTCGGTCATTCGGGACCCTGAAATCAAAGAAATCATTCGCTTGGCTGCTGAAGATGAAGAACGGGAGTTTTATCAATCACGTGCGCCAGACGAGTGGTTGGAGGCCCTAGCCCCCATCGAGACTGACGCCCAAAAGCCCTTTCTCGAAAACGCTCCTGCTCTCGTTGCCATCTTCCAAAAATCAGAAATCACCCTTCCAGATGGCCGCTCAACACGGACCTACTACCCAAAAGAATCAGTCGGTATAGCGACCGGATTTCTTATTGCTGCTTTGCATCATGCCGGACTGGCCACCCTGACCCACACTCCGAGCCCCATGAAATTTCTTAATAAAATTCTTGGTCGTCCATCGACTGAAAAACCCTTTCTTCTCCTTGTTGTAGGCTTTCCTACAGCTGATTGTCAGATCCCTGACATCAAAAGACGCCCCCTTGAGGAGATGATCGATTTTTGCTAACTGGACAGTAAAACGCATTTCCCATAGAAACTGGCACACGCATTGCTCACTCTGACTCAACGCAACAGTTATCCGCAGACCATGAAAAAAATCGAAGCTATCATCAAGCCGTTCAAACTCGAAGAGGTCAAAGAAGCCCTCGCAGAAGTTGATGTTCAGGGAATGACCGTGACCGAGGTCAAAGGCTTTGGTCGCCAAAAAGGCCATACCGAAATCTACCGAGGTTCGGAATACACCGTCGATTTCCTTCCCAAAGTGAAGATTGAAATCGTGGTCAACGACGAAGACTCCCAAAAAGTGGCTGAGACCATCGTGAAGAGCTCCAACACCGGTAAAATCGGTGACGGTAAAGTATTCATCTCTTCCGTTGAAGAAGCCATCCGGATCCGGACCGGTGAAACTGGAGCCGAGGCTGTCAATGTGAGCTAGCCTCCGGCTTTCTACCTAATCTTTTTTTACGCACAAAACCGCCCCTCGTATGATGGGCGGTTTCTCTTTGTCTCGATCAATCAGAAAAATGAAAATATCGCTAACTCAAATCCTCCGCAGTCACACTTCGTTGCTCACGGGTACCGAGTTCAACCGCCTGATCCACCACTCGGGTCGGATCAGCGTCAAAACGATAGCCATGGCAGTTTGGACAAATCACCACTTCAGCTGTCACAATAGAATCGCAACCTTCACACACCTTGTAGGCCACCGGGTTGTTTGCAATTTCCCTCGCCTTGGCGAGACGGTCTTGTTGAGCGGTATCTGGCATAGATCAATGAAATGGGGGTGAAAAAAAAGGGCCATGAGGAAATTCCTCGTGGCCCGTCAATAAAACGTGAATTGCTGGAGGAAAACTAGGAAGGTTTGATCGCCTTATTGGTGCGGCTTTTCAAGTTCGCAGCCTTGTTTTTCTGGAAAATATTATTTTTCGCAGCCTTGTCCACTGCGGAACTAAACTCCTGGAAGGTTTTAAGCGCTTCCTCATTCTTGCCCTCTCCGGCAGCCAAAATCGCCTTCTTCTGAAGGGTCTTGATGCGACTCTTGGCGGCACCGTTTCTCTCAGTGCGCTTCTCGATTTGACGCACTCTTTTTTCTGCAGACTTATTGTTGGCCATAGGACATTCCCGCTCGGGCGGAGCGGAAAAATAGAGAAAACAGACGAGGTGTCAAGTTCCAGTCCACGGAATTTTCAATAGCACCTCTGCCCTTCCTGTGTGAGAATCCCCCTATGAAATCAAGCACCTCTCTCCTGTTGGGCCTCCTTGTTGGATTTTCCTCCGCACAGGAAACACCCAAAATCCCCGAAGACCTTCTCGACGACGAACACTTTCGCGCCGAAGCCGCACTCAATGAATTTACGGTGCCCTCAATTGCCAAAGTCTTTAACGAACTCGAAAAAATTTCCCCCCTCTCCTACAATTCAGGCCATCTGAAAAATCACGAACGGCTCCCGCTCGACCGTTCACGACTTGCCCTTCGTCTTGGAACTCTCATCGCTGATGGCTTCATTGCAGTTCAGACCGGTAATTCCGAAGACGTCCCCAAGATCTCCTCGCAAATTTCCCGATACGGCAAGTCACTTGGAGCAGGCGACCGAATCCAAAAGCACGCTGCGGCTCTGCTCGATCACGCCAAGGCAAAAGATCTTAAAAAATTGAAACAGGCTCTCGCTGCCACCCAGCGCGATGTCGAACACGAGCTTGCAGGTCTCCGTGACCCGGATCTCTCTCACCTGATCTCTCTTGGAGGTTGGCTCCAGGCCCTTGACTCCGCAGCCATCGCGGTCGATAAAAAATACACTCCCGAACGGGCGCTCACTCTCTTCCGGGAAGATATTGCCGATTATTACGCCGAATCCATCGGCTCTCTCCATCCTGACATTAGCTCTCGTCCCCACGTTATTAAGATGAGGGAATTGCTTCAAGGCCTCCGTAATGCCATGATCCTTAAGGACGGCGCCATGCCAACCGCCGAACAAGTCAAGGAGGTGACCGAAGTCTCCGCTGAACTCGTGGAAATCGCCCGTAAATAAATCAACTACCATGACCCTCCTCCTTGGATTAGGCATCATCGGGTCCCGCAGTGCCGATCAACTGGTCGCCGCCGGACATCCTCTCAAAACCTGGAACCGCACTCCAAAAGACCGCCCTGATTCGGTCCATGATCCAGCATCTGCCACCGCAGGGGCGGATGTTATCATTTCCTATCTCCGCGATGAAATCGCCGTTCGTGAGGTCTTTTCAAATATCAAAGGCCAACTTGGCGCAGGGAAAACATTCATCAATCACTCAACGGTCAACCCGGACACCACCATCTGGCTTGCCCGTCAGTGCCGCGAGATCGGTTGTGGTTTTCTCGACGCCCCCTTCACCGGTTCGCGCGATGCCGCTGCCGGAGGGAACCTTGTCTACTATGTCGCAGGTGATCGGGACCTCCTGGAAAAACACCGTCCTCTTCTCGAAATCACCTCACGCGAGCTCCTCTACCTCGGTTTGCCTCCCGCCGCCACCGTCGTGAAGGTCACCACAAATCTTGCGACCGCTTCTGCCGTCCAAGCTCTCACCGAGGCCCTCGAAATTTCCCGCCGCCACGGGGTCGACCCCCGGACCTGGCACGAAGCAGCCAAACTCAACGGGTGCTATGCTCCTGTCATGGGCATGAAAATTCCGGCCATGCTGGAAAATGATTTCACCCCACACTTCTCAACCGAAAATATGGCCAAGGATACCCAGTATGCCATTCAACTTGCTGACTCTGCTGGCATCACCGCAGACCTCAATCACCTGACCTGGGCCCGACTTTTCGAAGCCGAAATGCGCGACGCCTCCGAGGACTTTTCCGCCACCGTGCGGCAGCACCAGAGTACCGATCTCGACCTCGAGGAAGACGATGAAATCTCCTGTAGCCGTATCCGCGTCGTCGGTCCCGATGCCGAGCGCTATCTCAACGGCCAGGTGAGTAACGACATTCGCCTCACCGAAGATGGCCGTATCATCCATGCCTGCCTCCTCGACGCAAAAGGTAAACTTCAGTTTTACGTGCAAATCCATCGCGAGAACGACGATTTCATCGTCCAAGGCCCCCTCGAACTCGCCGAAGAACTCTTGGCCCGCCTCGACAAATACCTCATCGCCGATGATGTCCAACTCAACGACGAAAGCATGGACGACACCGCCTACCTCACCATCCCCAATGAAACCCGCCGCATCCTCGACGGGATTCCCAAGTGGCCCAATGAGCTCTTCCCCGGAATCCTCCCTCCTGAAGCAGGAATTGAAGACCGGGCCATTTCCTACACCAAAGGCTGCTACACCGGCCAAGAGGTCATCTCACGAATGAAGCGGGCCGGAAAAACAAACCGCCATCTCGTCAAGCTCTCCCTCAATAAACCGCTCATCCCCACTCAATCCAAGCTCATCATCGATGGAAAAGTAGCAGGAGTGATCACCTCGGTCGCTTCCCATGTTGGCGAAGGAGAAGTCGCGCTGGGCTACCGTCAGCGTAAATTTGAAGAACAGACTGAATTCGAGGTCGCCTCTCCGGCCTCGGGTGAGATTATCGCGCGGGCCTTGGTTCGCTGATCACACTGTCCCTGTGTTTCCAACCATCCTGGTCTCCAAGCCTTTGGGGCGCCTAAAGATCCAAAAAGTTCTGCAGGATCTGCTTACCCGAATCTGTCAGAATCGACTCCGGATGGAATTGAACACCGTGGACATTCAGCACCTTGTGCTTGAGTCCCATGATCACATCATCCTCCGTCCAAGCTGTCACTTCCAGACAATCGGGCAGCGTTTCCTTCTTTACGATCAATGAGTGATAACGCGTGGCTTCAAAAGGATTTGCGAGACTTTTGAAGACACTCTTTCCCCTATGATGAATCATTGAAGTCTTGCCGTGCATGAGTTTTTTGGCACGAACAACTTCCCCACCATAAACTTGACCGATGGATTGATGGCCGAGACACACTCCGAAAATCGGGAGTTCCTTCCCAAAAGCTTCAACCACCTCACATGAAATACCCGCCTCATTGGGAGTGCAAGGTCCCGGTGAAACACATATCCGGGTTGGCTTGAGATCACGGAGTTCCTCAACCGTCACCGCATCATTCCGTAGGACTTTCATTTCCGCTCCCAACTCGCCGAAATACTGCACGAGATTGTAGGTGAAAGAATCGTAGTTATCGATAACGATTAGCATGGCGTGGAGGGGGGCATGGGTTCCTGGCAATTAAAACAAACGTCGAAATTCCCGGGATTCACCTCGCCGCATGACGGACAAATCAACTCTACTCCGGAGCCCGCAGCCATTCGTTCGTCATGTTCCTTGAGAAGTTCCGACGCACGAGGAAACTCGTCATCACTTAAAACACACAAGTTCGGAAAAAACTCCGGAATCGGAGCATCAGAGACGCTCAAGGCCTCGTTTCGAACCAAGGTCTCGATGCTAGCGCTTTCAAGGATGTCACGATAACGGGTCACCCGATGTAATTCAGAATGTCGGAAAATCTCCTTCATGGCTTCGCAAGTGTTTTGGCCAAACCAACGGCCCGCATCATCGCCGCGGCCTTATTGACGGTTTCATTGTATTCGTAGGTTGGATCACTATCCGCCACCACTCCAGCTCCGGCTTGGATGTAGACCTTGTCGTCCTTCAAAACGCAAGTTCTCAACGCAATGCAGGAATCGTGGTTCCCGTCCCATCCGAAATAACCTACCGCCCCGGAATAAGTCCCGCGTTTGTTCTTTTCAAGCGAGTTAATGATCTGCATCGCTCGGATCTTGGGCGCGCCACTCACTGTTCCCGCCGGAAAGGTCGAACGCAGAACATCATACGAGGAGTGCTCCGGAGAAAGCTTTCCACTGACATTCGAAACGATGTGCATCACATGACTGTATCGCTCCACAAGCATCTGGTCATCGACCGAAACGGAGCCAGCCTCGGAAATTCTTCCAACATCATTCCGAGCCAAATCGATTAACATGACATGCTCCGCGCACTCCTTCTCATCCGCCAGCAAATCCGCGGCCAGAGCATCGTCTTCCTCCTTCGTCTTTCCTCTCCATCGCGTTCCCGCAATCGGTCGAATATCAATGCGCCCGTCAATCGCCCGCACATGAACCTCCGGGGAACTCCCCACCAACGAGAAACCAGGCGTCTCGTAAACGAACATGTAGGGAGAGGGATTGATGTGACGCAGCGCCCGATAGAGATCGATATTACTCCCGTCAAAATCCGCCTCAAACCGTTGACTTGGCACCACCTGAAAGGCATCACCCGCCGCAATATACTCCTTGGCCTTTAAAACCATCTCCTCGTATTCCGCCTGCGTCGTATTACTGCACGGCTCGGGAACCTCAATTTCGGCCAACCCATTAAGCGGCGAGACATAAAGCGGTCGATCCAGCATTCCGATCAGTGCTCCAATTCTCCCGACCGCCATCGCATAAGCTTCCTCCGGCGAAGAGGCCTCATCCAACATCGCGTTGGCCACCACCAGCAACCGACGCAACTTATGATCAAAAATCACCATCGTATCGGCGAGAAAGAAGATTGATTCGGGAAGTCCCAGATCATCCTCAGGTGAATCTGAAACAGTGGGTTCGAATTGTTGGACGGCATCGTAACCCACGTAACCCACCGCTCCGCCAAAAAACGGAGGAGCATCGCCATGGGCTACCGGCTTGTATCCGGCCATGAGACGCTGAACTTCATCAAGGACATCGCCCTCCCGCTTTCTTGTCTCTACCTGCCCACCCCGCTCAATTGTGACCTCGTCACCTTTCGACGTGAAAACCCAGCGCGGCTGGCTCCCCACGATCGACCATCGCCCGCTCGCATCCGTGCTTTCCGCACTCTCAAAGAGAAAGGCATTCCTGCCATCGCGGAGCTTCAAAAAGGCAGAGACCGGAGTCTCGAAGTCAGCAGCAAGCTGAGCATACACAGGCACGACATTTCCGGCCTGCGCTAACTCAACAAACTCCTCGGCACTGGGCTTGACTGGAACCTGATTCACGCGGGCGCCAGTTTGGCGGGGTCGCTCCGAAGCGCAACGCGAAATTCACCATCCTCCAAAGAGTTTCCCATAAAATGCCGGATCAACTTCGGGTTCAAGACTCTGCCAAACGGTCACCTCATTCTGGGAAGCCGCACAAATTTCAATATCTCCGCCCGCAATCTTCTCACGCACAACCTCCACGGCTTTGATCGGGCAATTGCAATCGCTGCTCAGGTGCCCTAGAATCAATCTCTTCAACCCCTCCGGCACCAACTCGGCAACCAGGGCTGCCGCCTGATCATTGGAAAGATGCCCGTGTTGCGAGGAAATCCGCTGCTTCGTGCTAAACGGGCGCTTTAGATCAGCCTCCAGCATTTGCCATTCGTAGTTTGCCTCCAGCACCAATCCCTCCACTCCTTTCAAGGCGTTGGTCACTTGTTGATCAACGTGCCCCAAGTCGGTCACCACACCCACGCTTCGTTCTCCCCTCGCAATGACATAGCCCACCGGATCAACCGCGTCATGAGGGAGAGAAAAAGTCGTCAAATCAAATCCTTCCCATTGAAACTTTTGCCCGCTTTCAAAGGCCACCCACTGGGCCTGCTCACGCAGATTTTCCTGAACCACCCGTCCCGTCATGATAGACGCGAGAATCGGCACCTTACATTTTCTCAAAAAAACATCAAGCCCACGCACATGATCTCCGTGCTCGTGAGTGAGCAGGATCCCCGTCAACTTCTCCGCCGGAACCCCCAGTTTCTCAAGCCGCAGATTCAGTTGCTTCGCACTCAGCCCGGCATCCACAAGGAGATACTTCCCATCGCATTCCACGATGGTGGAATTCCCACCGCTGCCACTACCCAAAACTGCGAAACGCATTGCGTCGAATTGATGCCCGAGTCCCCTGCTCCTGGCAATCCCGGATTACCAATACTGCTTCACGCTGGGATTTTCTTCATACTGGCGATTGGAAATCGTCTCCGGCTCCTCACCAAAAAACACCCGGGCCATGAACCCAAAGACCACTCCACCCGTTCCCCACACAGTCTTCTCATGCTCTCCCACAAAAAAAAATCATCCATTCAAAGTCATCCCCACTGCCCCCTCTCGCCAGAAAAGTAAGTCTCCAGATTCGTCAATGCTTTCCCTCCCGGCCCCACCGAAGTATCCTCCGTCTACGTCATCACCTCAATCAGCAAGTCTCCCGGAGCAGACCGTAATTCAGAGGACAATCCAAAAACGACGATCAAAAAGGCCCCATATAAACGTGAGATCGATTTCATCGTTTCGAAATTTAGACCCAATTGGGCGTGAAGCTCAAAGCAACGAAACTCAACAAACTTGGTTCAAGTTCTCCGCCGGATCAACTTGCATCCTTCCCGGTTCTCTTTAAGCTCCTCACCAAGGCCGGAATGGTGGAATTGGTAGACACGCGTGATTTAGGATCACGTGCCCTTGGGCGTGCAGGTTCGACCCCTGTT
>JAPKDJ010000053.1 GCA_026421245.1 Akkermansiaceae bacterium | reverse complement strand
CACCGTGTGCTTTCGCAATGTTGTTGATGAGCTCCATGATGACCACGGTCTTACCGACACCCGCACCACCGAACATGCCACCTTTGCCACCTTTAAGAAGAGGGCAGATGAGGTCGATGACTTTGATCCCGGTTGGAAGAATCTCCGTAGTGGCAGATTGCTCGACAAGAGTAGGAGCAGGGCGGTGAATTGGAGAACGCTTGTTCTCATCTTCGAGCGCAAGTTTGTTTTCATCCACGACATCACCTGTCACGTTGAAAATACGTCCCAAAACCTGCTTACCAACAGGAACCGCAATGGGCTTGCCAGTATTGGTCACGCTCATGCCTCGCTTGAGGCCTTCAGTGGTGCTCATCGCAACACCACGAACCCAACCATCACCGAGGTGCTGTTGGACTTCGAGGACAAGCTTGGTGGCGACGCCGAAGAGATCGTAGTTAAGCTCGAGAGCGTTATAGATCTCAGGAAGCTTACTGGCGGCGGAGAAGTCGACATCGACAACAGCGCCGATGACTTGAACGATGGTTCCTTGGTTGCTCATGGTGGTGGAGAGTTGAAAGTTAGAGGTGAGAAAAATATTAGGTGAATCACTCCATTGCCTTCATGGCGGTGGTGATCTCGAGAAGTTCGGCAGTAATGGCTGCCTGACGGGCCTTGTTATACTCAAGGGTGAGGTCCTTGATCATGCTCTTCGCGTTGTCGCTGGCGGCCTTCATGGCAACCATCCGTGCGGAGTGCTCAGAAGCACGAGCTTCGACCAGCATCTGGTAGATCTGGAAGTTGATGTAAAGTGGGAGGAGCTTATCGAGGACGCCTGTGGCGTCGGGCTCAAATTCGTAATCGACGCTCAGAGCGGAAGTCGCATCAGTCTCGTGAATCTCGCCTTTCCCAACCCCTTCATAGTCCTGCTTCTCACCGAGGTCTTCGGATTCAATTGGCAGGAGCTGGAAGACTTCAGGAGTCTGGGTCAGAGTGCTGACAAAGTTGTTAAAAGCGACGCTGATCTTATCATACTCCCCACTGAGGAATTGCTCGGCGAGGAATTTCGAGATCGGCTTGGCATCGTTGAAGGGAACGGGGTCAGCCACATCCCAATCGGTGACAATCTTGCCTCCGGTCTTGGCGATGGTCTGACGAAGTTTTTTCCCGACGGTGACATATTCGGTGTCATCGGATGCGCTCCTACGGACTGCCTTATAAAGGTTTGTATTAAGACCACCGCAGAGGCCTCGACCAGTGGAGATCACGAGCATGAGCTCCTTTTTCCCCTCCCGCTTGCCCAAAAGAGGATGAGAATCTTCCCCCGTGTTCTTTTTCAGATTGACGAGAACCTTGTTCAGTCTGTCGGCGTAGTCCCGGCCAGCGAGCGCTTGATTCTGTGCCTTCTTCATCTTGGCAGCCGAGACCAGCTCCATCGCTTTGGTGATCTGCGAGGTGCTTTTGACCGACTTGATGCGTCGGCGGATGTCACGAAGGTTGGCCATGAAAAACGAAGAATTAAATGATTAGGAAACGAGATCGAAGGTCTTACTTCCAGCTCCCCTTGAAGTCTTCAAGGGATGTCTTGAGACCATCGTTGATCTCGTCGGAAAGTGCTTTTTCGTCGGCGATCTTCTGAAGAAGGTCGGCCTTACGGGTCGAAAGGAATTCCTCAAGGGCTCCTTGGCACTCCTTGACGCGCTCAACCTCGACATCGTCGAAGTGACCGTTCTGCATCGCCCAGAGAATGGCGACCTCCATCTCCATGGAAAGCGGCGCATACTGGTTTTGCTTGAAAAGTTCCACGATACGCAGACCGCGGTTGATTTTACCCTTGGTGGCTTCATCGAGATCGGAACCGAACTGGGCGAAGGCCTGAAGTTCGCGGAACTGGGCGAGGTCGAGCTTGGTTGTTCCGGAGACTTTCTTGATCGCCTTGGTCTGGGCGGCCGATCCCACACGGGACACGGAGAGACCCACCGAGATCGCGGGGCGGATGCCCTGATAGAAAAGGTCGGTCTCGAGGAAAATCTGGCCGTCGGTGATGGAAATCACGTTGGTCGGGATGTAAGCGGACACGTCGCCAGCTTGCGTCTCAATGATTGGAAGCGCGGTCAATGACCCGCCGCCCTCTTTGTCGGAGAGACGGGCGGAACGCTCAAGGAGACGGGAGTGAAGGTAGAACACATCACCAGGGTAGGCCTCACGTCCGGAAGGACGGCGAAGAATCAGGGAGACCTGACGATAGGCAACGGCCTGCTTGGAAAGGTCATCAAAGACGATAAGGACGTCCTTGCCCTGGTCCATGAGGTACTCGGCAAGAGCACATCCGGAGTAGGGCGCGAGGAACTGGTTGGTTGCCGAGTCCGAAGCGGAGGCGGAAACAATGATGGTGTTGTCGAGAGCTCCGGCTTCTTCGAGAATAGAAACGGTGCGGGCGATGTTCGACTGCTTCTGGCCGATACCGACGTAGACGCAGTAGACAGGCTTGTGATCCTTCAAGCGGCCTTCAGCTGCTGCTTTGTTCTGGTTGGACTGGGAAATGATGGTGTCGATCGCGATGGTCGTCTTGCCGGTCGAGCGGTCACCAATGATGAGCTCACGTTGACCACGACCGATTGGAATCATGGCGTCGATGGCGGCGATACCGGTCTGAAGGGGAACGGAAACCGACTTACGCTTAATGATGCCAGGAGCGATTTTCTCAACAGGATACTGGTCAGCGGCAACGATCTCGCCCTTCCCGTCGAGGGGCTCGGCAAGAGTGTTGACGACACGGCCAAGGAAGTTTTCACCGACCGGAATCGAGAGAAGCTTTCCAGTCGTTTTGCACTCCATCCCTTCGGTGATGTGCTTTCCGTCACCGAGGAACACAACTCCGACTTCCCCTTCCTCAAGGTTGAGGGCGATTCCGGTGAGTCCACCGGGGAACTCGATCATCTCGTTCAGCTGTGCGTCGCTGAGACCTTCGACTTTGGCGACACCGTCACCTGTTTCACGGACGATGCCGATGTTGGTTTTTTCGACGGACGTGGAGACGTCCGCGATTTGGGCTTCCAGTTCCTGGAGGATGCTGCTCATAACAAATATTGGTGAGAGAGTATGTGAAGGGGAGAGTTAGAGGGATTCCTGAAGACGTTCAAGGCGGGCTTTGACCGACCCATCGAAAAGATCATTTCCGACGCGAACGCGCATACCACCGAGAAGCTCGGGGTTAGTTTTAAAAGCAAAAATGAGGTCCTCGCCGTATTGCTGGCGGAGGGAGTCTTCCACCTTGGACGTGGTGTCTTTGTCAAGCGAGATCGCGCTTTCCACCGTGACCTGTTTCTTGGCGACTTCGGCGTGAATGAGGCGACGAAGGGCCTGGAGCATGCCGCGATAGCCGCGCGGCTTTTCGGTTGAAAGTTTCGTGATGGCCATGCGCAGGTGCTCCTCGTTGATCTGCCCCTTTTGGGTGCAGAGTCGGAAAATGCGGCGAGCAGTGCTCTGTGTGACCTTGGAAACTTTCATCGTCGATTCAGAGAAGGAAAATCAGTTATTAAGACTGGCAACAGCCTCGTCATTGATGCGCTTCTGGTCGCTTGCATCAAGAGACTTACCAGTGACCTGGGAGGTGGTGGCGACAACGAGACGGCCAAATTCCTGCTTGAGCTCGGCAGCCATGGTGGCGCGCTCGGCTTTGGCGGCTTCTTGCGCCTTGTTGAGAATGTTTTGGGCGGTAGCGACGGCCTCCTGAGATTTTTTCTCGGAGAGCGCGGCCGCACTTTCCTTGGCTTCGCCGATGAGACGCTTGGCATCCGCGTTGGCTTTCTCAAGGAGGGCTGCTTTTTCTTTCTCGCTGTCTGCAAGTTGCTGTTGGATCTCCTCCAATTTGGCCTCACCATCGGCGATGCGAGTGCGGCGTTTGTCGAGGATCTCCTGGATCGGTTCGAAGGCGAACTTTTTCAACACAAGGAGCACGAGGATGAAGTTAATGAGCTGGGCAATAAAGAAAGGCCAGTTCACTCCGTAGGTTGCGAAGAAACCTTGCTCGGCTCCGGAGGCTGCGAGGATCGAGATCATTGTGAAGAAAGGTAAGAAAGAATGTGGAAATTAAGTGCTGCGGTAGTGCCGCAGCACTTAATTGAAGTTTTGGATAAAATCCGCTGCCTCTAGTAGGTAACAACGAATGCTGAGAATATGAAGAGACCCTCGATCAGAGCAGCAAAAATAATGGAGGTCACGAGAATAGGAGTACCTGCACCGGGGTTTCGTCCGGTTGCCTCCGCTGCCTTCGATCCAAGGATACCGATTCCGATTCCACCACCGAGGGCGGCGAGTCCGACTGCAATTGCTTTAGTTGCCATTTTTTATAGTTGGTTGGTTTTGTTTGTTTTCGAGAGCCCCCACGGTTTGCCTATGGTCAGACTTCCAAAAGTGTCTAGTGATGCTCTTCGTCTCCGTGGTCGCACATGAGTTTGACAAAGACTGCACAGAGCAGCGTGAACACCAGCGCCTGAACCAGTCCGACGAGGAGTTCCATAAAGTAGAAGGGAAGAGCAGGGAGGAAAGCGAGCTGCCACGGAACGAGAGCCATGAGGCCTTCGAGGAGTTGCTCACCGCCGAAGATGTTACCGAAAAGACGGAAGCTGAGAGCGATCGGACGGATGACAATTGAGAGGACCTCCAAAAGGCCGACGAGGAAGAACAAGACGACCATGCCCACTCTCATGAATCCGCTGAAGTCGCCCTTAGGCGAAAAGATGTGAGAGAAGAAGTTCTTGGGTCCGATTTCGCTGAAGGACCAGAAGAGCCAAAGCGCAAAGAAAGTCAGTGACATGGCGCCCGTCATGTTGAGGTCGGCATTCCCTCCGCGAAGAAGAGCAGTGACATGACCGTTACTGTCTGTGGTCGTGATCGTGCCAACCCCTGGAATGAGGCCGAGGTAATTCACGGTCAGGATCAGCATGAACGTCGCACCGAAGAACCAAAAGGTCCGCTTGACGAGGCGTTCACCAAGAATATTTCCAAAGAAATCATAAAGACTCTCGATCAACCATTCAGCAAAGTTTTGCACACCAGAAGGAACGAGTGCCATTTTTTTGGTGGCGGCTCGGCAGAAAAGCATGATGAGGCCGGCTCCGATCCAGACCATGATCATGGAGTTGGAGATCCACGAGAAAAAGGTGCCCTCAAACGGTGACTCCGGATAAAGAGGCAGTTGGTGTGCTCCTGCTGCTGCTGCCGGCATGGCACTCCCTAAAAGAAGAGCTAGAACGGGGAGGATTCTGAAGAGCAAAGACATGTCGGCTGGCGTTGGACGTCGGGACAGACGCGGTCTACTAGTCGCTACGGTTTCAAGCAAGTTTTCTTTGTGAAAAATTTCACAAAGTCCCCCCAGCCCCGAAATCTCAACAATCCCGATGCCTTATAAGTGCTCAAAAAAATATTTTTTAATGATCACTCGAAAGCCAAGAGAATCTCGTCGCTCGTCCCTTGAATCAATCCAATCTCTCGCGGAAGCCCCCCCGGCCGGATCGGAGAAGGATGCTCCGACCAGCAATAAACTCTTGGGGGACAGAGGAGAAGAAGGATTGATTTCGGACTGGAGTGTCCACTCACGGACATTGCCCGCCATTCCGATCAAACCCGCACCAGTAATATCCGCAATGGACTGATCCGCAGGACCCCAAGCAGAAACCTCGGAAGCCCCCCCCTGAAAGTCGGCTGCCACCTCCCACTCGGCCATTGTGGGCAGCCGTCCTTGGTTCCACTTGGCGTAGGCATAGGCATCCCACCAATCAATTCCAATCACCGGGCAGTCCGTGGACATGTTTCGCCTCCGCCAGAGATCCCCTTTGACAGCAGACGCCCAAAGCTCCTTCCAGTCGTCAGGAAGGTGATCCTTTTTTGAAGCTGGCTGCTCGGGATGCTCAAATTTGGCGTGATCTGGGAATTCAAGAAAGGCGTTATATTGCGCCAAAGTGACCTCGGAACGCCCCATTGCAAAAGCTTCCCGCACCTCAATAACCCGTCCATCGCTTAAACGATATTCACCAGCGGGAATCTCAATAAATGGATTGGGTGCCTCGGCTCCTTCGCCCTCCTCAGATTTTTTCTTGTCCTGGGACTGGGCCAGCAAAAGCACCACAACACCAATCAAGGCGACCCCTCCGAGCACAGCCCAAACCGTCGCCGGAATTTTGATTGGCTCCTTCACCTTGTAAGGAGTCCCTCGCACTACCAGAGATTCAATCGGTTCCGACCCTTCGAGCTGCTCACGCACCTGTCGCGATAGATCTGAAATCTGCTTCCAAGTCAGCGGGACCGGGCGATCCAGATCAGCCATGAAACCGCATAAGGATTTCACTCGTGTTGCCCCTGGATAACCGCGCTTGATCATCCCATCAAAAAATTCACCCAAAAGCTGCTTCGCCCGCGTATCAATCCGGCCCTCCCGCGGCCCTTCAACCGCGAGATTCATCAACCTGACCTGCTGGTTCGCGCTGATGATGAAATGATGAGGACCATACTCAACCGTCGCAATCCCCTCATTCTCAAGATACATCATCGCTCCGGAAATTTTCCCCAGCAGCTTTACGATCTCCACCGGAGTGATCTTTTTTCCTGTATCATGAAGAGCTTCAAGATCGTCTCCCTTAAGCTTCTCTCTGGCAAAGAATGTCGCTTTGTCATTGTTCACCGCCTCGTAGACGGACCCGATTCCAGGGTGACTTACCAGCGCCTTTGCTCTCACATCGGCTAGAAAGGAACCCACGATTCCCGGGTCACGGGTCACGAAAACCTTGAGCATCTCCAGAACCACCGGTCGCTGCATCGAGATCTGTTCAGCCTCCCATGTCCGGGTCAACTGCCCCTCGCTCACAGGAGTGAGGAGCCGATAACCCCCAACAGTGTCTCCAGGTTGGCGCGTTCCTCCTGACATCATCTCACAGTCGATGCAGCGGGAAATAGCTTACTCACCGTCGTTGGGCAACACTGGTTTCTAATCCGTCTTTTTGGGTAACAGAGAAGATCCAGCCGTCAAATCCTCAATATCCAACCCATCCAGCTCGTCAAATTCACGTTGCAATTCTTCAATCGTTGACTTTCCTCCCCCAATTCGGAGCAGCGTCCGGGGCTGTGCGCAAATATCAACCAAGCGACCATCGTAGTAGAGCTCAGCCACAAACCCATGGAATTCACGCTCACCAAAAAGTAATCCAGTCGCGGGATCCTGATTGGGCACATAGTACCAGATCTCCGCCATCTCCTCACCATCGATATCTTTCCAGTCCCTCAACCCGGTCACCCACTCGCTGCCGTGGTCAGTCCCCCCCTCCTGAATCAGCGCCGGGAACACCTGCCCATCGACTTCCTCATAAAAACGCACCACGGGATTAAAAAGATCCGGATCAAAATCACGACTCGGAGCCACCTTAACTGGTAAAATCAAAGTCCTCTTCTCTCCATTTGCATCGCGTACCGGGGTCGTCATCCGCCCCCAGCCCAACTTCGCCAAATCTTTCACATCCGTCTTTGATCCAGTGGCCAGCTTAATGGCCGCTTTTTCATAAAGTGACCCCGCTTTCATCAACCCTGCTTGATAAACCTCCAGAAAAAAAGGAGCCGCTTTATCCCATACACCAAACTCCTCATAGTTTGCACCCAGCCCATAGAGCACATTGGGATTCTTTGGATCGTGAAGCTGGGCCTCGCTCAACTTATTGTGCGCCAAATAAAGATCCCCTCGAATCCGAGCCTCGCTCGCTTCCTGCAATAGCCTTTCCAATATCGGGTCCAATACCGGTGGAGCCGTATTGTAGATCTCGTCCTCGCTCACATCGGCCACCGCTCCAATATTCGACATCAAATCTTCATCTTTCAACATCGCAATCGGAGCCGCCCTAGGCTTCGGAACCGCCACAGAGATGGGCGCGGGGCGCTCTGCCGGAACCATCACATATTCCTTCACAATCCGCTCTTCAGGCTCCGGGGCGCGTTGACTACGAAAAGCCATCGCCACACCCACCGCCATCATTTGAATGAAAGCCACCAGCCCCAACACCCAACAGGAGACATGGAACACTCCAAGATTGGGCTTGCGGGACCGTTGCGAATTCTTCATCAGGAAGCCGAGTCTAAACAGCCGCGTGCCCCATGTCAACGGGCCTACACACCCATGAAAGCCACCTCAAATCTCATCCCCCGCCCCGTTGCCCTATCAGCGGAGCCCGATGAAGTGGCGCGCAGACTCTCCCACCTCCCTGGCCTCGTCTTCTTTGACACCGTCGGGAATCTCCCAACCAACCACGCCCCGCCCATCTCCATCATCGGAGCCCGCCCCGTCGAGATCCTCCAAGGCCACATTTCAGAACCCCTCAACCTTCAATCCACCCTCAAATCTCACCAATCTCCCTCATCCCGCGATTATGGGTTCCCAGCCGGTGGAGCCTGCGGGTGGGTCGACTATGATGGCCGCTACACCTTCGGCATCTACCCCGAACTCCTTATTTACCATCACCAAACCGGCGAATGGTGGGAAACGGGAACTCTTTCCTCCTCCCTCAAAGATCCAAAACACACACCCGATTTCGCCCTCGGCCCGTGGCGGGATTCCCTGGAACGCCCCGCTTTCCTCACCGCTGTTAAAACCATTAAGGAATACATCGCCGCCGGTGACATCTACCAAGTGAACCTTTCTCGACGTCTCCGCTCGAAATGCCACGCTCCCGAGGGGCTCCTTTCTCTTTACGAGAAGCTCCGCAACTCCTCCCCCGCTCCCGCCGCCTCCTACCTCAACCTCAGTGGACGCGAAGTCCTCTCGTCCTCTCCCGAAACCTTTCTGCGTTTCTCCGGCCGGGAGATCGAGACCCGCCCCATCAAAGGAACCCGCCCCCGCTTCGCTGATCCCGAACTCGACTCCAAGTCCGCCTTCGACCTCCAGTATTCCGAAAAGGAACGCGCCGAGCTCGTCATGATCACCGACCTCCTCCGCAACGACCTCGGCCAGGTCTGCGAATTCGGCTCGGTCCAAGTCACCGACATGCTCCAGCTTGAAAAATTGCAGCACGTTCACCACCTTGTCTCGACCATTCGCGGCACCCTCGCTCCCGAACACTCTCCCCTCTCCGCTCTTGCCGCCTGCTTCCCCGGCGGCTCGATCACCGGCGCCCCCAAGAAACGAGCCACCGAAATTATCGCCGAACTCGAATCCGTTCCCCGCGGACTCTACACCGGCGCCATTGGATACCTTGGCTTCAATGGCGAATCCCAGTTCAATATCGCCATCCGCACCCTCATTCACGAAAACGGCCAGCTCGATTACCACGTCGGCGCCGGTATCGTCGCCGATTCCGACCCTGCCGCTGAGTTCGAGGAGACAGAGCACAAGGCACGCGGCGTGAGACTGGCGCTTGGCTAATAAATGCCCGCCCTGCCTGCTCATCTTCTGGCGATTCTTGGAGCACCCCGTGGACCGCCTGGCACGAGACCCGTATTCGCTCCAAAGGCCATCCCGTTTCCAATGCCTCACGCAAGGATACATCCATTGCGTGATAGAAAGAGCAGCTCGCGGCGAATTCGAGAGGTTCTGGCTTTGACGATTAGAAGAACAACTTCCCGCTGAAGATAAAGGTCTCGGTATCGACATCCTCATCCGCAACCCGATCAAGCATGATCAGAGGTATAAAGCTGCAATTGTAGACAAACTCGGCACTGAGTGCGAAATTCGGAGTAATGAACGTCTCCACGCCAACCGCAAGCTGATGCCGACTTTCAAATTGATCTCCCTCGTTCCCCAGCTTCCCGCGTCCATAGACCAGTGAAATCCGAGTCGGGTTATCAAAAGCCTCGGTATCGTATGCCGCACCAAGCGTGAGCGCATTCACCGAGCCACCACTGGCCGGCCAGTCACGCTCATTCTGACTGTATTCCGCCATGAGGGAAAACGGTCCATTCTTCGCCTCAACCCAGGCATTGATGACTCCGTTGCGCTCGCGGGTCGTCATCACATTGGAATTCACGCCAGGATGATTCGCATCATCGCTATCGTAAATACTGGAATAGAGATGACCACCTCCCACTGAGACGTCCCAGCTAGCCACCTTCAAATCATACCTCCCGCTCACCGCGAAGTTGCTTCCAAAAGTCCCGCTGGGGGTCTCCACAACCCGAAGCTGGCGCCCTCCATTGAGAGCCGTCATAGCAACCTTCCGATTCTCGCCCACATACCCGAGCTCTGCCGCCACATCGTAAGCATCAACTCGGTAGAAGTGATTATTCACCGAATGGGTGATCGGATTGTAAGCTCCCTGATGACCAAAATTAACGGTCATCTTACCCACCGAAAAGGACCACGGATCCCGCAGCCTCAGGTCCCCTCGCTACAAACGCAGCCTCGATGCCGCCATCAAAAACACCCTTGAGTATGGCGAGATCCCCAACTTCGCTCAATGGAAGCACAACTGCATAGTCACAGTGACCAGCGAGTGATGACCAAAACTTCACCCCCAATCGTTCTCAACCTAATCGAACCCCCTCAAGCAAACCAATCCCACAAACACAAAAGATCGCCACGACACATCTCGTATGAATACTCTCCCACATGAAGTTCATCACCATACTCCTCCTCCTCCCCTTCACCCTCTTCGCCAAAGAAGACCGCCTCATCATCGTCGGCGCTTCCTACGGAAAAAACGTCCTCGCCATTTGCGAACCCGACGGCTCCGTTCTCTGGAAATACGACACCGGCGGCCCCGAGCGAGGCCACACCGGTCACCACGACCTCCAACTCCTCCCCAACGGAAACATCCTCTTCCACGACTCCTGGTCGGTCACCTCCGAGATCACCCTCGACCGCAAGATCACTTGGAAGCACGACTCCAAAGACGCCAGCGTCCACGCCTTCCAACGCCTCGCCAACGGCCACACCATGATCGCTGAAAGCGGCCTCGGCCGCATCGTCCACCTCGACAAAGACCGCAAGATCACCAAGGAAATCCCCCTTCCCAAAGACGGCCGCCACCAAACCCGCATGGTCGAAATCCTCCCCAACGGCCACTACCTCTCCTGCGCTGAAAACCCCGGCGTCGTCACCGAATATGACCCCACCGGCAAGATCGTCTGGGAATACCCCACCAACACTCGCGTCTTCGGAGCGATCCGCCTCAAGAACGGCAACACCCTTATCGCCTCCGGCAGCGGAAACTCCATCCTCGAAGTCTCACCCGACAAAAAAGTCATCTGGGAAATGGCCAAAAAAATCCCCGGCACCGACATCGAACTCGCCTGGACCACCGACCTCCAAGAACTCCCCAATGGCAACCTCGTCATCGGCAACTGCCACGCCGGCGATAAGAATCCCCAGATCGTCGAACTCGACAAAGACCGCAAGGTCGTCTGGACCTTCGACCAATACGAACTCGTCGGCAACGGCCTCGCCTGCTGGGAAGTTCTCGACGCCAAACAAACCGCCCTCGTCCGCTCTCTCCTTCAGAAGGAAAAAAAAAAGTAGTCCCAAAAGCGAAAGGTAAATCGCCCCTCTCCCTCCTGAAACGCCGCCTGCCAAACCACCCCGCACTGAAGCTTGGCCTCGACTCCAAATCCCCCTTCGAAGCCTACCAGGCCATCACCGCCCCCGATTTCCTCGCCACCCTCAATCCCAACCAAACGCGTTCCCTCACTCAGCTTCGCGATGTCCTCGCCGCCAACCTCCGCGTCGCCGGCCACCCCAACTTCCCCCCGCCCACTGGCTACGCCATCCAAAAACACCTTGGCTGGAGCCTCTTCCTCCACAAAGACCTCAATCCCGAACAACTGAAACGCACCCTTCAACTCGTCGATCAACAACTCCAAGCCATCATCGACCGAGTCCCCGCACCCGCCGTCGCCTCTCTCAAAAAAGTCCCCCTCTTCTTCACCCCCGCGCCTGATGGCCAAAGCGGCGCCTGCCATCACCCCAGCTCCGGATGGCTGGCCGACAACAACTTTCCTGTCGAACTCGCCAAATCCATTCAATTCACCGGCATCCACGACTTCGAAAAGGAAACCCGCCGCATGCCCAACTTCGTCCTCCACGAACTTGCCCATGCCTACCACAACCACCTTCTCGGCGACGACCACCCCGACATCCTCGCCGCCTTTAACGCTGCCAAAAAATCCGGCACCTACCAAAACCTCGTCAAACGTTCCGGCGATCCCGCGAAACCCTACCGTATTTCCGACGGCGAAACCTACGCCATGTCCAACCAGATGGAATACTTCGCCGAAGCTACCGAAGCCTACTTTCACGAGAACGACTTCTACCCTCACCGTCGTGCCCAACTCCTCGAGCATGACCCCAAACTCGTCCCCGTCCTCGAAAAAGTCTGGGAAGTCAAAAAGCCCACCCTCCCTGTCCTCGCCGCCAATCGCATCGTCTTCCTCGGCGACTCCATCACCAATTCCCGCGACTTCGTCACCGACCTGCAAGCCGCCCTTCACCTTCAGGGACACACTCCCGAAGTCATCCCCATCGGCCTCGGCTCCGAGGGCGTCACCGGACTCACCGAACCCGGCCACCCCTTCCCACGACCCGACGTCACCGAGCGCCTCGACCGAGCCCTCGCCAAAACCAAACCCGACCTCGTCATCGCCTGCTACGGCATGAACGATGGCATCTACCACCCCTTCTCCGACGACCGCTTCGTCGCCTACCAAAAAGGCATCCAAAGCCTCATCGAAAAAGTCAAAGCCAGCGGTGCCCAACTCATCCTCATCACCCCTCCTCCCTTCGACGTCCAAGCCCCCGGCGCCAAAAAAAACGCCGTCGACCTCGGCGCACCCGTCTTCTCCTGGCGCAACATTTACAAGCACTATGACCGCGACGTCATCGCCCGCTACGCCCAGTGGATCCTCTCGCTCAAACCCCAGGTGACCGACGTCATCGACGTCCACACCCCCATCAACCACCACATGACCGCGACTCGCAAAAGCAAGCCCGACTACACCCTCTCCAACGACGGCGTCCACATCAACGCCCTCGGCCACCGCATCATGGCCGGCGCCATCTACCAAGGTCTCTTCGACAAGCCCCTCCCCGAGCTCCCCGCCGACCTCGTCAAATTCTACAAGTCCCGCCAAAGCCACCTTTCCCCCGCCTGGCTCACCCACACCGGCCACACCCGCCCCGGCGTCAAACCCGGCCTCCCCCTCAAAGAAGCCCAAGCCCGCGCCGCCTTCGTCATCCGCTAAACGAGGCAGCGCTTTTGCAGCACACCTCCATGTTTGCAATGAGTGCGGGTCTCTGCACCTTCTCAATCAAACGAGCGCGCTGTCTTCACGATCCGTGAAAAATTCACGCGGGTCAGCATTGGCTTCCAAATCGCTCCATTCATTGAGGGAGGCGCGTAGTTGGCCCCTCTCAAATTTGGGGGGCCTCCCTGATTTTGAGGCTTTCGCTGACCCAATCACGAGGAGCGCATATCTGCATGGATTTCATGACCCCTCTAACCTGCCCGTTTTAGGGCCGCCGTTTAGCGGAAATAGAAAAACGCTTTCGCGATAAGATCTCAATGCCCCGCTAAGTAATTACCCTGCTCACTGGCCCATCCTGGAATCTGGTGCATTGTGTCCCTTCTCCTTCCGGCTCACCGTATCACTCATGCCCTCGCTCATTTCAAGTTTCCGCGCCTTGATCACTCAAGCTGCGCTTTCCCTATGGGCAATCACTTTCCTAATCTCCACAATCACCGCCACTCCTGTCCTTTCGGAGTTTCTGGCCAGCAACCGAAACTCTCTGAACGACGAAGATGGAGAATCATCCGACTGGCTCGAAATTTACAACCAAGGCACCTCGACGATAGATCTCGGGGGGTTTGCTCTCAGTGATGACCTCGTCAATCCACGCAAGTGGAGATTCCCAACAGGAACCACTCTAGGTGCGAACGCCCGTCTTCTCGTTTTTGCCTCGGGGAAGGATCGCACGACAGGCGTCCGGCTCCACACCAATTTCGAACTCTCATCTTCAGGTGGCTCGCTTTCTCTCACTGCCCCATCCGGAATCGTTGTTTCGGAGTACCCGAATTACCCCAAACAACGGCGCGACGTCTCCTATGGGATTGCCAACAATGGGACGGTTGCTTTTCTCTCCCCCTCAACACCCTCCGGCAACAATGGCTCCCCACTGAGCGGCTTTGTTGAGGACACTGTTTTTTCAAAGAAACGCGGGTTCTATGACGGTCTCGTTTCCGTGAAAATCACTTCCGCCACCCCCGATGCTTCCATCCGCTACACCTCGGACGGGTCTGTGCCGACTCCGACCCGCGGCATTCTTTACAATGATCCCTTTCTCGTCACGTCCAGCTCTGTCATCAGAGCCATCGCCTACAAGTCGGGCATGATTCCGACAAACGTCGATGCCCAATCCTACCTCTTCACCTCTGATATCGTGACCCAGGATGAGATGAATCCGGCCATCACCAACTCTTTCACGTATCGCGATGAGATTCATGAAGCCTTAAAAGCCCTTCCTGTTGTTTCACTTTCATTTACCGACTCAGACGTTTTAGGATTCGCTGGCATTTATGAAAATCCGAACGTCAAGGGCCGGAGTAGCGAACGCGAAATCCACTTTGAATACTTTGATCCCAATTCCCCCGACGACTCCACCCACGAACCAGCCGGACTCAGAATTCACGGCGGAAACTCGCGGCAACACCCCAAAAAACCCCTCCGCATCTACTTCCGGGAAGATTACGGAAACTCCCGTCTCGACCATGACCTTTTCCCGGAATCACGGGTGAGATCATTTAAGACCCTCCTCCTACGTGGCGGCGGGCACGACGCTTGGACCTTCGATAGCGGATGGGATGAAGCCTCCTTCATTCGCAATCAATTTCTGCACAACGTCCAGCGAAACATGGGGCAACCTTCGCCACATGGAAAACACGTCAATGTCTTCTTGAACGGACAATACTGGGGCCTCTATGAACTTCAGGAATTCCCTCACGAACACTACAATGCCGACCACCACGGGGGCGACCCCGAAGATTGGGACGTGGTCAAGCACGGTCAAAAGGTTGAGGCGGGAGATGCCGGTGCCTGGGATGCCCTGATCGCGATCGCAAACAACGGCATCAACTCGTCATCCGATTATGAGGCCATTCAGAAATACCTCGATGTCGAAAACTTTGCCGATGCCATGATCCAGCGGATCTGGGCCAGTGACGAGGACTGGCTCTCACCATTCTTTTTCAACGGCATCGATGTCAGCACTTTCCCCGAAGACAAGAATTGGTATGTCGCCAGAAAGAGCCGCAACGGCACGACCAAATTTTACTTCTACAGCTGGGATGCGGAGATGTCCATGGGCATCCCCTTCTCCGGCTTCCAGACATTTGAAATCGACTTCGCAAGGGTCGCCAACGGCGGGTCGCCCGGAATCATTTATGACGCCCTGCGCCGCTTTCCGGAGTTTCAACTCTTCTTTGCAGACCGCATTCAAAAACACCTGCTTCTTGGAGGCGCTCTTACCTCGGAACCACTCAGCGAGACCTGGGACCACTATACCAATCGGGTCCGAACCCCAGTCGTTGCAGAATCCGCCCGCTGGGGAGTGCAGGCTTGGCTTGAGGATGATCGCTCCAGCCCCTTCACCAGGAACAGGCAATGGACACCCGCTGTTAATTGGGTGCGGAATCAGTTCATCCCCAACCGGACCGGGGAAGTGCTAGATCACTTCCGGACGGTCGCCCTCTACCCTTCGACCAACGCCCCCATCGCCACCCCGACCGGGAACACTTCATCGACCCCAGTAGACGTCACGCTATCTACGGGCACGGACCATGCCACAATTTATTACACAACCGATGGCAGCGACCCCCGCACTCCAGGTCGCAGTTCCCTCCTCTCGTTCGTTGATGAAGATTCGGAAGTCCGCGTCATCGTCCCCACGGCTTCCATCAACAGCGAGATTGGGTTTAATTGGCGTAGCAATGCCCCGCCGTCGAACATTGACGACTGGATCACCGGGCGAAATGGTGTGGGGTTTGAACAGGGAAACGGATACCAAACGTTGATCTCCACCCCGCTGAATTCGATGTTCGATGTCAATGCATCGGCCTATCTCCGTTTTCAATTCACCATCCCGGATCAAGCGACTCTTGAAAGCCTTGGCAGTCTGACATTAAGAATGCGCTACGACGACGGCTTCGCCGCTTACCTGAATGGGGCCCTCGTCGGTTGGGAGAATTTTGGCAGCTCGGCCTGGAACTCCGCCTCCTCAGCTTCCCGCTCCGATGTCGATGCCGTTCGCTATCAAAACTTCGACCTTACTCCTCAACTGGTTCAACTTCAGGTTGGGGTCAATGTCCTTGCCATTCACGGCCAAAACCGGTCCAGCCGGAGTAGCGATTTTTTGGTTCAAGCCCTTCTCTTCACAAGCTCCGGAATTCCTGCCACGGTGTCGGAATCCGCACTGGCTTTCGACAGCACCTTCCCGATTTCCGGGAGCATCTTGGTGAAAGCACGCACACTCAGCGACTCCGGCCAATGGTCTGCTCTCACCGAGAACTATTATTCCATTGCCACCCCTGCCTCAGCAGAAAATTTCATTGTCAGCGAGATTCACTACCATCCTGCGGACGCCGAATCCGATCAAGAGCTGGCGATCTCAACCAACAAAGACGACTACGAATTTCTGGAATTTCTCAACACCTCGGACGGTGACATCGACCTCAGCAAGTGCCTCTTTGATCGGGGGCTCACCTTTACCTTTGCCCAAGGCAGCACGATTCCCGCCGGAGGTCGGGGCGTCATTGTGAGTAATCGCGCCGCCTTCCTTGCGAGATACGGAAGCACCGCCGATCCCTTCATACTGGGCGAATTTGAAGCTGGCTCAAACCTCTCTAATAGCGGCGAAACTCTTGCCCTCCGAAATCCTGAAGGAGGATTCATCTTTTCCTTTTCCTACAATGACAAATCTCCATGGCCGACCGGGCCGGACGGGGAGGGCCCAAGCCTGGTCTTGACCGGCCCTTCAATTCCGACCGCTAAACTTGGCGAAGCGACAAGCTGGCAAGCTTCCTCCCTCCCTCACGGCAGCCCTGGTTCTTCCGGTGATTTTTCTTTCCCACAATGGGCACGCAATGTTTACGGCAGCTCCACCAATCTAGGGAGCGGGCCAGAAGAAATCGCCCCGGGGGAAACCGAATCGAACCTCATCATCTATGCCCAGGGAGCCGACCTCAACAATGAAGTCCTTTGGACCACCCATCCGGTCACCGCCGACGGGAATCAATTTGTTGCCTTCACTTATCAGGTCCGGACCTCCCTCCCGGATGTTTCAGTCGTTCCGGAATTCAGCACCGACCTTGTCACCTGGAAACGGAGCACCACCCCCGTCTCCCGCATCGTCCAGCCCGATGGCACCACACTCATCACTGTTCGTCCTTCCGCTCCGATCGCGCCCGGTCGTAAGATCTTCGTTCGACTTTTCGTAACTTCCGCGCCCTAACTCAAATCACCCTGTCCCGATCTCGTGAATTTCTATGACGATGACCCCATCACGATCGGCTACCAAGGCGATCAAACCATTCCCGACAGCTTCTCCCTTTCAAAAATCGTCGGCTTCGGATCGCTGACGAAAAAGTAAGAAGGGGTATGGGAAGTGCCCCTTCGCACCTCCCCCTGAAACCAAATCCGGGATTACTTCTTCCGATCGTGGTCGATCTTGAAACTCCGACCGCGAAGGGTCGCATTGCGAAGACCATCAACAACATCGTTGGAGATCTCCTCACTCACATCGACGAGAGTGTGCTTCGGGAAGATCGTGATCTTGCCGAGCGAGCCATCGGGGACATTACACTCGCGATAGATCATTCCCGCAATGTCGCCCGGCTTAATGTGCTGGGCCTTGCCAAGATTGAGGAAGAGGCAAGACATGCCCTTGGAATTGTTACGCTCCGGCTTGGCCCCGCGCTCACGATCCTTTCGTTCCGGCCGCTCTTTACGATCACCACGATCATCTTTCCAGCTGGAGCGTTGACGCTCGTTGGCAAAGGCTTCCTTTTGCTTATCTTCGGCAATGAACTCTCCCTCACGGGTCGTCGACTCACGTAAAAGAGAAAAGGCTGCATTAGCAATATCAGTCGCGGTGTGCCCCTGCTCAAGCAGTCGGTCAAGGTAGGTTTGATAGTCGCCTAACTTTCCAGTCTCCAGACGCTCTTGAATCGTCTGGAAAAGATTATCGGCCCGCTTTCCTTCCACCTGCTCCTGACTCGGAACACGCTCACGACGAATCGTTTGGCGAGTGTATTTCTCAATCGTCTGGAGGCGATAGATGTCTCGTCCAAAAACAAAGCTTACCGCTTTCCCGGAACGACCGGCACGTCCGGTCCGGCCAATCCGGTGAACGTAGTCCTCGGGGTCGTGCGGGATCTCATAGTTCACCACAAGATCGATATCATCGACATCGAGACCACGGGCCGCCACGTCGGTGGCGATGAGAACCTCGATCGTCCCCTCGCGAAATCGAGCCAAAACGCGCTCCCGCATTTGCTGGGTCATGTCACCATGGAGCCGGTCAGTCGAGTAGCCACGGGCCAAAAGCCCCTCGGTCACCTCGTCGACAAGTCGCTTGGTGTTACAAAAGACGAGGGCAAGTCGTGGCGGGTCGATATCAAGAAGACGGGAGAGCACCTCCACCTTCGAGCGCTGGCGAACTTCACAACAAGACTGGTCGATGGCATCCACCGTCAGGGATTTGCGCTCGATCTCGACCGTCTCGGGTTTCTTGCCAAAATTCTCGATCAACCGACTCACCCTGCGGTTCATCGTGGCCGAAAAGAACATCGTCTGTCGATCCTCCGGCAATGCTGCAAGCAGTTCCTCCATCTCATCCTGGAAGCCCATGTCCAACATGCGGTCGGCCTCATCCAAGATCACCGTCTTAATATTCCGGGGATCAAAACTCCTCCTCTTTAGGTGATCGAGCAGACGCCCTGGCGTTCCCACCACGACATGAGCCCCTTTGCGGAGCCCCTTCAACTGGCGGTCGATGGGAGTCCCGCCATAGACCGGAAGAGCACGAAGTCCCTTGATTTTGCAACCAAGGCGGAAAACCTCCTCACACACCTGCACCGCGAGCTCGCGAGTAGGGCAAACAATGAGGGCCTGGGGTTCCGCCAGATGAGGATCAATCCGAGCAAGGGTAGGCAAGGCGAACGCAGCCGTCTTACCGGAGCCGGTTTGAGAAAGCCCGATGAGATCCTTGCCTTCGAGAGCCAGAGGAATGGTTTTGGCCTGAATCGGCGACGGGCTTTCAAACCCCATGTCGAGCACAGCGGCGAGGAGGGGTTCGGGGAGACCGAGTTCGGTAAACGGAGGAGTATCCATAGGGTGTTAGGTCGTAGTCAGACTTCGGAAGAATAATCGTCGCGAAGAGGCGTGAGGTTTCAACCTTTGCCCTTAATAGCAAGAAGGAAACGAAAGTTCCCCGAAACCAAGTGTCGCCTTACTTTTTCCGCCAAAGGAGAAAAATGACCCCGCACAAGCCACCTAACAGAGCCGCCGATGGCTCCGGAATAGAGGAGGCATCCGCAACCTGTTCGGCGGCGGATAGATTGTTGGTGAGAGTAACCAAGCTACCCAGAGCCAACCAGAACTTGAGGGTGAATGAATTCATGGAAAGAGGTTTCAGGAAAGACCCTATCCAGCATTTCAAAAAAAATCAAACAAAAGTGACGGAACTTCTTGAAGCAAGTTTTTCCGATATCACTCACCCACAGCTCATTATATCTTTTTGGAAATTAAAAACCGAAGAGAAACTCTTCCCGTCAATCCCTCTGCTCTCGGCCGGATTTGGCGGCGGCCCTTTGAAATTCCTCCCGCACCTTAGAGCCATCGGCATTCTCAAAATCACTGCGCTGAACCATTAAGATATAGGCCCGCCTTTCAATCGGATCGATCCAGCCCTGGGTCCCATAAAGCCCGCCATGTCCAAACGTTCCGGGTGAAAACGGAGCCGTAACCCCCTGCGGCTGTTTCGTAATTGCACACCCCAACCCCCAGCCATTTCCCGGAGTAAACCCGGTCTCCAGCTCCCCTGTCTGAACCGAAGAAAACTCCCGCACCGATTCTGGTGACACCAATCCAGACCCTTGCTTTAAAAGACTACGACAAAATCGAGCGTAATCCTCCGCGGTCGAAAAGAGGCCGCCATTTGCCTTTGGGTAACGCTCGCTCGTCTCCAATCGACCATGGGTCACCCAATCATGGGAGGTCCTTTCCCACCCTCCTCCCTCCATTCGACCGTAAATCGAGGCAATCCGCGGAATCTGACTCGCATCCGGGTAGAAAGTCGTATCCTTCATTCCAAGCGGATCAAATATCCGCGTGCTGACAAATGTCGGGAAATCCATGCCGGAAAGCACCTCGACGACACGCCCAACCATGTTGATGCTGGTCTGGCAATAGCGCCACTCGGTTCCAGGAGGAAAGTTCACCGGTTTTGACACAATCAGCGGAACAAGCTCCGAAAGCCTCATGCAATCGTCTTCTTCCTCCAGGCTCAAATCGCTCATCCCGGAAGTGTGACTCAGACACTGGCGCAAGGTCACTGTCACCGCCACCCCACTCGAATCTTTGAGTTCCAAAAATTCCGGCAAATGTTTGGCCAACGAATCATCGAGAGAAAGATTTCCCTCTTCCACCATCATCATCGCCGCAATTCCCGTGATCGGCTTGGTCATGGAAGCGATGCAAAAAAGAGCGTCCTTCTTCATTGGAAGCTCTCTTTCAAGATTCTCGTAACCTGCCGTCACCGTGGAAAGCGTCTCCTGGGCATCGGTCACCACCGCCACCGCTCCCACGATCTCCCCTTCCGCAATTGCGCCATCAAGCGCCGCCCTAATCTCCGAACACCGCATTCCCCCTACTTGAGCTCAATTTTGAGTCGATAAAAGTCTTTCCCCTGCACAACCGGCAGATCACTTCGATAAGTCACCCTGCTCCGGACTCCCGGTCCGAACACCTCCGCCACCTTGCTCGCGGCCGCCGAAGCCCAATCGTTCAGAGCGTCAGCCGATTGCAGCACAATGCGAGCGGCATCGGCATTCACGCGACGGTCGAAGGAAAGCTCGGCAAATCGCACACCCTCGATTTCCACCAGCTCGATATCCAGTGCCCCCATCAGCGCATACGTAGTCAAATCTCCGGAAAACGGCAGTCCATCATCCGCTCCTGGCGAACCATTCGTTCCCACACTTGGCCGCCAATTGCCGGCATCAGCCCCGAAACCATCAACAAGGACGAGACTTGCCCCACTTCCATCAACCGCATCGGGCCAGGGAAACTTGTCATTATACTCAACCTCGCGCACCAACGTTCCGGCTCCAAAGGAGAGCTTCACACGTTCTCCCCCGTTCGAGAGGCTTTTGGAAAACTCTCCGATCACAAAATCGGGAGTCTCCGCATAACCATGACGTAGATTGAAGGCCTCTTCATTGGCCACAATCACGAGCCTCTCGCCCGGAGCAATTGTCATCTTGCTTCCTTCAACGAAATCAAACTCGATCCCCTTGGTGAATCTTAACTCCGAAAGGTCAAGCCCCTCGCTTCCAATATTCATGATTTCAACCCACTCAAAATCTTGTTCCCCGACCGTCGGCAGGAACGCCAACTCGGTCTCGGAAGGCGGCACCGGATGATACATCATCTTGCTGATGACAAGGTTGTCGAGGTAGGGCTGGATCGATGGGGCACCTGCCACAAACTCAACCGGCTCCGACCAGTTGCTCCAGCGCCCGGTGTCATCCTGATGACGAACGCGCGCTCGGTAAGTGCGCCCGACTTTGGTTGCCGGAGGAACATCCACCGTCTCCGCAAAAGTCATCAATTCCCCGGACTCCCAAATCGAAGCCCACTCAAATGCGGGTCTCTCTCCCGGCGGCAGCACCAATTCACGCGCACCCACGCTCATCTCAAATCCCAAATCATTGCTTCCAAGGGACCGGTTGTGCACTTCAATTGCAACCACGTTTGCCCCTTCAACAAAGAGATTCGTGCTAACCTCAAAATCATCAAAAACAGACTCGTTTCCGTTGCTCTCGGCCAAAGAAGAATGAATGACATTCGTCCCATCTGCAAACCCTTCGCGAAATGCCTCCTGTCCGTTCACATAGACCACCACCCCGTCATCCACAAGAAGGCTAAAAATAAAACCAGCAATCAAATCGAGGTCAGTGACATTCACCGTGGTCCGAAAATATCCGGTGGAAATTCCCCGACCGATCGTTGTCCCAAAAACGGGAAGACCCGTGACACTTCCAAATCCCGCTGGTGCCGCTCCTGAACTCCATCCAGAGTCGTCAAAGCCAACTTCACGCCAGGCTGTCCCTTGATCCACGTTGTTATCGAGATAGGACCACACCCGCCCCTTTGACATAATCTCGCGGAATCCCCCTCCCAGAGAAGTGATTTCCGCAAGACGCCACTCCATTGCCTGAAAGGTTCCCGCACCCTGGGGGTCGGAGAATGGCGTGCTGTTAAAAGCCAGCCCATCCTGAGGGAATCCGGCAGCTCCGCTATAAGTGAGACTCGGCATTGCCGGCAACGCCGAGTCAGCCACTAGGGCATCAAGATAGGCATCGCGCCCCTCCCGGCCCGAAAGCCCGGCATCGTCGGAAATGGAGGGCATCAGGCCATTCGTTCCGCCCACCCAACTTCCTCCGGTGAAGGCGAATTTCTTCATCCCGCTAACCACCCGGTCCAAAGGAAGATCCAACTGCCCGCCGCCCGGTGCGCCGCGCCAACGCGCTTGGTCAGCAGGAACCAAATCCTCAATTTTTTCCGCCAAAGGATCAATCATCAGGTCAATCTGCTCGGACGTCCAAACCAGATCCCGCAGCTCCCGCACCGTATTGAGATAATCGATACTGAAAGGTTCTCGCGGAGTATTACCGGTCGTGCCAAAAATGGCCAGCTTTGGAAAATCCACCCCGCCGTTCCAGTTCGGTCCCCAACTCGTATCCGAATCCCAGGGCAAAACGTTCAGCCGCCCCAACGGATTGGTCGCCGAAGGTTCAAAGTAATAGGCCCGATTTTTCAAGTGCTCTGCAATGTTCGGCTGCACGTCGTAGTGACGGATCATGTCAACAACCGCATGGTAGTGATTCCAGCTTTCCCAATTCACATGTTCGCGGAGCCAGGTGTCATCTTTCGCCGGATTCAACTGCCTGATGATCGTGGAAAAATCCGAACCATCATTGACAGCGCCTGCCGCTTGATAGCGCTGCACATCCAATCCGTTCGTCCGGTAACTGATGAGCTTATAGAGGTTGCCTTTCTCCAATTCATGGGAGTCAAGAAAGCGCGAATCATACTCCTCCAAAGCCAACAACATCCCGTAATAATCCCCTTGAAACTGGCTCGTCGCCTCATCAGCACCCTGCACAACCCGGAGATGTGCCCAGTGCGTGAACGGCGCGGGCGTCCCGGTCAAATTCCACATCAAATGGTTCGTCGCCTGATCCATCCCCCAGGTCGAGTTGGAACGCGAACCAATCATCTTGTGGGTCGCGAGAAACTTCCAGGGTTGCGGATACTTCTCCCCGTCACGATCACGGAAAGTTGGATAGTTCCCGCGATTGAAGCGGAACTTCAAACTCCGTTTCCCGTTTCCCGAATACCGAGCATTCCGCTGGCGAAGCCGGTAGCGGGCGTTGTCATAGACCTCGCCATCATAAACGAAGGTGCAGCTCCAGTTATACTCACTCCGGGCATCAAAATTGTTCGAAGGAATCCGGTCCCCGCTATTGTAAGCCACCGCCTGATTGAAATTCGCCGCCGTTGTCAGGACGTGATAAACGGGAACCGATTCAAGAGTCTCCGCTGAAAACGTTCCCGCTGTCGTTTCAAAATCAGGCACTCCGTCATATTGGAAATACCCAAAATTCAACCGCTCATCATCGGCATAAGGAACACGCACTTCAGCCCCTTCCGAATCTTCCACCGTGATTCGATATCGCACCAAGGTTCGGTTTGGCCGCGGTGCCAATGCTGCCGTATAAATGCCATCCTCGGCCACCTCATCAACTCCCACTCCATCGTCCAACATGGCATGCATCGTCCAATTCTGTTCATAAGCCGGATTGGGGGTCCTTGGGCCGGTTGGATTCGACAAAAGGCCTGAGGTTGATTTCGCCAGAAAAGCCGGGACATAAGCACCCGGCGCCACATCCTGTGCCTCCAGAGTCACCGCCGCCACCCCCTCCGGATCCGTGACTTTCGCCGTGATCACGACCGTCTCCCCCGCCTTTGGATTTTTGGGAGAATGATCCACTTGGCGAATCGCCGGCGGAGCCACCTCTGAAAAAACAGTATTGCCGATCCCGGGAGAGGGCTGGGGCGGAGCGGACCTATCCGGCTCGGGCCGAATCAATTCCACATTCACCCCAAAATCGCTGCTGCGCAAAGAAATATTGAAGGCGTGGATCGCGATGACATTCGTCCCTTCCTGAAGTTGCGCTACCGCACTCGTAAACTCCGTCTCCTGCCACTCGTTTTCATTGCCACTCCTATTGGCTGTCTCTCCAATCGTAAGCTGCCCCACCTTCAAATTGTCTGTCCGGAAAACCTCCTGCCCGTTGATGGAGATCACGAAACCATCGTCCAAAAGATAGCGCAGCAAAAGCTTCGGCGGGATCTCACCCGCCGCCACCTCAAATTCGCGACGAAGAAAAATGCTCGTGTGACCATTCCGCATCTCGGTAATCGGAGGATCAAAAACCATTGTTCCCACAATGCCGTATCCAATCGGCAGGGCCTGCGTCATCCACGTTCCATCCTCCGCAAAATCCTCCGCAGTCCATGCATTGAGAGGTGAAGACGCCTCGCTCGTTCCCCTCCGCCAACGCCACCCGTCAGCGCTTTTCGGAATCAAGGTCAGCTCAGGTAGGACCACAATCTGCGAACTCCGCCACGACCCACCCAAATCATTGTCCAATTCCGGATTGATCAGCTCCATGGAAGATCCCGCGCCTCCCGCTCCCGTCGGCCACGGAAAATGATCTGAATAACTCACCGTCCCTGCAACCTGGCCATTTGGCTGACGTAATTCCACCGTCTCCCCTTCGCCCGACAGCCCACCATCAAAAGGCCCCAGCGCACTCACTCCAAATCGATCCCTCAAGGCCGCCGGATTCTGCGCCACCACCACAAAGCCCCCCGCTTCAATCTCACTTCCCGCCGGAAAAATATAGTCCACCCCATCATTAAAAAACCACCCGCCCAGGTCCACCACCCCGGCACCCGTGTTATGGAGCTCGATGAACTCGTCCCGTGCATCATTCGGCCGACTGTTATAGTGAATCTCATTGATTACGATTTCAGCTCGGAGACTTCCGGTCGCCATCAAAGCAACGAGGATTTCAGGACGGATCTTCATATGTCGAAGATACCCCTCAATTCAAATTCCGGAAAGCGAGAAGGGAGAATCAACCACATCTTTCCCCGAACGGATTCCTTTCAACTCTCGAAATGCCTCACTTCTCCGGCAATCATCAAAGGAAGATCTTCCGATGCCTTCGCTCCTCCCGGCCCT
>JAPKDJ010000012.1 GCA_026421245.1 Akkermansiaceae bacterium | reverse complement strand
TCCCTTACTTTTACGATGGCTGCACCTGTAGCTACCCCTTGCCGATGGCGGTGGCGTTGGTGAGCATGCCCCCCGAGTTCGAGCAGTGGGCTTCGTGGGGGAGATTGTCGGCAGAGCAGACGCGCGGGAAGATCCAAGTGCTTGGGATCAACTTTGGAGCGCCGGGTGACCGGGTGACCGAGGACGGCACGATGTGGCTCGACCAACCGAGCACGGGTGGACCGTCTCCAGAGATCGATCTGGTGACCGATCCTCCCTTGGCGGACCTGGAGACATTTTATCGGCATTCGCTTTTCCTGAAAGGTGGAGAAGGCTGGCCTTGGGTTGCTGGTTCAGGTGTGCGGGGTATCCGTTCAGCGAGTCTCGGGGGGATCAAGTCGGGGAGCTATCGTGTGCGGCTGGTTTTTTGTGAGTCTGAGGAGCAGGACGGGTCGTCCATTTTTTCGGTCGCCGTCAATGGAGAGAAAGTTGCTGGCGGCTTGGATGTGGTGAGGGAGGCTGGGGGAGTCCGGAAAGGCTACGTGCTAGAAGTTGCCTCTGTTGGTGTCGGTGATGATGGGAATTTACGGATCGATCTTCGTGCCGAGGCGGGCGAAACGGTTCTGTCAGGGATCGAGCTGCGGCGTGTTGATCATTGAGAGGTGCCAAGCATTGAAGCGGTAAGCGACGATCGCTGGTGGACCATTGGGAGAATTTGGCTGATCAAATTACCGGCGGTTTTTTCGAGTGTTCCGTTGGTCTAATTAGGAGAGCCATAGATCTCCAATGGAGGAGGTTGGTTAGCGAGGATTCAGGCGACAAATAAAAGAATCAAAAGTGACATTTTTTAAATAGGAATGCCCCATTAGCTCGCCCGGCATCTCGTCGCTTTTTCCAATTCCGTTCCTTTCAAAACACAGGCTTTCATCCGGTTCATCACAATAGGTGCGATGACGCTGTACCAGAGTCGGAGCGACGGGTGGAATGGGTAGAGTGATTTTAGGCGAGATTCAGGCGCGGTGCGGGCATCGTAACTGACGAACAACGAAGAGATCGCGGGAAGGCACCCGACTGCTTTCTTCCTCGCGAAGTGCTGTTTTCTCAAGCCATCCCGCCCCTTCATTCTACCAGGCGGGTCAGGGAGTTGGTATTATTGGTCCGGCATAGAAAAAAATCGTCGGGTGTTTACGGCGAAAGTCTCTTGCGGGAGCTTACAAATTTTGGACAGCTCCGACGAGATCATCGCGAGGTTGGCCGGGTGATTGAGATTTTCGAATTGGAAACGGGGCATGGGCAGAGCCATGTCGGGAGCATCGGTTTCGACGAGAACTCGATCGCCGGGGAGCTTGGAGAAAATCTCGCGAATCTTTGTTTTACGAGGATGTAGAAAATGACCGGAAAAGGAAAAGTGTCCTCCAAGCTTTAGGCATTCCCGGGCGATTTCGGAAGAACCACCGAACGAGTGGAGCAGGAACTCAGGAAGGGGAGGCGCTGTTTTCAGTTCATCAAGAAGCGGCCCCCATGCCTTGAGGCAATGAATTGTGGTCGGGCGGTTCAGCTTAATTGCGAGACTAAGTTGCTCGCGAAAGACGTCATGCTGGGCTGCAAGATCGGGGTTCTTTATCCAGCGATCCAGACCGCATTCACCAAGGCTGGCGCGAGGATATTTTTCGAGTAGTGCGGTAAGTTTGTCTAGCCAATCGGACGAGCGTATTTCGACCTTCCATGGGTGCAGACCAAAAGCGGGAGAGATAAAATCAGGGAATTTATCTGCGAGTCGTGCCACTTCGGGCCAGTCATCCTCGCAGGTTCCATTGACCACACAGCCCGTGATGCCGGCTTCTTTCATCGCGTCGATCACCTCCGCTTGACGCCCTTCAAAACGAGAATCATGAAGGTGGTTGTGTGCGTCGATCACGAATACCCAGCGATCAAGTCGGTCGCGGCCTTCTCAAAATCACCTTGGTTGTGGGAGGAAATGACGAGAGTTTGTTCGGGATCCGGGTAGACGGAGTCCTCAGACCCGGGGCGGCGATAAACTAGGTCATAGTGATCGACGAGGATGGATTTGAGGAAGGCATCCCAGTTGCGGGCATCGATTTGCCGATGCCATTCATCAACTTGTTCGTTCCCGCGGAGACGGCGTAGACCTTCCAGAGTTTCTTTGAGCGAATCGGGATGATCGATGAAGTGGGCGTAGTCGTCAGCGAGTAGTTTGGCGCGCTCTAGAAGAGGAAGATCGACAAGAACCATTCGTCCTTTCCCAAGCCGTTTCCAAAGCGGAGGGGGACATTGGAGTCGGCCGATGCGGTTAGATTCCGCTTCTGTGAAAACCGGCTGATTTGGATTGAAATTTTGAAAGGTTTCCCAAAGGAGAGATTCAAAGCGCTTTTGGTTGGGCTGTGGACTGCCGGGGGCATTTCCAAGAATCGAGCCTCGATGATTGGCGAGGCCTTCGAGATCGAGCACTTGAGCTCCCTGACGTTTCAGCTCGTGGAGGAGTCGGGTTTTTCCACACCCAGTGAGTCCTCCGAGAACCACAAGTTCGGGCTTTTCCGGTGAGATTGTAGGCTCAAGATCCGCCATTAAATATTTTCGCCAGGCCTTGTAACCGCCGCTGATGACGCGAGAACGCCAACCGATGGCGCGAAAGATCACGGCCATGGAATTGGAGCGGAGATTACCGCGCCAACAATAAATGAGGGGAGCGAAGGAATTGGGATGATTTTCTAGAGTGGAGGCGAGATGATGGTGGATGTTCTTTGTGATCAGGGTCGCGCCAAGGCGTCGGGCCTCGTAGGGGTTTTGGGCATTGAGATCACCAACGGTGTGTCGTTCCTCATCGGTGAGAACAGGAAGGCTGATTGCTCCGGGGACGTGGTCTTCCTCAAATTCCGAGGGAGAACGGACATCGATGATGTCTGGGTAATCCGCAAGTGAGAATGGCGGAGAGATGCGCTCGGGAAGGTCCATGGGAGTTAGTCCTTCACCTCCACAACGAGGCTGACTTCCACGCAAACGCCCAGCGGAAGGGAGGAACATCCCACTGCGGCGCGGGAGTGTCTGCCGGCTTCGCCGAAAACCTCGACCAAGAGATCGGAGGCCCCGTTGATGACTTGTGGGTGAGCTGTGAAATCGGGCTCTGCGTTGACAAAACCGGACAGAGAGACAACGCGGGTCACCTTGTCCAGCGAACCCAGCTCAGCCTTAATGACAGCAAGGCGGGTGAGGAGAGCGATGCGGGCAGCCTTTTGGGCGGTTTCGAGATCACATTCCGAGGGGACTTTTCCGAGATATTTTTTGTCACCAATTATGGGAAGGCCTCCGGAAATGTGGAGTAGATTTCCTGAGCGGACCGCATTGAGATAGGAACCTACGGGGGCGGTGGCTTCGGGGAGTTCGAGTCCAAGTGAGGCGAGTTTTTCTTCAGGAGTCATCGGTGCCTTTGGCTTGAGTTTTTGATTTGGTGTATTCGTTGGTAAAGAGGGCGATGAATTTTTCGCCCGATTTGGTGAGGCTGGCTTTTCGGCCACTGCCGGTAAGGCGGCCCCGGGTATAATGTTCGTGACGCGAGCGGGTGGTCCTTACGTAGGTCAGGGTTGCTTTGGTCACTTGACGGTGACTTGGGACAATCGAAAGAGGGATGCCAGAGTCAGTGAAGGAAATCTCAAGCGAAGGACTTTGGATGTCATGGTCGCCTTTCTTGAGCCAAGGATACCGCTTGGTGATCTCCAATTCCTTCTTACGAGGAATGGCGACTTTAAAGTAGGGCGATGCGCTTTCGAGGAAATTAGGAATGGTGATGTCGTTGCTGGCTTTGACAGCCTGATACAAGGAGGCGACGTCGAGGCCGATGAGGTTGCGCCCGTCAAAGTTTCGGTGAGGAGGGTCGGCTCCAAGCCAATCGGCAAAGTTCTCAGTTGAGAGCATACAAAGTTCAAGGTGTAGGTGTGCCCTGGTACGGTTCAAACCCACTCCGGTAAATCCCATGACTCCGATGGGAAAATCACGGAGAACTCGCTGCCCAAGTTCCACGTTGGCTTGGGAAAGGTGGGCGTAGAGACTGTAGAAGGGGCCGTAGCCCCAATCGTGTTTAATCACGATGTATTTGCCGTAGCTGCTTCCGCCCGAGTTTTTATTAATATGGACAACCTCACCACTTGCGATGGCTCGAATCTCATCGAGGGGGTTTCCTTGGTTGTCGCGTTTGGTAGGCTTAATATCGAGGCCTTCGTGAAACCTGGTCGCGATGATGCCTTCCTTGTCTGTATTGATGAGGTTTCGCACAAAACCATATTGCCCGCCGGTCCACGCTTCAGTAGTTTTACCTTCCAAGGTTCGGTAGATAAACATGTAAAAGTCTTCCGGATTTCCTTCGAACAATGCCAGGTTGTCGGTGGGGAGACTGAGTTTGAGAGGCTCTGCTGCTTTCAGAGCAAATGGGAAAAGGAAAAGAATCGTAAAAAACTTCATGATTAGGATTTACGGCGATTGCGTTCTTTTTGGGCTTCTTTGGCTGCCTTCTGCGCTTCTTTACGCTGTTTTTCGTGACCTTTGATACGCTCTTTCCACTCTTTCTGGGATTCTCCGGTGAGTGGGGAGGCGTATTCGAAGCGGATGATCTCTACCTGCTTGATTCCCTGCCAAATTACCAACTTACCGTCGCGAACGGGGGTGTCGATATAGACTGCGTCCACGGGGCGTCCATTGAGCATGGCGACGAGCCACTTGCCCTGGTTTTGGGTGGTGAGGGCGGCAATGCGTCCCGCGGCGGTCCTCTCGAAAGCGAAGGTAGCTCCGTAACTGCCGTCCGTCGTTACGAAATGCTTTAAGGAAACAATTTCCTTGGAGAAAGTGAGGGGGCTTTTCTTGAAGAATCGCTTTTTAGTCCCCATGGGGAGTGGGAATACCATTTTGGGGCCATCACTGACGTGTCCTTCAAGATGGAAAGTGAGACGATTTTTTTCCGGGCGTTTGCCCATGGCGAGGGCAGAAGGGAGAACCATGCAAATGGTGAGGAGTGATAGGATCAGGCGTCGGGTCATGGTGTGGTTAGGTGTTTGGGCAAAACAGATTGGACCTTTTCTCGGTGCCGATACTTGTTTGAGGACCGTGGCCGGGAAAGACCGCCGTTTCTTCGGGCAAGGTGTAGAGTTTTTGGCGGATGGAGTCGAGGAGTTGATCGTGATTCCCTCCGGGGAGATCAGTGCGGCCAATACTGCCGTTGAAGAGGGAATCTCCGGCGAAGAGGGAGGAGTCGGCGACCAAGTGGAAGGAGATTGAGTCGGGCGAGTGACCCGGGACGTGTGCGAGATTGAAGTGGTGATTTTTGACGTCGAGAGAACTTTGTTCACCAAGGATCTCGTCGACTTCATAGGGAGGAATTTTCACTGGCAGGCCCATTTCCTGAACGCGCTTCTCCATGATGATATCGGGAGCATAGTCTTGAAAAGCATAAACCCGGGCTCCGTCGGCTCGCAGGGCTGCCACATCTTCGACGTGGTCGAAGTGTTGATGTGTGAGGAGTAAATGAGTGGGGGTGAGCGATTTTCCCCGAAGAAAATCGCAAATGCCCGCCGGAGCATCAATCACAACACAGGAACCGTCTTTGTGCGTAAGGATGAAGCCGTTTGTTTGGACAAAGCCGCCGGTGTGGATGAGGAGATTCATGAGCGGAGGGAGTCAATGGCTGGAGCAATGGCATCGCCAAGGATGGTGGAGCATGTGATGCCGTTCCCCAGTCGGTCGAGAAGGACAAAGGTGCGCTTTCCACCGGAGAATTTTTTGTCACGCGACAGCTTTTCCAGAACGAGATCAGTGGAAATATTTTCGTCGAGTTTCAATGGGAGCTGGAAGTGGGTGAGGAGGTTGAGAATGCGTTCGCTGGCCTCGCGGGGAAGCCCGGCGTGGTCCTCTGAAAGCTGCAGGGCGGCCCGGATTCCGAGAGAAATGGCCTCGCCGTGAAGAAGAGTGCCATAGGGGACGGAGGCTTCGATTCCGTGACCGATGGTGTGGCCGAAGTTGAGAAGAGCACGGGTGCCGGAGGTTTCTTGTTCGTCTTCTTCAACGACGCGAGCCTTGATCGCGACATTGCGTGCGATGAGCTCGGCGGGCACGTTTTGGTCGAGGGGATCAAGTTTCTCCAGATCAGTAAGCATGGCCTCGTCGCGAATCGCGGCGTGTTTGATCACTTCAGCGAATCCTTCACGGAATTCGCGACCGGGAAGGGTGAGCAAGGTGTTGGGATCGGTGAGGACAAGTCGAGGTTGGTGAAAAGAGCCGATGAGGTTTTTTCCTTCAGGTGCATTCACGCCGGTTTTGCCGCCGACTGCGGAGTCGACTTGTGAGACGATGGTGGTGGGGATTTGGACGAAGGGGATTCCGCGGTAAAAAATGGCGGCGACGAAACCTGCAAGGTCTCCCGCGACTCCTCCACCCAAAGCCACAATAAAGGAAGAACGGTCATGACGAGCCTGGATTAGTTCGCGGGAGAGTTTTTCGACTTCGGACATCGATTTTGAGCCCTCCCCCGCAGGAAAAATGTGCGAGGTGGTGTCGTAGCCTGAATGCGAGAGAGAGGCTTTGACCTTTTCGAGGTAGTGGGGGGCGACGTTGCTATCGGTGATGATTGCGGCGCGGCCTTTGAGACCTGCGGCTTGAATGCGCGGTCCTGCTTCGGAGATGAGGCCGGGGGCGACAAGGATTTCGTAGGAACGGGAGCCGAGGTTAACGGAAACGGTGTTCATTGATGACGATTGCGGTGCCAGGTTGAAGTATCCGGTTTGAGTAGAACCTCGACCGGGGAGTCGGCGAGGTTGTGTTCGGAGACAAGGTGCTTGAGAAGGGCGAGCGAGGCAAGTGCATCGTAAAGGGCATCGTGCCAATTTCGACCCAGGGCGTGTTTTGCGAAGCCAGAAAGGCCGAGTGAGTTGCAGAGATCGCCAAGAGAGTGTGATTTTTCATCCGGCCAGGCGGCGCGTGCGAGCTGGAGGGTGTCGATCCACGGACCGAAACGATGGCCCGGGAAGGCGCGAAGGAAACGTTTTTCAGTGCCGTGTCCGTGGGCCACGATGGGGCCTTGCCCGAGCTGGCGTTTCAAGGTGGGCCAGAGTGAAAGGAGGGAAGGGGCGTCAAGAAGGTCCTTAGTAGTGATTCCATGGACCTTCTTTGCTGACCAAGTGATATCCTGATCACATTTGAGAAAGGAAACGAATGGGTCGTGAATGCCTTCGTCGTTGGACCAAGTCCCCAGTCCAATCTGGACAGGGGCATCGGTTCGGCCTTTAGCAGTCCCGGCCGATTCAAAATCGATGGCAGTGAAGATGGTTTCGGAAATCTTGATAGCCCCGTTTATCCCAATTGTGGGAGCTTGGCAAAGTGGGAGTCTCGGGAAAATCGGGATGTTAAAACTAAGGGGTTGGCTTTCGAACGATCTGCAGACGGTGGAACAGTCTGGGGGCGTAGGTTCGTAATCCGGTTGAGCGGCTTTGCTGGGTCGGATTGATGGCGTCCGGGGTTGTTCCGATTGTTGTCCAAGAGGCGAGGTCGCTTGATTTTTGGAGAAAGAAATCGATGTCTGTTTTCATGAGGTCGAGAGTGAATTGAAGGGAGTAAGTATTGGCTGCCGGTGACATGACGAGAGGGGAGGTGAAGTCTCTGACGTTGGGGTCGAGATTGAAGGCATATTCGGTGAGATTGCTAATCCCATCTCCATCTTCGTCGCCTGAGGGGCTCAAAACGCCGTTGGCGGCGGCCCAGGTATCGAAGCGGTCACCAGGTGCAATTTTGCCGGGCGAGGCGGTGAGAGCGGTCCAGTTGATGTAGTTGTTTCCGTATTCTTTTTCTGAGATTTTTGTCAGGGAGGGGCCAGATCCATCAGGAGATGTTGGCCATGGCGCGTCGTCCTGGTAGTTTGCCCGATCGACCCGAACAAACTGGATGAAGTTATTTGCATCTGTTGGTCCGGGGCGGCCGAGCTGGATTGCTTCGCCGTTGTTAGAGAGTTTGCCGGTGGTCCACTCCAAAAGTGGGGTTCCGGTTGGAAGGGAAAACTCCGCATTAAATGCGGGAATATTTCTGGTGAGAATGAGCCGTTCACCGGGAGCGAGAGCAATGGTTGCTCCAGCGGGGAATTCATATTCAATGCCGTCGGTGATTCGCCAGGCCGTTTCGGAGGTGGCGTCGTAGAGGGTGACTCCTTGGGAGCTTACGTTCAAAAGCTCGATGTATTCGGCGTCTCCGTCGCCCGAAGGATTATACATGATTTCGGAGATGACGATGGGGCCGATGCGTGGTCCGGAATTGAGGGCCTGGGGCGTTGGGTCGGAGAGGGGAAGGAAGTTGTATGAATCGGTGCTGGGCTTGTAGTAGTAGCCTTGGGTTTCTCCCGGAAGGGAGGCTCCAAAATCTTCCTTGAAGCGATAGTCGGTAAGCTGGTCGTTTTCGGCGGAAGAGAGGTAAACCGTTTCGCCATCATCGCTGAGACCAAACCCGATGATGCGGTTTGGGTCACTGCTTGAGGGGCCGAAGTTTAGGTCTTCGTATAAGGTGAGAAATCCTCCTGCAGAAATGATGGTTCCCGAAGGAATGCGATACTTGGCGAGATCGGTTGCACTGTCACTGAGGAACCACCCGCCAATATTAAGGTCATCGTTGGTTCGGTTGTGAAGCTCGATCCAATCGGGTGCGCTTCCTGAGTTGGAGAGGATTTCATTGACCACGACTGTCTTCCTCAAAGTGAAAGGATAGTCAGTGGTTTGGAAGGTGTAGGCAGCCCCCATGTCCGCGCGCGTGGAATCGGGGTCGGGAGCGTGGAGCGGGTCACCGGTATCGATGGCGGGAGAGATGAGCTGGAGCTGGAAATTGAGGGCGGAGGAATCGATGAACCGGGGGGTGCCGAAGAGATTCCCCGGGCCCGGAAGCGTGGTGGTGTCGCTCAGACTGTAGCTGGTAGTGAGGGTAGAGTATGAATCGACGCTCACAGGGACGGAGGATCCCGAGAAAATGGTATTTGTAACGACGGCACTTCCGCCGCCGTTTCCAAAGTTTTTTTCAAAGACCGCGACCCCTTCCTGGCAATCGACGAAAGTATTTTGGTCAATTTCAATGGACGATCCTGCATCTTTCACACCGACTCCCTGAGAGCATCCGACGATGATGTTTTTGCGCAGGATCACCGAGGAGCCCTGTCCTACGGAGATCCCTTTATCCGAGTTGAAGTAAATGCCATTGCCCTCGATGAGGACGTTGACGCACTGTTCGCCAGTATCGATCCCGTCACTGTTAAAGCCCCGGAAATTGTAGATGTGGCAATCTTTGATGATCCCGTTGGTCACACCGTCATAGTCAATGGCATCAGTGTCTGGGGCATTGTTACCAAGGAAGGTCGTGCGGATGGTTTCGGCATAGCCTGTTTTGATGTTGATGCCGTCTCCGGTGATGGGAATGTGAACGATACTGTCACGGAGGTAAGTCGAACCGCCGCGAAAGAAGAGAGGTCCCCGGCATTCCCGGATATCGATGAAGTCGAGTTCCACGATGGCGTTGAGCCCGGAGATGGCGGAAGGATATCGGGACGGGTCCTTTCCTCGCGTTGCGTTTCTTACGACGAGATGAGAAAGAGTGGAGGTGGTGGTTGGTTCTTCAAAGGAGAGCCCTCCCCATCTCATGCCATTGCTGCCGTTCAGGGTGACTTCGTTTCCGGAGGTGCCCTGAATGTTAAGTGTGCCTATCACGCGAAGGTGGTGTTCGTTGTTCACATTGATAGTGACTCCGGCCTCTACGGTGAGGGTGATGCCGGTGGGAACGATGAGATCGTCATCGATCGTATAGGGTGAACCCGCGATCGTGAAAGTAGTATTTGTGGCAAGGATTCCTCCAACGACTGTCCCTAGAGCTGGAATAAAATTCGCGGTGATGGAGATCGCTCCGGAGGTGTTCAGAATGGTGGTGGCATCACCGGTGATGCCTGACCAGGAATCAAACTGAAAACCTGGAGCAGGAACAGCGGTGAGTTCAGCGTCAAGATCGGGAAAGATTTTGATCACGCCGGGGTCAAGCGGGATGTCCGCGAGATGAATGGCGCCAGATCCTGTCACGGTCAGAGACATATTGACTGAGGATCCAATACGAAGTTCTGAGGAGATCTCATCGTGAACATCACTCACGCGTTCGGTGGTGTAGTCCTTGATCTCTTGAATGTCGACCGCCTGTTGTGCGGCATCGATGCTGCCCGACCACATGGATTCATGGCGTTCGAGCGCGGGCGTGATGAGTGCTCCAAGGGTTTCAACGATGGAGGCGATGCGGGAGGGAGAAAAGGTAGCGGAAACGTGAGCGGCGTAGCGTTGGGCGAGACGAGCTTTGAACTCAGGTTGATTTTTGATGCGGTCTAGGAGGGCGTCGTTACGGAGGATGGAGTCGAAGATATTTGAGTTGATGCCCGATAGCTTGAAGGTTCGGTCCATATCGGGCAGGAACCACTTCCATTTGCTTCCGGGAGTGTGGGCTTTCCAGAATTCACGATTGTGTGTCCAGCTGGTGTTGTTGGAAAAGCTTTCGCTGACGACGAAATCGATAAAGCTATCAAGATCAACACGCGACTGCACAAAGGCCCAGCCAGCAGGCGTATCGATGTCGTTGTCATCGATGAAATTGAGGAGCTCCTGCCAATCATCTGTATCGCCTTCGTGAACCCCAAGAGTGGTGGAGGAGTTGGCGAAGTGACCATATCCCACGTGGTCGTATTCACCGTTGCTGACCCCGTATTTTTCGAAGATCCATTCAGGGGTCCAGCGGGAACGAATGTTATAGATGCCCCAATAGGCCCCATTGAGGAAAACGACGGAGGGCCGGTAGTCGGTAGTTTCGGCATTGATGAATCCCTTGGCAATCGTGGACCACATTCCGTCGCGGAGCATGGCATCATCCCAGTCGTCTCCGCCTTCTCTGAGGGTGAGTGCGGAATGGTTTGGGATCCCCGAGCCCGGAAAGAGATCGTATTTAAGATTGTCGTCGCCGTATTTTCCACGAAGAGAAAAGTTGAGGGCTTTTTGTTCGTGACTCCCCCAGTTGTTTTCTCCGCCAATACGGATACCTCCGTTGACTGAGAAGCGGTCCGCTCCGTCATGAGGAAAGAACTCCAAATGGCCGGGAGCATCCTTGCCTTTGTAAACTTCATTCATTCCCGATCTGGAGGGCTCGTGGTCGTTGTCGTAGATGCCGATCTCATCCCCGAAGAGGGTTTCAGGATCAGCAACAAGTGAGATGATGGGGAGCCCGTTGAAGGTTTCACCATAGAGGTATGATTGGGTAATAATCGCCCCCGGAACTTTACCGGCTTCGAAGACGCGGGCCCGGACAATCGTGGTTGCTGAGATGTTGATGGGAGAGGAGTAGATCGGAGAAGAGCTGGTGGGATTGCTGCCATCCAGAGTGTAGTGAATTTTACCAGCGGATGCGGTAAGGACGACGGATTCCGGATCTGTGTAAAACCCTGCAATAGGAGAGATTTGTGCAGAGGGGCTTTCCAAGCGGATGTCTGCGACTATTTCGGTGAGATTGGCAGCTCCGGGGGTAGGTTCGGCATAGTGTTGCCAGATGGCGGAGTTGGTTTCGTCGCGGCCGTAGGAGATGTCGGTGACCGAGGTGGTGTAGCTGACCGAGTCGATGGGGGTCACGCCGATGTAAGACGAGGCTTCGAGCGAGAGATCGAAGCTCAAGTCGCTGCTGCCAGGCCGGTGTTGGTGGACCTCAACGACGAGGACATTTTCTCCCGTGATGAGAGCGGAAGGAGGGAGGTCGTAGGAGGTGTAATTTGTCTCACTGGAGGTGGAGCCGAGGGCAAAAGTGGAGGAAGTTAGAAGTCCGGAAGGGAGGTTTTGGCGGAAGAGTTCTTCTCCGTTGAGGTAGACGGCGGCTCCGTCATCGACGAGGAGTTCAAGGGTGATCCCAGTGTAAATGCTGGCATCAATGACATTGAAGGAATTGCGGAAGTAGCTGGCGGGGTATTTGTTATCTTCATCAGGGCCAAAGGAAATGGTTGTGGCGACGCCGTTTTCGTATCCGAGAGGTGCTGGGCCGCTGGCCCAGGTGGCGTCGTTGTAGGTTCGGGCACGCCATTGGGTGGACTGTGAGGAGCCATCGTCGAGATACTTCCACGTGGCCCCGGCGGGGATGAAAGTGGAACTCGTCTGGCCGGTGGTTTGGGTGAGAACAACCTCTTCACCATCGGCAGAAAGGGAGAAGTTGGTGTGGTATTTCTCGGTTGTGAAATTTTTCCATGGCCAGTATCCGCGAGGGTGTCTTTCGCCCGGTGCAGCATCGTTGCCGTCGGCAATAATCATGAGATATCCACCGGCAGGAATGGTTGTTCCAGCAGGAATGGCCCATTTAAAGGGATCCGTGGAATTATCGCTCAGGTAGTAGTCATCGAGTGAGATTGAGGCAGCTCCTTCATTGTGAAGTTCGATCCAATCCGGGTAGTCTTCAAAGTCTGTGATATCGGGAACAGAGCGGGTGTTTGAAGCCATGAATTCGTTGATCCGAATTTGGCCGGAAAGAGGTAGAACAAGAAGGTAAAAGTGAAGGGGGATTTTCATTTACGAAGCATTAAAAGGCTCTGATATTAAAGTAATATACGTCGTTTTTAATGAGAGTTCGATGAGAAGTCACCTGAGGTGATTGATTTTCACGCGACACGATGAGAAATGAAGGGGTAACTCGTTGCTAATAAGAGAAACAAGTAAATAAAAAGCGTGCAGTATAAATGGCCGCTCAGCAACTATTCTCCTCCGAATCATGTCCCCTAAAGAGATTGATGTCCTGGCCATAGGTCGTGAGTTCAGCGGCAGAAAATGGCTCGAATCCCTTGAGACAACGACATCGGCGACATTATTGAGAATCAAGAGCAACACGATCGTTGCACAAAAATACGCGCGAGAACATAGAGGCACACGCGGAGCAAAAGCAACGAAGCGCGAAGAGATCTGCTCAATGAATTTCTTCTTTGCCAGCACGCTTATCATCCGAAGGCTGATAGCTAATGGGGCATGACAATTCCAAGGCTATTCCTCCGCTATCGAAGCTTGACCAGATGCTCTCATAATCGGATTCGAGGGGGAAGATCATGATCGGTCATCACCCCATTCAATCAGGTGGTCGCGCCTCCTGTCATCAGGATTTTGTGAGGCGAGAAATTCACGACACTCTCGTGAAACACGGAGTGGATCTCTACATTGCCGGTCACAATCATGTGATGGAAGTTGGAAGGGTGGGGCAGGCGAGGGGGCATCATGTCACCTACGCTATTCTCGCGCAGTTGTCAGGAGTAACCCACGGCGACAGAGGACTCTGGTGCGATCCGGATCGCCCAATCATCACCGAAAGATCCTGGGCTGGAAAGGTGGATGTCGTTGTGTCAGGGCTTTGGACTCCTGAAATCTCTCGGTTTGTATGAGGGAATGGCCTGGGATTTTTGTGGTGGAAGCGTCGTCTTTTTCTGGATTCCTCGTGAGAGGGGCAAATGAATTAACACAGTTTTTTCCTCCGAATCTGAGAAGTTGTCGTAGAGTTTCCGTAGTGATGGTTGTGAAAATCGCGTGGATTGTACTTTTATCGACGACTCTGGCTTATTCTGTGGAGGACAAGGTGGACTTTCAGAGAGAAGTTCGTCCGATTCTCTCGGATAAGTGTTTCTTTTGTCACGGAACCGATCCCAAGACGCGGGAGTCGGATTTACGGTTGGATTTGCCGGAGGAAGCTTATCAGGATCTCGGCGGATATGCAGCAGTTGTTCCGGGTAAGGTAAAGGAGTCGGAACTTTATTTGAAAATCATTAGTAAAAAAAAGAAGGAGATGATGCCTCCTCCCAAGTCACACAAGACGTTGAGCCCTGGGGAGATTGAGATTCTCAAGAAGTGGATCGAGCAGGGGGCCGAGTATGAGGAGCATTGGTCGTATCAGGCTCTTGAAAAAGAGGAGGCTCCCGGTGGGAAGGAAGTTGATTATTTTGTCAACAAGAGGTGGGACTCAGCGGGTGTGAAGGGGAGTGCGACAGCGGGTAAGGAGATTTTGATACGTCGACTTTCCTGGGACCTGCGTGGAGTGCCACCTGCGAGTGAAGAAACTCAGTCGTTTTTGAACGATCAGTCGCCTGAAGCGTGGGGAAATCTGGTTGATCGTTTTTTGGTGGACCCGAAGTATGGCGAGCGGATGGCCGTTTGGTGGCTGGATTTGGTCCGGTATTCCGACACGATCGGGTATCATAGTGACAATGGGATGGAGGTGTCACCCTACCGGGATTATGTGATCTCGGCCTTCAATGAGAACAAGCCGTTCAGTGACTTTACGATCGAGCAGCTGGCTGGTGACCTTCTTCCAAATGCGACTTTGGAGCAGAAGACGGCATCGGGGTATAATCGTCTGCTTCAGACGACTGAAGAAGGAGGGGCGCAGGAAAAGGAATACCGTGCCATTTATGCTGCGGATCGAGTGCGAAATGTTTCCGAGGTGTGGCTGGGGTCGACGCTCGGTTGTGCCCAGTGCCACGATCACAAATATGATCCGTTTACGGCACATGACTTTTATTCGATGGCGGCCTTCTTTGATGATATCAAGGAGGCTGGGATTGGGAGGCGGCGTCCAAATCTCTCGGTTCCAACTCCGGAAGAACAGGGTCGAATTACCGAACTTACGAAATTAATCGAGGGAAATCAGGTTGAGATTCTCTTGAAGAATGATGCGGCGTTCCGAGCCAAGGTTGAAGAGGGTGAAAAGCGTTGGCTTGCTCAAGGTGAAATGAAAAACACGGCCTGGCGTCCTGTTGAACTGAGCGACTTGAAAGCACCGGCAGGAACGACCTTGGAAGTGCAAGAAGATGGGACGGTTCTGGAGGGAGGGAAGGTTCCCGCCAAAGCGAGTTACTCATTTAAGGTCGCTTCACCAGGGAAGGTGTCGGGAATCAAGATCGACGCTTATACAGACAAAGGCTTCCCGGTTAAAGGTGGATTCTCGCGCGCCAACGGGAACTTTGTTCTCACCGGGGTTGAAGTGAAAATGGGAGGGAAGGAGCTCAAGATTTCTCAAGCGAAAGCTGATGTGGAGCAGAGTGAGTATCCTGCGAAAAACGCGATTGATGGGAAACAGAATACCGGATGGGCCGTGGGCGCCGATAAGCCGGAAGGACGTAAAGGAACGAGAAGGATTGCCTTCTTTTTGACGAAGCCTGTGGAACTCAAGGCAGGGGAGCATCTTGAAGTGATCATGCGCTTTCAGTCGAATTATGTGGGGCATACTATTGCGAGATTCGGAGTTTCGGCGACTGGTATTAACAATGCCGGTTTGGAAGATCCTCTGGGGCCATCGCCAGAAGTGGTCGAAGCATTTCTGGCGGCCAAGCGGAATCCCGGGCAAGAGCGTCAGCTTGCAGACTACTATCTAAAAGTTGCGCCTGAGGTGGTGGCCCAAAAAGCCAAAATAAGCTCTCTCGAAGCAGAGCTGAAAAAGATCGAAGGAGGGATTAGAAAGATGTTGGTATCGGAAGCTCTTCCGAAGCCGCGCATGACGCGGGTTTTATCACGTGGCAATTGGATGGATGATTCGGGCGACGTGGTGCAGCCGGCGGTTCCGGAGTTTCTTCAGAAAGAAATCTGGAAGGTCGAAGGACGGGCGACCCGACTCGATTTGGCGAAGTGGATCTTACACGAGAAAAACCCGCTTACTGCGCGATCCACGATGAACCGTTTGTGGCGCCTCTACTTCGGGCGGGGACTTTCGTCCAACGTGACTGATCTTGGAGGCCAGGGCGAGGTTCCGTCCCATCCTGAACTGCTCGACTGGCTCGCCGTTGACTTCCGCGAAGGCGATTGGGATTTTAAGCGAATGGTGAAGAAGATTGTGACGAGCGAGACCTACAAGCAGAAATCGGAGGTGAGCTCCTTTCTTCGCGAGAAGGATCCTGCAAATGATCTGATTGCCCGGCAGGGGCGTTGGCGGGTGGAGGCGGAATTTGTTCGCGATGCAGCGCTCAATATTGCTGGGATTTTGAATGACGAGAAGATCGGTGGAGCAAGTGTGAAGCCCTATCAGCCGGCGGGTTTCTGGCAGCACTTGAATTTCCCGAAGAAGATCTGGAAGCAAAGCGATGGTAGGGATCTTTACCGACGAAGCGTATACACCTATTGGTGCCGGACCTTCCCGCACCCTTCGATGGTGGCATTCGATGCGCCAAGTCGTGAGGAGTGCACGGCTGAACGTGCGCGCTCAAACATTCCCCAGCAGGCTTTGGCGATGTTGAACGATCCGATTTTTGTGGAGGCGGCGCGCGTTTTCGGAGCGAGAATGGCCGAACACGAAGGAGGTGTGAGGGCAAAGATCGAGTGGGGGATGCTGGAGGCATTTGCACGCGAAGGAGCGCAAGAGGAGGTTGATTTACTGGAGAAGGTTTTCGCGGCGCAAAAGAAGAAATTCACAGATGACCCCGAGGGTGCGAAGGCCTTTTTGACCACCGGGGAACGGGCAGTTCCAGATGGTGTTTCTCCGGAAGAAGCGGCTGCCTGGGGACAGGTCGGACGAGTGATTTTAAATGCTTACGAAACGACTTCGAGATTTTAGAAACCATGATTGAGATGACAAACAGACGGACTTTTTTAAATCGATCCACGGTGGGGATCGGGGCGTTGGCACTGCAGCGGCAGCTTCTCGCGGGGAATATCCCGGAAGGAATCAAGATGGCAGGATCACCGAAGGCGAAGAGGGTGATTTTTCTGTGTATGGCGGGCGGGCCTTCCCATCTGGAGACCCTCGATCACAAACCCACTTTGGCAAAGATGCACGGTCAGGCGATGCCAGAGTCGATTACAAAGGGTCAGCCAATTGCGCAGTTGCAAGGGAATAAGGCCTTGAAGTGTCTCGGCCCACAGTGGGATTTTATCAAGCAGGGACAATCGGGGCAGGAAATTTCGTCGCAGCTTCCTTTCATCGGTAAGATGGCTGATGACATTGCGATTGTACGGTCAATGACGACCAAGCAGATCAATCATGATCCGGCGCATACCTTTATGAATTGCGGGACCCAAATTTCGGGGCGCCCCTGCATGGGGTCCTGGATCCAGTATGGGCTGGGAAGTGAGACAAAAGATTTACCGGGGTATGTTGTTCTGAGTTCGGTCGGGGGAGGTCAAAGCCAGCCGATTGCTTCGCGGCAATGGCACAGTGGATTTCTGCCCAGTAAGTATCAAGGGGTCCACTTCCATTCAAAGGGGGATCCGGTGCTCTACGTGGGGAATCCGAAGGGAGTGGGGCGTGCTGATCAACGGCAGGTGATCGATGCGGTGAACGGGCTCAATACGATTCGGAATGGACTGGTGGATGATCCCGAGATTGCAACGAAGATTTCCCAGTATGAGATGGCCTTCCGAATGCAGGCGAGTGTTCCCGAGTTGGTTGATTTGAAAGGGGAATCCAAGGAGACTCTTGAGATGTATGGGGCGACTCCGGGTGATGGGTCGTTTGCAAGTAATTGCCTTTTGGCGCGTCGACTCGCCGAGCGGGGAGTGCGCTTTATCCAGCTTTATCACCGGGGGTGGGACCACCACGGTGGGGTGAAAAACGGAGTGGCGACCACTGCGAAACTAGTTGATCAGGCGAGTTGGGCCTTGGTGAATGATTTAAAACAGCGAGGAATGCTGGAAGACACGCTGGTCATTTGGGGCGGGGAATTTGGCCGGACTCCGATGTCGCAGGGAGGCGGAAAGAATCCAGGCCGGGATCACCACATCAAAGGGTTTTCACTCTGGATGGCGGGCGGGGGAATCAAAGGCGGAGTGACTCATGGCGCGACTGATGACTTTGGCTACAACGCGGTTCAGGATGTGGTGACGGTTCATGATCTTCATGCGACAATGCTGCATTTGTTGGGAATCAATCATGAGAAGTTCAGCTACAAGTTCCAAGGGCTCGATATGAGGCTGACTGGGGTGGAAGGTGGAGTGAAAGTGATCAAAAATATCCTGACTTAAGGAAGGATGGAAAAGCGATCAATGGCGAAGAACTTTGTCGATCCAGCGCCATGCCTGATGGCGGGTTTCGCTGGGGACGAGGGGCCATCGGTCGGTATGGGGATGGGGGACGGACTTCCCAAGGATGGCTCGGGTGTCGATGGGGAGGAAAGTGAAGTTGTCGAGTTTGGTTTGAGTTTTGAGGTAGTTGCGGATGAGGAAGGGATGGGGGTTTTGGCAGATGAGGACGGGGCGGTCCTTGATGCGCGCAAGCCGTTCGGCTGAGGATTTTCGATAAGCTACCAAAGGGCTACCCCATGAGGTGCCACTCCATTCACGTTCTCCGTCATAATGGTCGTGGGTGACAAAAGCGGACCAGAGTTTTGCGATTTCATCATCATGAAGTCCGATGTGGTTCACTGCGATGGCCCCCCGGGAAAAACCACAGAGGATCACTTGGTTTGGGTCGATGCCATACTCTGCAATGATTTTAGGGACGATTTTTTTGGCGTAAGCAATGGTGGCTTCTTTGTCGCCCCACCAAGTAAGTTGATTCTTTTTTCCGTCCGGGCTGATGAAGGGAAGGTTAAGCCAGGCAGCCCGTCCGCCGGTGAGGCCGAAGCCAAGGGCCGAGTCTTTGATCCTTCCTGTTGAGCCGGAGGCGAGGAACTTGTTGCCGGAGTATTCGACGATGAGGGGATAGCGGAGGTTCTTTCTCCTCCAAGCCGGGTCCCAATCGGAGGGAAGGTAGAGGGTATGGTGGACGTCGGTGCCTTTGAATTTTTCTAAAGTGATGGAGATTCGTTTGCCGGGGGTGGCTGGTCCCTCGGTGGTAGCGGGAGGGGTGAGGGTTTTCTGATCACGGGATTGGAAGGGAAAGTCATGCTGATAACGGAGAAGGAGCTCGGCGGGATCGTTTTTGAGGAGATAGAACTTTCCTCGAATGGTTTTTGTTTCGCCAGAAGCGAGGCCGCCGATACGAAAGTCAGAATGGATGCAGCGAATGATGCCTTGGAAGAGTTCCTGGTAGGGTTCCCAGGCGGTGGCAAAGAGCCATTTGTTGTCGGCGCTGACACAGCCAATGAGTCCGTTTGAGGGAACATCGAGAGAGAGAGGGCGCGGGTTGACGTCGTTTCGATCGACATGACAGGGACACCAGACCTGTCCCGGGATGTATCGGGCCTGGGTGACCCAGTTCCTGGTGGGCAGGAAAGTTTGCTTTCCGTCGAGGAAGATGAAACTTTTGGGAAGGTAGGTGTATTTGTCGGCATCCTTGTTCGTTCCGGTAAATGGACCGACACGAGTGCAGGGTTGAGCCCAGTGTGCTTGCGATGCTTTTAAGGTTGGGTTGTGGGCGGTCAGGGTGAAAGTGACCGAGTCGTCGTCAGATGTGATGAAATGATCGACGGTGACGCCGTCGGAGAGGGTGCAGCGGAGTTCGATTTTCGTCGGAGTTGCCGAAACGAGTTTGGTTTGGTGCGGGATGAGGGTTTGATTCCAATCGCGGTCGCTTGAGCCCGGTTTACAATAGGCCTCGAGATACCAGGTCTCGATTTTTTCTCCAGGAACGTGGGGAGCGTGAAGAGTGAGGATGTTGTCCTCCCAGCTCAGAGTGAGCTTGGCGAGAGCACAGGACTGGATGAGGACGAAAAGAACGAAAATGTGGATGGTGGTCACGAAATCGGGAGATAGGTCTGTAAGATTCTGGTTTGGTTCGAGGCAACTAGTTCGCCGGTTCCTCTGGGGAGGATGAAGAAATCTCCGGTTTGGAAGAGGCGGCCTTTTTCAAAGGTGAGCTCGCCGGAAACGACGGTGATGATGGAGAAGCGGTCGTTTTTGTTTTTAATTTTATCACCGGCCCTGAGTTCGAGTTGATCGATGACGAAATATTCGCAGGAGGCGAGGGTGTCACCCTGTGGGGCGTCCATGCCAGGCTCGAAATCGTCGAAGTCGATGGATGCCATCGATTCCTTGATGTGGAGATCGCGAGGGGTGCCGTCAAGGCCCATGCGATTCCAGTCGAAGACACGGTAGGTGGTATCGGAGTTTTGCTGGATCTCGTAGATGAGGAATCCCGCTCCGATGGCGTGAAGTCTCCCGGAGGGGATGAAGATAGAGTCGCCGGGTTGAGGGCTCACGGCGTGGACTTGCTCTTCGACCGTTCCGTCGATCAGGGAGTTTTTGAAAGTCGCTCGTGTGGCACCATTTTTAAGACCGATGTAGAGCTTGGCTCCGGGATCGCGGTCGGCGATATACCACATTTCGGTTTTGGGGTCGCCTCCGAGATCGGAGGCAATTTCCTGAGGAGGGTGAACCTGGATGGAGAGATCATCGCGGGCGTCGAGGATTTTGATGAGAAGGGGGAAGCGGTCGCCGGTGAGATCTTCTCCGAAGACCTCCTCGCGGTGGGATGTCCAAAGATCATGTAGCGTCTTTCCCGCGAATTGGCCTGAAGAAACGAGAGACTGTTCTTCCTCGCGGTCGGTGATTTCCCAAGATTCACCGTAGGGTTGGCTGTCTGGGAGTTCGCGCTGATAAACCGATTCAAGGGAGCGACCTCCCCAGACTCGGGTCATATAGAGGGGGTGAAACGTAAGAGGTTCCATTTCTTGAAGGCTGGCGGGACCTGAGAAGGCAGGCAAGCACGCATTAGGGGAGAGCGGCGCATTATTTTGGTTTTCAGGACTATGAACGGTCTTTAAAGTTCATACTTGCCTCAATACCTTGCTTTGTGAGACATTTCTCCCTCAGGGGGAGGCGTCGCTCCCGATTTACGATCATGGCCAAGCAGAACAAGCCGAGGAAGCAGCACGCGGTGTTGGAGAGAGAGAGTGGCCAGGAAGTGGTCGGGATTGCTTTAATCCTGGTGGGGCTTTTGGTGTTTTGCTCTTTACTGAGATTCACTCCGGTGGATTTTGTGGATTGGGTCGTGGTTGGAAGCTTTGCGCCTGAAGGGGCGGTGGATGGAGATACCAGAAATCTCATTGGGCCAATCGGGGCCTTGATCGGATTGGTGTTTATTGGTCTTTTTGGAGCGGCCGCTTATCTGGTCGCAGCGGGAACAATCTGGTTGGGAATTGCCGTGGCTTGGTTCAAGAGTCGTCTGGGGATGCGGACCATGATAGGTTTTGGAGTGCTCATGTTAGCGAGCGCGTCACTTTTCAATGTTCTTGGGCTCTTCAAGGGGGTGCATTTTGGAAGTTGGTCGGGTGGGGTGATTGGCGAGGGATTGGGACAGCATCTCTTTACCAGTCTTTTGGGGCAGGTGGGGTCTACGATTATTTTGATCGGCGTTTATCTTGCGAGTTTGATCCTTCTGACGGGATGGCATCCGGTGGCTTTTGTTCGTTCATCGTATCAATCGAGTCGTGAGTGCTATCAGGAGTGGCGCGCGAACCGGTCCGGAAAGGTGGCTCTGGTGCCAACGGCTAAGAAGAAAGCAGGCAGGAAAAGCAAGAAAGAAGATGAGCTGGTTTCCAAGGAGGTGGTTGGTGTTGAAGAAGATGGTCAGGCCGTTCTTCCTCTTCGAGAGACTCCCACTCCACAGATTATTGATTCTTCGCAAAAGAGGACGACTCCGATTGCAGGGGCCCGTCCTTTTGAGCGTAAGAAGCCAACGCACACGGGTTTAAGTACCGAAGGGTTTGAAGATTACGAATTGCCTGGTTTTGATCTCCTTGAATTTGACGAAGATGAAGCTGAACCGGAGGACTTTAGTGAAGAACTTCTTGCGACCCAGACGACGATCATCGAAACCTGTCGCGCCTTTGGTGTCGAGGTCACCGCTGGGGATATTACCCGTGGCCCAACGATCACGCGCTATGAGATATATCCTGCGATTGGTCTGCGCGTGAGCCGGATCACCCAGCTTGAGGCTGACCTTGCTCGTGCCACGAAAGCAGAGCGCATTAACATTCTCGCGCCAATTCCTGGCAAAGACACGGTGGGGATTGAGATTGCCAACGACGACCGTGTCGCGGTCGCTCTTCGCGAACTTTTACAGGACGAAGCCTTCCGCAGCTCCAAGCGCAAGATCCCTCTCGCCCTCGGTAAGGATGTTTATGGCAATACTGTCGTCGGCGACCTCGCGGCGATGCCTCACTGTCTCGTAGCGGGTGCCACGGGTGCGGGTAAGTCAGTTTGTATCAACTCCATCATTACGAGTATTCTCTATAAGTTTGGCCCGGATGAACTCCGCTTTATCATGATCGACCCGAAGGTGGTTGAAATGCAGGTTTATGCGAAATTACCACACTTGGTTGTGCCCGTGGTGACCGATCCCAAGCGAGTGGTGGGTGCTCTGAATTGGTGCGTCAATGAGATGGAACGTCGCTATAAGATTTTCGCGAAACTCGGAGTGAGAAATTTTGATAGTTTCAATGCCCGGGTCCGTCCCGAGGAGGAAGTGATCACCGAGGAAGAGCAAGAAGATTTGGCGTCTATCGTGGATGAAGAAGCAATCGACTCGATGGCCAAGGCCTTTGAAGATGGCGACATTGGTCCCATCGCTTCCGAAGATGACGAGGTCCGTGAAGACGAGCTCGAAGTGCCTGATCGTTTTCCTTACATAGTAGTCATCATTGATGAGCTCGCCGACTTGATGCAGACCGCTCCGGCGGATGTAGAAGGAGCGATTGCACGGATTGCGCAGAAGGCTCGTGCTGCTGGTATTCATCTCATTGTGGCGACCCAGACTCCCCGGGCCGATGTCGTCACGGGCATCATCAAGGCGAACATTCCTAGCCGGATTGCCTTCCAGGTTTCCTCGTCACTCGATAGTCGCGTGATCCTCGATAACAAAGGTGCTGAGAAGTTGGTGGGCAAGGGCGACATGCTCTTCCTGCCTCCGGGTTCTGCAAAGCTGGAGCGCGCGCAGGGTGCCTTTGTCTCGGATGAAGAGGTCGAGCAAATCGTGAACTTCTGCGCGAATCAGAGTGAGCAAAAGTTTGAAGAGAGTATCCAGAAAGTCATCGAAAGTGGTGGCTCAGGAGGCGAAGGGAGAGAGAACGATGTCTCAGATGCGGACGAGGAAACCCTCGAGCGCTGTATCGAAGTTCTCCGTGCCGAAGGCAAAGCGAGCACCTCGCTCCTGCAACGCCGTCTCAGACTCGGCTACACCCGTGCCGCAAGGATGATTGATATCCTCGAAGCCCGAGGAATAGTCGGCCCCGGTGATGGAGCAAAGCCTCGTGAGGTTCTCTTGCCTGGATGCGGAACTGTTCCCGGAGAGTAAGCCTATGGAGCGGGAGGGAGCCCCTCCGTGCGTTGTCCGTAAAAGGCATGCTCCGCAAGGGCAGGGGGTCGGCGATTTTTGGGCAGTCTGACCATTCTCTATCCGGCGCATTTAGGGCAGCGGCCGAAGAATTCGAGTTCGTGGTAGAGGTCGACGAAGCCGGTTTCCTGGCGAATTTCTTCTTCGAGTTTATGGACAGGGCAGGGGGCGTCGATGGGTTCGATGCTGCCGCAGTCGGTGCAGATGAGGTAGTCGCGGTGTTGACCCGGGATCAGGAGGGTGAAATAGGCGGCGCGTTCGTGGAGACCGAGGCGGCGGACCATTCCTTTGTCGCTGAGGCGCTGGAGGAGGCGGAAGACGGTGGCTTTGTCACACTGCTGGGAGAGGTGGCCGCAGGAGTTGAGTTCGGCGAGAGTCATGGGCCGGTTGTGGTCGGCGAGGCAGGTGAGGATGGCTTCGAGCGCCTTGGTGCGACGGAGTCCGGCCGAGCGGGCTTTTTGGAGGAGATCGTCGTGGAGAGACATGGCTGATTAAAGAAGGCTTGGTTGGCCGGAGGTATCGGGGGGGAGGTCTGCACCAATTTTGGCATAGGCGGCGGGCATGGCAACCCTTCCTCTGGGGGTGCGTTTGACGAAGCCTTGCATGATGAGGAAGGGTTCGTGGACTTCTTCGAGAGTGGAGGCGTCTTCGCCGATGGCGACGGCGAGTGAGGAGAGGCCGACGGGGCCTCCGGTGAATTTGTAGATCATGGCTTCGAGGATGCGTTTGTCCATTTCATCGAGGCCGTCTTCGTCGATCTCGATCATTTCGAGGGCGGCTTGGGCGACGGGGCCGGTGATGATGCCATCGGCTTTGATCTGGGCGTAGTCGCGGACCCAACGGAGGAGGTTGTTGGCGATGCGGGGGGTGCCCCGTGAGCGGGATGCGATGGTGGAAGCTCCACCGGTTTTGATGTCGAGGCTGAGAATGGCGGCGGAGCGTTCGATGATAAAGGCGAGTTGCTCGTGGGTGTAGTAGTCGAGCCGGTTGATGAGGCCGAAGCGTGAGCGGAGGGGAGAAGTGAGCATGCCGGAGCGAGTGGTGGCGCCGACGAGGGTGAATTTGGGAAGTTGAAGCTGGATGGAGCGGGCGGAGGGTCCGGAGTCGATGATGATATCTAGCCGGAAGTCTTCCATGGCGGGGTAGAGGTATTCCTCGATGGCGGGGTGGAGGCGGTGGATCTCGTCGATGAAGAGAATGTCGCCGCGTTGAAGGTTAGTGAGAATGCCGGCGAGGTCGCCTGCTTTTTCGATCTGGGGGCCGGAGGTCGTATGAAGAGTGGTGCCAACGGCAGTGGCGACGATGTTGGCGAGGGTGGTTTTTCCTAATCCGGGAGGGCCGGAGAGGAGGACGTGCTCGAGCACGTCATCGCGCCCCTTGGCGGCGGCAACCATGAGCATGAGGCGTTCAGTGACCTTTTCTTGGCCATGAAAGTCCTCGAATCCGGGGGGGCGGAGGGTAATGTCTTCCGGAATTTCCGGGGGGGTGACAGCTTCTTGAAAATACGACTCCGACATGTAAATCTGCGTTGGCGAAGTGAAACATGGGGGAGTTCAATTGCACACGAAATTTTGTGAGGAATGGCCTTTACAGATCAGGAACTCCGGATAGTCTCCCGCCCTCAACCGCTGGTCCTATGAAAGTTCTTTCTTCCCTCGCCTCCGCCAAACGCCGCCACGCTGATTGTCAAGTCGTCAAGCGTAAGGGCACCCTCTACGTCATCAACAAGACCAATCCTCGTTTCAAGGCCCGTCAGGGTTCGACGAAGGGCACCAAGATGTCCAAGAAGGGAGTGAACTAAGGTTCGCTTCTGTTTTTTAATATTTTCGAAAAGCGGCTCTCTTCGGGGGGCCTTTTTTTTGCACCATAGGTTGGAGCGGGGAATTAGATCGCCCCTTCAGGATTTCATTTTGGGTAATTCCAGGCCGCCGCTCCGCTCTGACCTTCGCTACGTTAGATCGCCCCGTTGGGGCTGGAGGGCGAGTTGATCGAGGACCCAGCCGGCCATGAGATTGCCGAAGGTGGCCGTAAGGTGGGTGGCGGCGCCGTAGCCGGAGTCGCATTTGATGCCGCCGGTCATTTCGGCGGGCCGGTTGATCGAGGTGGAGCCGTCGCAGGTGGGGAATTTGGGTTGTTCCGGGGAAAAGACGGCAGGGATTTTGAATTTACGGGCCTTTTTTTCAACTTTTGGAAAGCGGTAGTCGGAGCGGAGGCGTTTTCGGACTGAAAGCAGGAGCGCGTCACCAAAAGTTTTTGAGAGGTCATCGAGCCGAATTTGAGAGGCATCGATCCGGCCACCCGCGCCACCGCTGGCGATGATGGGAATGTTTTGTTCGCGACAGGTGGCGAGGAGGTGGCACTTGGGGTGCACGGAGTCGATGGCATCGACCACGACATCGGGTTGGGAAGAGAGGAGGGAGGCTGAGTTGGCCTCGGTGTAGAAGGCTTGTTCGATGTGGCATTCGGCTTCCGGATTGATGAGGTGGATACGGTCGGCCAAGACGGTGGCTTTGGATTGGCCGATGGTTTTAGTGGTGGCGTGGATCTGGCGGTTGGTATTGGTGAGACAAAGGTCGTCGAGATCCACAAGGGTGAATTGTCCAACGCCGGAGCGGGCAAGAGCCTCTACCGTCCATGAGCCGACCCCTCCAAGACCTACAATCATGACATGGCTCCGGGAGAATTCTTCCAATGAGCCGACACCATAGAGACGGGCGATGCCGCCAAATCGATTAAGATAGTCCTCTGTCACGGACATTTTCTAAGCTCAAAAGTGGATTGAACGAAAGCGCAGACTCTGATAAATATTGGCATCCCCTAAATGACTACAAGTGAAGATGTCAGCAAGCGGCGGCAATTTGTCCGTCAGTTTTCGGTGATGATGCCAAACCGGGTAGGAGCTTTTTCGTCGCTTTCGAACCTGATGAGCCGTCGGGAAATCGAAGTGATTGGTCTCAGTGTGCAGGATTCCCGCGATGCCACGGTTGCCCGGCTGATTGTGAATGATCCCGACAGTGCCGAGGAGCTTTTCATGGAGCAGGGGATTGCCTACACCCTTTCGGAGCTTGTGGTGGTGAAAATGAAAGAAAGCGGGGCGGATCTCAAGAAGTGCCTGAATGTGCTTTATGAGGCGGAGACCAATCTCGACTATGCCTTTTCCCTGATGGTCCAGCATCAGGGACACTCCCTCCTGGCCTTGTTTTTGGAAGACTGCGAATTTGGGGCTTCAGTCCTGAATCGAGCGGGGTTGACGGTCGTTTACGAAGATGAACTTCTTCGTTAGATTGGCCTATTTGGATCCGTATAGAGAATCTGATGAGTGATCTTCAAAACACAGACAGACGAACCCTTCTCAAAACCGGGGCCGCCGCCGCCGCAACTCTTCCATTTTCGAGTTTTGCCCAGGTTGGGGGAAGTGACGAAATCAAGGTGGCCACGGTGGGTTGTGGCGGACGTGGACGCGGTGCCACTGCCCAAACCCTGAATGTTCCCGGAACCAAATTGGTAGCCGTGGCGGATGCTTTCCGTGACCGTGCCGAGGCAGCCGTGAGTTCTTTCCGACAGCAGTTTGCTGACAAGGTGGACATTCCTGCCGAGAGAATCTTTGATGGCTTTGATGGCTATCGCGATGCCATCGATGCAGCCGATGTCGTAATTTTGACCACCACTCCAGGCTTCCGTCCCCAGCACTTCGAGTATGCCGTGGAGCAAGGAAAGCACGTGTTTATGGAGAAGCCACTCGCGACGGACGCTCCCGGTATCCGTCGGGTTCTTGCTGCAGCCAAGAAAGCCGACGAAAAGAATCTCAAGGTGGTCTGTGGCCTCCAGCGCCGCTACCAGAACAGTTACATCGAAACTTTGGCCAAGCTGAAGGAAGGCATCGTCGGCGATATCAACTTTGGCCAGGTCTACTGGAACAGCGCCGGCGTTTGGGTTCGGGCGCGTACCGAGGGCATGACCGAAATGGAATATCAGATGCGCAATTGGTACTACTTTAACTGGCTTTGCGGGGACCACATCGTGGAGCAGCACATTCATAACATTGATGTCATGAACTGGTTCAAGGGAGGTCCTCCGGTGAAAGCCCAGGGAATGGGTGGCCGACAGGTCCGCAAGGGACCTGAAAATGGTGAGATCTTCGATCATCACTACGTTGAGTTCACCTACGAGGACGGGACAGTTCTGAATTCTCAGTGTCGCCACCAGCCAAGGGCGCTGAACCGTGTCACCGAGGTGATTGGATGCCAGAATGGAAAAGCTTATCCAGGTCGTATTGTCGATGCCAAGGGCAAGACAGTCTGGCGCTACGAAGGGAAAGGCGACAAGTCTCCTTATCAGATCGAGCACGATAAACTCTATGAGCACATTCGTGAGAACAAGCCGATCAACAACGCATACTACACTGCGGCATCGACGATGACTGCGATTCTGGGTCGCATGGCGACCTACTCAGGTCAGGAGATTAAGTATGACGACGCCTTGGCTAATGGACTTTCCATTATGCCGAAGAGCTTTGCGTGGGATGCTGACCCCGGACCGAAGCCCGGCCCAGATGGCATCTACCCCGCTCCAATTCCGGGACAGCACAAAGTAATGTGAATAAGGTGAGCTGAGAAAGACTCATCGAGCCGATCTCACACCATCGTGAATTACTTTAAGCCAAAGCGAATCATTTGGCTTTCCATAAGATCACTTTTGCAAAGCCGACTCTTCCTAGAGTCGGCTTTCTTTTTTTTGTAATCAACGAGTTAGGGCTGATTTTGATGGCTATATTATAAGCCTCATATTCAGGTCGAATTACAAGAGGTGATTGTGAGTAACCTGTGCACAAGCTTACTAACAGTGTTGGTCCGCCGTTCGTGAAGACGATGTGAATAAGATGTAAATAAGATGGTATTAATGGGCACAAAAAAGCCCCGAGCCATGAAGGATGGGAGCTTTTGGATTTGATTATTTGGATGTGACTTAAAACGGACGCAGTAGGACGGAGTTGGCAAATCCGAGGTAGGCGGCTATTGCGCCCAAAATGATGGCGACAAGATAAGCCGCAGGCGGGGAAAGGAGCTTTCTCTTAATGACGACGATCATGGCTCCCAGTAAAAGGAGGATGACGAGCTTACCGATGAGCCACGTTGGGAATCCCAGCTTAAGTTGGGCCTGGAGGCCGAATTCACTGATAAGAAGAAGGAGGAGGCCGATCCCGTGAATCATGGCGGCGTCGCAGGGCGGCAGGCTTGTTTGGGTCGGCTGAAATGAGCGAGCCGATGCCTAAAAAGAGGACGATGAGTCCTACGAAGTGAATAATTTTGTAGATGCCTGGATCACATAGGATGTGATTAGTATTGTTTTAAGCTGATGCTTGAGCGTTGAGGCGGGGGATTGCTGAGAGGAGTTTGCGGGTGTAGTCGTCCTTTGGATTCAGGAAGACTTCATCGGCTTCACCGTATTCCACGATCTTGCCGGAATACATGACGGCGATATTGTCGGCGATGTAGCGAACCACAGAAAGGTCGTGCGAGATGAAGATCATGGTGAGATCCAGTTTGTCGCGGAGATCGAGAAGGAGGTTGAGGATTTGTGATTGAATCGAGACATCGAGAGCCGAGACCGGTTCGTCGGCGATGATGAGCTTGGGTTCCGGAGCGAGGGCGCGGGCAATGGCAATTCGCTGTCGCTGTCCGCCGGAGAACTCATGAGGGTATTTTTTCATGAATCTCGAATCAAGTCCGACCGTGGCCATGAGCTCCACAACCTTGTCGGTGAGGGAAGGGTCCTTTTTGAGGCTGGGATGGCGTTGGCAAATAGCCTCGGCCAGAGTTGAAAAAACGGTCATACGCGGATTAAGCGAGGCGTAAGGATCTTGAAAGATCATTTGGAAATCGAGACGGCGGTTCCGGACTTTGCTCTTGGGAAGTGCGGTGAGTTCTTCGCCATCGAGAATGACCTGCCCGCTGGTGGCAGGCTGGAGCTGCATCACAGTGCGGGAAAGAGTCGACTTGCCGCAGCCTGATTCGCCCACAAGTCCAAGGATTTCACCCCTTTTAATGGAAAGGCTTACACCGTTTACGGCCTTGATCATGTCCACGGTTCGGGAAATTAGGCCGCCCCCTTTGACAGGGAAGTGGGTATGAAGATCTTTGAGCTCGAGAAAGGGCACAGAGGTAATCTGGCGTGTGCTGAAGAAAATTCAAGGATTAGGAGCGCAACTTCCCCGGTAGTTGTCGATAGCCCATCATGTAATATTCGTAGCCCGACCAGATGGTGAAAATGGTGGCGGCGATGGTGGGGTAAATAAGATCGATTGCGGTGAATCTTAACATGATCCAGCCCATCGCGATCATTTGCAGAACGGTGCAGACTTTGCCGGTCCAGTGGGGAACGATGGGGACTCGTTTGTTGATGAAAAAGAGGATCCAGATGCCGCCGATGATTTCAAGGTCACGTGCGATGACCAGGATGATGAACCAGACGGGGAGGTGCCAGTCGATGCCCCAGTTGACGAAGGTGGCGGTGATGAGGCCGGTCATAAGAAGCGCCTTGTCGGTGAGGGGGTCGAGAATAGCTCCGGCGAGAGACTTTTGGTCGAAATGGCGGGCAATCCAGCCGTCCAGTCCATCAAGGACCGAGGCAAGGGTGTAAATCGCGACGGCGAGCCAGCGGAGGGCTTCGTCGGGCGATTCGGAGTCGACCGTGCGTCCATAGCGCACGGCAATCCAGGCAAACACCGGGATGAGGGTAAGACGAATGAGGGTGATGACGGTGGCAAGAGTCACGGTGAGGTCTCTTTTTAGTGGACAATCAGGGCAACGGCAATTGAAAGGGGAGTGTGACGGCAACTGAACTGAAAGTGATCCTTGATGAGGCGGGTGTGATTCCTTCGAAGAGGCTGGGGCAGAATTTTCTCATCGATCAAAATACCGCCGGGTGGATTGTAGACCAGTTGCAATTGCAGCCGGATGATACCGTAGTGGAAGTAGGGCCGGGGACGGGAGCGTTAACCGAGCATCTTGTGGGTAAGGTGGCGAGAGTCATTCTGGTGGAATTTGATCGTCGGCTTGCTGAGTATTTGACAAAGCGGTTTGCGGATCGACCTGAGATTACTGTGATCAATCATGATGCCGTGCGACTGGATGTGAGGCCGTTCTTTGCGCATAAAAATGTCAAATTGCTGGGGAATTTGCCCTACTCGGCGGGAGGAGCGATTCTGCGGAATTTTCTCAAGGGGCCATCGCCGTTTAAGCGGGCGGTGTTGATGTTGCAGAAGGAAATGGTCGATCGGATCCTCGCCGGGCCGCGTTGCAAGGACTACGGAGTGTTGACGCTAAGGATGCAGTGCGAATGGCAGGGCGAGCCGGTGAAGATCGTGCCACCAAGTTGTTTTATCCCGAGGCCCTTGATTGACTCGACGGTGATGACACTGGAGCCACGGCAGGCGGAGTTGCCAGTGCATGACCGGAGGCTTTTTGATGAGCTGGTGCGGCGGGGGTTTGCGCAGAGGCGGAAGCAGCTCAGGAAGAATTTGCCGACGGATATTGATTGGGGAGTGCTCAGTAAAAGATTGGATTTGTTGCCGACGGCGCGGGCCGAGGAGCTCAGTCTGAATGATTGGGTGGCTCTGACACGTGAAGTGGATCCGTATTTCAAAAAGGAAGAAGGGCAGGGTGATGACGAGATGCTCGCAGTGGTGGATGAGAATGACACCGTCATCGGCAGTGAGCGGAGAGATGTGATTCATCGTGACGGGATCAGGCATCGAGCGGTCCATATTTTTGCGCTAAACCCAAAGGGGGAGATTTTCTTACAGAAGAGGTCACGACTGAAAGACAACTGTCCGGGATTGTGGGACTCCAGCGCGGCGGGACATGTTGATGCCGGCGAAGAGTATGATGAATGCGCGGCACGGGAATTGGAGGAGGAATTGGGACTGGGGGATCACGAGGTGCGCGAAGTAGGGAAGCTGGGAGCGCATGCCAATACTGGGTGGGAGCATGTGCGGCTTTACGCGACGTTGACGAAGGAGAAGGTGCGCTTTCCGTGTGTGGAGATTGAGTACGGTGAGTGGTTCACAATGCCTCAGATCGATGAATGGGCGGAGGCCGTGCCGAACGATTTTGCACCGGGGTTTTTGGCGTGCTGGAAAGTCTGGAAAGAGGCAAATCCTGGACGGTTTGAGTAATGGAGAATGGAATTCAAATTTTGCCCGGCCAAAGCTGGGGCATTGTGGGTCGCAATGGCTCCGGGAAAACAACCCTCGCGGCCAATCTGGCTGAGGCGTATGGGGGGAGCTTGGTATCGTTCGAACTTGAGAATGAATTGCTCGAACGGGAGATTCGGGAGGATGATAGTGAGTTTCTTGATCGAATCGACTTCGGGCGAACTGTTCGTGAACTGATCAATGAAGTGTGTCCAGTCGGTGCCGGACTTGAAGATATTGCTTTAAAACTGGGGCTGGCCTTGCTCCTTGAGCAAGGGTTTCTCACTCTTTCGACGGGAGAACGTCGCCGTTTGATGCTGGCAAGAGCCTTGATCCAAAGTCCGGAACTTCTTGTGCTTGATGAGCCTTTTGATGGTCTTGACCAGGCTTTCCGCGACCCATTGAGATCACTTTTAAATGGCCGTGATCTTATTCTGGTGGCGAATCGCCTGAGTGATTTGGAAGGGTTGGTGAGCCATCTTGGATGTGTCGAAAATGGAGTGTGTGTCTTGGCTGGTGATCTCGATGAGGTTTTGGCCAACGAGGCCTTCCAACAACTGATGGGGCTGGAGCAAGAGGTCGTGATGCTTCCGAAAAGTGTGTCAAATGTGATCCCGAACGAATCCTTGGTGATCATGAAAAACGTCACGGTGGTTCATGGAGGGAGGGAAATTATTTCGTCCCTGAACTGGGAGGTCGAGAGGGGGCAGAACTGGAAAATTTCTGGGCCAAATGGCTGTGGGAAATCAACCTTGGTGAATCTTGTGACCGGAGATCATCCGCAGTGTTACTCGAACGAAGTGACCGTGATGGGGATGCGGCGTGGAATGGGGGAGTCGATCTGGGATGTTAAGAGATTTGTTGGGATTGTTTCTCCTTCATTGCACCAACAATATCGGGTGGGAGCGAATGCGCTGGAGGTGATCGTTTCGGGTTTTTATGACAGCGTGGGGATTTATCAGGAGGTGTCTCCCGAGCACTTGGAGACGGCGAAGGCGTGGCTTGATTTGGTGGGAATGACTCCGTGGAGCAAGCGACCGTTTCGGAGTCTGAGCTACGGCCAACAGCGCTTGCTTTTAGTAGCGCGGGCCTTGGTGAAACAGCCGCCGCTTTTGGTTCTCGATGAACCGTGTCAGGGACTGGATGTGATGAATCGGGCCTTAGTGCTCCGGGTGATTGATCGAATTGCTTCAACGGGCCTGACGCAGATTCTTTACATCACGCATGAGCCGGAGGATCGGTTGGAATGTGTGACCCATGAGCTCAAGCACGATGGGCGGGGATGGGTAAAGAGCTAAGGTTTCTTGTAGACGATCTTACCGTTGCGGCTGGTTCCGATTGGCCTCTTCGTTGAGTATGATGATAGATCATTGCTCAGGGAAAACTAGCCGACGGCTTTCTGCCTTCGGTTCTTGGGTGTTGAGGTCCGAAAGTTGGAGTTTACGGCTACGTGGTGGATTCTGCGAGTTCTTCGGCTTTCATGTCATCGCCAGTGTAGCCGTTTTCTTCGGCGTATTTTCGGACGTCGGCAGTGATCTTCATGGAGCAGAAGGTGGGGCCGCACATGGAGCAGAAGTGGGCCGTTTTGGCGCCTTCGGCCGGGAGTGTTTCGTCGTGGAAGTCGATGGCACGGGCAGGGTCGAGACCGAGAGCGAATTGGTCGCGCCAGCGGAATTCGAAGCGCGCTTTGGAGATGGCGTTATCGCGCTCTTGGGCGGCGGGGTGTCCTTTGGCAAGGTCGGCGGCGTGAGCGGCGATCTTGTAGGTGATGACGCCTTCGCGGACGTCGTCGCGGTTGGGGAGTCCAAGGTGCTCCTTGGGCGTGACGTAACAAAGCATGGCGCAACCATACCAACCGATGTTGGCGGCACCGATACCCGAGGTGATGTGATCGTAGCCCGGAGCGATGTCGGTGGTGAGTGGCCCAAGAGTGTAGAAGGGAGCCTCGTGGCACCAATCGATCTGCTTTTGCATGTTTTCTTCGATGAGTTGCATGGGAACGTGGCCGGGGCCTTCGTTCATGACCTGGCAACCCTTGGCCCAGGCGCGCGTGGTGAGTTCGCCTTGGATTTCAAGTTCGGCGAGTTGGGCATAGTCATTGGCGTCGGCGATGGAACCGGGGCGAAGGCCGTCGCCGATGGAGAAGCTCACATCATAGGCTGCGCAGATATCGCAGATGTCGTCCCAATGGCTGTAGAGAAAGTTCTCGGCGTTGTGATGAAGAGACCACTTTGCCATGATGGAGCCACCGCGTGAGACGATACCGGTCATGCGGCGAGCGGTGTGCGGGACGAAGCGTTTGAGGACGGCGGCGTGGATGGTGAAGTAATCGACGCCTTGCTCGGCCTGCTCGATGAGGGTGTCGCGGTAGAGTTCCCAAGTGAGGCTCTCAATCTGGCCGTTCACTTTTTCAAGTGCCTGATAGATGGGGACGGTTCCGATGGGGACGGGAGAATTACGAATGATCCACTCGCGGGTGGCGTGGATGTTTTTTCCAGTGGAAAGGTCCATCACGGTGTCGGCACCCCACTTGGTGGACCACCGCATTTTTTCGACTTCTTCATCGATGGTCGAGGCGACGGCGGAGTTGCCGATGTTGGCGTTGATTTTCACGAGGAAATTCCGCCCGATGATCATAGGCTCGATTTCTGGATGGTTGATGTTGGCCGGGATGATGGCACGGCCGCGGGCGACCTCGGAGCGGACGAACTCGGCAGTGATAAGATTTGGGATCTGGGCTCCATAGCTCTGGCCGGGGTGCTGATGGTTCATCACATTACGAGAGACCTGTTTCATGGGGTCGATCTCGCTGGGGCGCGGCATTTCGTAACCTTCCGGAGTGGAGTTTTTCTGACGAATGAACTCTTTGACCTGATCCGAGGCGTCTTCGGGGAGTTCGTCGAGAGTGGGATAACGATCGTGAATGGTTTTGAACTCTTCAAGGCGACCGTTATTTTCGCGGATGGCGATGAACTCCATCTCAGGTGTGATGACGCCTTGATCGGCATACCACTTTTGGGTCACGGGCTTGACGTTTTGGCCGCTACCGTAAGGTTGGAAGCCGGAGCTCTTAAGTGGCTTTCGTTTTAAGCCGGGATATTCCTTGAGCTTGTTTTTGGCGGCTTTGTTTTCGTTGTATTTCTCGGCGTGGGCTTCGGAGAGGTAGCCGTTGTCGATGGCTTTGACCTCGCGGCCGTCGTATTCCTCGATATCAGCGCGATCGAGAATCCACTGACGACGGAGGGCGGGAAGGCCCTCGAGAACGTTGCCTTTAAAATCGGGATCACCCCAGGGGCCGGAGCAATCGTAAACGCGGATGGGAGGGTTCTCCTCGACCCGTCCGTTGGGATGCTCGGTGTTCGAAAGTCGGATTTCGCGCATGGGGACTTTGAGGTCCGGATGGATTTGGCCATCGACGTAAACGCGGGTGGAGTTTGGGAAAATGGTAGGGTCTTTGGCAATGGCTTCGAGCTCGGCGGAGTTGTCGATGTCTTCGACAAAGTTACCGGTGTAGTCAGAGCGTTGCCTGGAGTTTTCGGGAGTGAGGCCGTTTTCGTCTGGAGAGATCATGGTCGGAAGTTTGAGATGTTTTGTTTGGAGGTCTTAGGAAAAGAAAAAGCCTGTCGGCTTTGGATGAAAGCGCGACAGGCGTGAGAAAGATTTTGGTCTGACTCCCGGAGGTGAGTCCGGTAGTGAGGGTATGATCTCAGGATCTTCGTTTTGGCGAAGAAACACCCCTGTCTTGTTGCGGGGTAACTTGGGGTGAGGTTCGCCTCTTGTCAAGGAGAGGTCGACTTCTTGCGAAGGCGCGAAAGGGTGGTGAGTGCGTAGCCTGTGCCGTAGGGCTGGTGGTAGTCGTAGAGCGGATAATCCCACCATGAGCCGTCTCTTTCCTGCTTTTCGAGAATGTGGCGAGCGAGATGGGGAATAAATTTCTCCTGCTTCTCTGGCGGGAGCATTTGGAGGCATTCGGTGGCGTAGTAGAAGCCGTAGTAATAGAAGTAGCCCGAGATGGAAAAGTGGGTTTCGTGCGGAACGGGGCGCTTACGGCCGATGTCGAACCAGCCTTCACGGAGACAGAGGCGGTGAAGCCAATGGGTCAGGAGCTCGTCGGTGACGCGCTTGTCGCCGAATTTGCGCATGGCAGCCATACAAACCTGGGAGCGACCGAGCGAACCGGCAGGGCGGTTAATGCCAGTGCGAGGCCGGAAACGATGGTTGAAAGAATAAACGAAGGACCAGTCGGGGGTTCTTTGTTTATTGATGGAGGCGAGGCCGCGCTTGATTTCTTTTTCTGGGAGTTGAAGTCCGAAAGTTTGGTGGGCGTCCTTCATGCCGAGAAGCGCCGTCGCGGTGGTAAATGAGGTGGGAATGCCTGAAAAGTGAGCGGTGTGATTACCGTCGAGATCAAGGTAGCCCCATCCGCCATTGATGTCCTCGGTTTTGAGAAGCATTTGAACTTGTTTGTCGGCCAGCTGCTTGAGGCGCGAGAGTGTGGCTTCGTCGCCTTTGCGATATTCGTAGAGATCGGCAATCGCCCTTAGCCCGTAAGCGTGTCCCCAGACATTATAAGTGGTGGTAGGATCGAGGTGGCGCAGCTTAGGCAGCTTTTTAAATAGCCACTTTTCTGCCTTGTCGATGGCAGCAACGACTTCTGGTCGCCTGTCTCCACTGTCGAGAAGACCGCTTAGCGCCAAAGTGGAGGCTCCCGACCGGAAGGCGAGGTGTGAATCAGGGACGGGGGCATAAATATTCAGCCCCTTGGTTCGAGTGGGGCCGCCCCATGATCCGTCTTTGTTCTGCTTGCCAACGAGGTAATCGACTCCTCTCTTGATGGATTCTTCAAGTTCATCTTCATTCAAAGGTTCGACCTCGGGGAGGGGGCCAAGCTTGGCGAGATTCTGTCCCGCCAACTGAGAGGCTGTGAGGAGAATCAGGGTAAGAATGTTGGGGAAGCGCATGAGGGTCTACTTGGATTCGTCAGGAATAAGGATGACCTGATCGATTTCGAGTCCCTCAAGAATCTCGATTTTTCCATCGGCGGAGCGACCGGTCTTCACTTCGTGGGGCTCGCCGAAGCCTCCGGCCATCTTGAGATTTACGGTGGATTTCCCGTCGTTAGTCGTGACCGCAGACTTGGGGACGCTGATTGCTCCGTCGTTGCGATAGGTCGTCAACTTCACTTTGGCTTTCATGCCCGTGACGATGAGGGAGTCTTCTGGAAGTTGGACTTCCATTTCTACATGATACTGTTCTGCCGCATTGGGTGCAAGATCAAGGGTGGTGACTTCGGACGGATAAGCTGAGTTCTCGAGGCCTGCTACTTCAGCAGATCCCTTGGCATCTGAACTTATCTGTAGGCGGTCGCTTTGTCCGATAAATCCGTGGAGGTTGAGCGTTCTACCTATTGGGATGAGAGTCATCAAGGCGGTGTCGGCGGGAGCGGAACCGGATTTGAAAAGGAACTGGCTGGTATTGCCTACAGACCATGATGAATCATCGATCTCGCCATAGTAGGCGATGCCATCGGCTGGGGCCGTAATCGTGAGAAACTTTCTGTCAGCCTCGAGTTCGATGAGCTGTTTGTCAGCTTCAGCGTCGTTTCGTTTCGCCTTGGCGACAGCGAGGGTTTTCTCCTCCAAGGCCCGGGGAAGCGTAAGTTTTCCGGTTTCGTAGGCGAGGAGAGCGCTGTCAAAGGTTCGTTTAAGATCGACGGCTTGACGGGGAATCGTTTTCTCGAGTGCCCAGGCGGAGCTTTGAGTCGCTTTCTTGAGGGCAAACCTGGCGCTTTTCACCGAGGCCTTTTGGCGTTTGAGAATGATCTCCTCGGTCTCCTCCGTAATTCCGTCCTCTTCATACATCTTGAGGAGTTGCTTCAATTCTTCCTCGATATAACTTACGCTTCGCGTAGCTCGGTCGAGCCCTTCCTTGGCATCTTCCTCCTGCAGGGTGCGGCCGGTTTTGTCGAAGTAGTCGAGCGATTCTTGGGCCCGATCGTGGGCAAGCTTGAGTCCTTCGAGGGCGCGAGGCGTTGTAATTTCGAGAGCGACCAGTTCTTGCTCAGCATTCGCGAGGGTGATTTCGCGGCTTTTTTTCGACTCTTTGGTTTCGGCGAGGTGATTGTTATATTCCTCTCTCTCGAAAGTCAAAAGGGCGTCGTCCATTTTAACGACAGTGCCGTGCTTGACGAGATCAACGATGACGAACTTCGACCACTGTTTGGGATCGATTCGGAATACGGTCGAATCTGAAGGGAGAAAGGTTGCTTCGACCGTGAGGGTGGATTCCAGCGGCTCCGATTTGATCGTGAGTTCGCCGGCAACGATGGGGCCTGCCATTAGAGCTGTGAGAAAAAGGGTGGGTTTCATGAAGAGTGCGTTGTTAGTGGGAGCGTTGATAGTGTCCTTTTCGAGCGACGTAAAGAGTTCGGTTTTTTTTGGATTTTTCAGAAAAAGGGGCGAAGTCGGTGACAACATCGAATCCTGCTTTGCGGAGGGCTTTTTCCAAGCGAACCACGGGGCGAGTTGAAATCAAACCCAACAGACCGCCCTTCTTGAGTCGATCATGGAATCCATTCAGCACTGCTTCCGAAGTAATGTCCCATCGTTTCGGGGCGAGGGCATCGAGGTGGTCGAGGTCGGCAAAGATACCTTGTGAACCAGCATACCCTGCGGGGAGGGGAGTGAAAGGATCTGCGTCGTCAATGTGGATGCGTTCGTCGTCGAGGGGATCTTCGTCGAGGTGGCGGGAGAGCCAATCGGGGAGAATCCCAGATTCGGAAAGGATCACAAAGGAGGCCTTTTCTTGCGGAAGAGTTTCCCTGACCAATTTGACCGCATGCCCAAATCCCAGTCCGAGAAAAACGATTCGTGGTTGCCGTGACGGTCGGAAAGGCCGACTCATCAGAGTGATCAATTGCCGGTGTGCATTCCCGAGATGCGTGCCATCAGCCTGGCGGCCTTCACATTCCAGGAAAAAACGACCATCGTGCTCGATGAGATCGAGAGTGAGTTGCGTGCAGGATTCAGTCTGTTCGACTGTATTGCGTGGTTTCATAAATGAAGAGTATTCCGCGGGGACGGCGACTTTCTCAAGGGTGGAAGGGGAGATGACCAGTCGAAAAATTTTCGAGTGAAAAATCACAGGTCAATCATGCCAAGATTTCTGTGAATAACTTTCAATCGTTAGATTTTATTCAGATCTTAAGTAGTTCTACCTCAGGTCGGAATTTGACATACTCACAAGATATTCACAATGCGAATATCTTGTAGGTAAGCTGTTTGGAACCACAATAAAATGTGTTCTTCAATAAAAGGGGGCTTTGCCTCGAGTCATTAAGGTGGTATGAAGATCTCATCATGTGGAAGAAATCACTATGGTTTTCCTTGGCGGGGTTGGGTGTCGGCTTATTTGTCGCATGTTCAGCGGACCCACCCATTGTTAGCGTCAGTGATAGTTACGTTCCCTACGGATCGAATTCCCGGAACCCATATGCCGGCATTGATGAGCGGGCGAGTAAGGCTTGGCAGCGGGAATATGGGAGGCACGAAACTGCAACCGGCCATGCTTCGGCGTCGCTGGCACAGCCTCCCATTATGCGGATCCCTAATTCATACCAGCGTCCGACACAGAGTGCCTCGTCGATCTACAGTCAGGTCAATGTGAAGCGCGACTATCTTTCTTATAGGGCGAAAGGGCGTTCCCGCAAAAGTATGAATCCCAAATATGTTACCATTCATTCGACCCAGAACTGGAGTCGGGGGGCTGATGCTTTGAGGCACTCTCTCGCTCTCAAGCGTGGGGCCCTGGGAAAGCTTTCGTGGCACTATACCATCGATGAGGATCGTGCCGTCCAGCATCTCCCGACCAACGAGAGGGGGAATCACGCTGACTATGATGGACCGGGCAACCGGTATAGTATCGGAATTGAGATGTGCGAACATCCCGGCAACAGCAAGAGCCGGACCCTTGAGAGGACAGCAAAATTGGCTGCTTGGCTTTGTGTGAAACACGATATTCCCGTCTCCCGCGTGGTGCCTCACTATAAGTGGCCTCGTCGCGGAAAAAATCCCACTAACAAAAACTGCCCACATTATTTGCTGACGAACGGACGTCCCGGAGAAAAATGGCAGGGCTTCCTAAAGGTGGTCGAGGTTTACCGTCGCGCAATGACCGGCCGCTAGTTTGCGAGAGATGGCGGAGGAGGAAAAGGACATCTGGTATCAATGCCAGCGTTGTACGAACTGTTGCAAGTGGGAGGGCGATGTTGTTCTTGCTGAAGGAGAGGTGGAAAATATTGCGAAGTTTTTGGAGATCCCACTCTATGAATTTGTTCGTAACTACACACGCCTCAGAGAAAATCGCCAGGGGCTATCGTTGATTGATAAGGAGGGGACGACCGAGTGCATTATGCTGGATGGAATTGATTGCCGGTTGCAAGAGGTGAAGCCTTACCAATGCACGGGGTTTCCGAATCGCTGGAATTTTGACAACTGGCGGGAAGCATGTGAGGCACGACCTGCTCCAAGACCAGAGGGGCAATAGGTTACCGATGATAGGGCTCGCCACGCTTGATGGTGTAGGCGCGGTAGAGCTGTTCAAGCAGGACGACGAGCGCGAGTTCGTGCTGGAGGGTGAGGGGGGAGAGGGCCCAGACGGCTTGGCATTTTTGACGAAGGGCGGGAGTGTGGCCATCGGAGGCCCCAATGAGGAGTGAGATGGTTTTAATGCCGGGATCCATTTCCCAGGCGTTCACTCTTTTGACGAACTGGTCGGTGGTCCAATCCTTACCCCTTTCATCGAGAGCGATGCGGAAGGTTCCCTCGGAGCGCGTGAGAAGGTCTTTGGAAACCGTCTCCGAATCACCCGCTTTGAGGTAGATGAGTTCGACTTTGGCCCCACGTTTGAGTCTCTTGAGATATTCCTCAATGCCGGTTTTAGCGTAGGCCAGGGCGGGTTTTCCGGCGGCAAAGATTTTCCAGGTCACGACTCTAGGATATCGAGAACTTCTTTTGGCACAAACTCGCTTTCGGTCGCTTCCTTGACGGCGAGTCGCATTTGGGCTTTGAGAGTTTCGAGGGGAATCGGAGGGAGGCTGGAGGTGAGGATGTGCTCCATGGCTTCGAAGGGTTCATGGGTCTTGGTTTTGACCAGGCGGACGGCTTTGACGGCAAGAGCTTCGGCACCGCCGGCGGTGAGGAGTTCTGGGAGATCCTTCTTGAGTTTTTGCCACTTAGCGTCAGCGAATTTGAGGCCGCGTTTTCCGCTCAGGGATCGGAGGAGAGAAAGAGCTTCGCTTTTTTCGGTGGCGGGGAAGATGGGGATTTTGACGTCGATACGGCCAGGGCGTTTGAGATCGACCTCAATCAGGTCGGGGCGGCTGGAGGCGAGGATCCAGACGAGCTTGCCACGGTTACGCGGGTTGGACATCTCCTTGGCTATCATGGAATAGACACGGCTGGAAACGCCGGAGTCGCCGGAGCCGGCGGCGCGTTTTCCGAGGGCCTGGTCGGCTTCGTCGATGAAGACCATACAGCGGTCGAGAGCGTGAAGGAGGGAGAAAATCTTTTCGAGGTTGGCCTCGGTGGATCCGACCCAGCGGTCGCGGAAGTTTTTGAGCGTGACGACCGGAACGCCAGCTTCGCCTGCGAGGCACTCGGCGAGGTAGGTTTTTCCGGTGCCCACGGGGCCGCAAAAGAGGTAGCCCATGGGCATGGCTTCGAGTTCGTCACGCCGCCAGAGGTCGAGATCGCGTTTCAGCCAATCTTTTACGACGTCGAGGCCAATGACGCCATCGAGTGACCGGTCTGGTTCGACAAATTCGATGAGGCCTGCGCAGTCGCGTTCGACCAGCTGTTTCTTGAGCGTGCTGAAGTCGTCCTCGACGAGAGGTTTTTTGTCGTAGTGCCTGCGGAGGAGAAGATCTTCGACGGCGCTCCCGGTGGCTCCGCGAAGCCGGGCAGCGGCCCAAGGGAGGCGGTCTTTGATACCGGACATCGCTTCGCAACAACTTGTCGCGAGCGTTTTCATGACGCCGGTGAGTTCTTCCCAGGAAGGAAGGGGGACTTCGATGTCGGCGACCGAAGGATGGTTCGCGACAAGGGGGTGGAGACCGGTGAGGTTTTCCGAGAGGAGAAACACGGCTTGGCCGTGTTCCGCGAGTTTGGCTTCCGACGCCCACGACTGCCAGACGCTTGCAAGAGCGTGGAGGTCGTAGTTGAGGGCATTTGGAAGGTTGGGGCACATGAGGTGCGCGCCTTTGAGAATGAGGGCAACCTTGGGTGCCTCGGCTCCGACGTGTCGGAGGTTGCGGACGTAGGTGAGATAGCGGCCCAGGAATCGGGAGGCCTTAAGCGGTTGGGTGGGGAGTTGAACCTCGTTTTTGAGGCTGGGCCATTTGGAGAATTCCTCTTTGCCACGTTCGACTTCGACTCCGCCGCCGAGATCGTAGGTTAAGACGACATCGAAGCGCGGAAGGAGGATTTCGCTGAGAAACTGGGTGAGGTTTCCGAGTTTGGAGTTTTGCGAGGGGAGATGGAATCGGTCATCAACGTTGCCATGCAGGACGAAGCAGCCGGCGGAGCGACTTTCGTAGCGGGCGATGACTTCATTGGCCCATTTTGGTAAAGTAGTGCTCATTCGAGATCTTTGGGATCGGGAAGTTCGACACCGGAAATGCCGGGGGCCTCATGAACCTTGGGTTGCTCATCGATCATCAGTTTCATCCATACGGCTGTGCCAATGAGAGCAAAGAGGACGACGACGAGAAGCAAAACAAGTCACGGGTGCTTCTTTATTCTAGGAGATTACTGGGACTCGCTTTGAGGACCCATGGAACCTTTGGTGGTCTCCGCAGGAGCAGAGTTCGCGGCACCTTTTTCGGGCTCTAATTCGATTCCTTCGGTAGCCGCGAAGTCGGCAAGGGCCATTTCGGCGAGGGCGTCCTGCTCGGAGACGGTTTCGTTGATGCCATTCATGTCGATTTGATCTTTGGCGACCCGGGCACGACCGGCGGCCCTAGTGCGCTCTTCCTCGACCATCTCTTCGAGGCGGTTGAGAGTGTCGCCTGAGCCACCGATATCGGTAATCATGCCGGAAGCCATTTCATTGAGCTCGGCCATGGCTTTGGTCGATTTCATTTCGTCAAGGTCGCGAACAAGTTGTTCAATGCGGTCCTTTGCGGTTTTGACAGACACGTCGCGGGCTTTGACGAGCTCCTTGTAGCGGACATCAGCTTCTTCCATCTGGGCGCGAACATCGTCGTGTTCACGATCGACGGTTTGGAGTTGAAGGGCGAGTTTTCCGGCGGCTTCACGATTGCCGGCCTTGAGGTTGGCTGCGGTTTTGGCGCGGAGTTCGGTTTCTTCGCGATCGAGCTTCTTGGCTTTCGAGATGAGTTTCTCGACGAGCCCGGCGTGGCCGGCGAGGCCTTTATTGAACTCGGCAATCTGCTTGCGGAGGTTTTCTTTTTCGTTTTCGAGAAGAGCTTCGGGATTGCGCTTTTCGATACCGCCGATGAAGAGGCCGAAAAAGCCTTTGACTAGATTTTTGAGACGTCGGAACATGAGTTGATCAAGTGTTAAACGTAGTTTGGGACAGACCTTGACATCCTGCAAGGAGAGACAAGGAGAAAAGAAAGGGGATTTTGTAAGTGGGCAGGGGGCACGAGCTTTCCTAGAGAAGCGACTGCTTTTCGAATGTTCCCTCCTGAGGTTTTGTTTCGTGATTTAAGGGGGAGGTGATGTTCTTGCTATCCGCTTCGTAATTGAGAGTGAAAAATCTAGTGAAAAACCAAGAAAATCATTTCGACGTCTGGATCAATTTTACTGTGGATATTGAAACCCGATCCCTTTGTATCTAGATCCCGTGAGCGAAGGGCCTGATGCTGGTGCAGTTCGTCGAGGAGTTTGTGGTAGTGCTTTACTTCAGGAATGAGAATAGCGTCCACGACGATATCATCGATGAGGTTGAAGGTAATACTCCGATCGTCAGGATCCAGTTTGCACGACCGTAGGTTTCGAAAATCGAGATTTTCTTCCAAAGAGGCATCTTCGAAAGAGATTTCGGGTAGGATCGTCTTTTCGAGGAATTTAGCAATCATGCCAAAATTCGAGCGGCGATCTGGAATGATCTACTGGGATGTGACGGGAGAGATTTTTTGTTCTTCGATCCAGAGGCTGAAGTGTCCGGTGGGGGGGATGGGGCCTCGGGGTGAGCTGTAGTTCAAGAAACTGGTGGCGGCAATGGTGACTTTTCCGCCTTTGAATTGGTCGCGGAAGTCGGCGTAGATGTGGGAACCTCTTGGTTGGCCGCCTTCTCGTCTGGCGACGCCTCGGTTGGATTCTGCGAGGAGCTCACCATTGATGTAAATGGCGTAGCCCTCGCCTGCAAAGACGTGGGCGGCTCCCCCGATGACGACACGGTATCGGTGGTCCTTTTTAAACGGGGGAAGTTCAACGGTGGTGCGGGCGAGGAGGACTTCATTTTCCCAGAGTGATTTTGGAGCATGGCCGCATCCGCAGACGGGGTTGTCGCAATCGCGAAGAGCTGAGAGTTTTCCATCGAGTTGGCCGAAGGGTTGGAGTCCAGTTCTCCATCCGGCTTTGGTGGAATCAAATTCGGGTGTGAACCAGTTCTCCATGTTGTTGGGGTAGGTGACTTTGCGATAGCGGTTTCCTTTGTGGTCTTTGGGAAGTTTTTCGGCGGGGTCGAAGCTGATGTAGTTCCATTTCACGTTGCGGAGGTCGTTGCCGAAGGGCTTCCACTCGAATTCAGTCAGTCCAGTGGCGCGGTAGATATTGGTTAGTCCGAACATGGCACCACGGAGGAATTGGTTAGATCGTTCGGGGCGCTGGCTGCTTGCTTCGGCAGCGAGAGTTTTTTGGTAGCGCGGGTTGCTGAGGTAGGAGGCTGCGATGCCATCGAGAAGAATGGGACGAAGGGCTTTTTGGTGAGCGGATTTTTGAGCTTCGGTGAGCTCAGCCACTTGGACTAGTGAAGTGGGGGGGGCGCGTTTTGGACGTGGGGTGGGTTCTGCTTTGCCGCCGAGGAGACCAACCATGGCGCGACCGAGTGCGTCACCAACGAGGAGGTAGGTCTCGGCGTTGCGATTGTAGTGGTAGTCTTGATTGGTAGGGGATTCATCGACCTCACGCCAGAAATCACGGGTATCGACCGAGGCGACGGTTCCGGAAAATTCAGGGTGTTTTTTTGGATCGCCCACGGCAAGTTGGGCGTTAAGAATGGGGAGAAAATTTTCGCTCATGCGGTGACCTCCGAAACCGACGGTGGCGATGACGGCGGGCATCTTTGGGGCTTTGAGATCCTTGCGGATGTCTTTGATGAGGTTGACGAGGTTCTTTTCATACTCAGTGGCGGCTTCGGACGGGCTGTCTTTGTGGCCTTGCCACCAGGCAAAGCCGGCGAGTTCGTAGCCTTGCTCTTTGTATCCGGGCACGATCTTGTCGATGTTGGCGAGGGTCTTTTGGACGCCTTCGATCATGAGCTTGTATTCGAGTGACTCCCATTTGCTTTCGGGGTCGGTGCGGCCGCTGGAAGGAGGTCGGAAATCGAAGCCGAGCGCGCGGTTTCCCATGGCCGTTTTGATCAGGAGGACTTGCTCGTCGTGGAAAGTGCCCATGACATGCCCGAAGCCAAGTTCGGGGCCGATAGCCTTACCGTTTGAGGTTGGACTGAGTGGAGAGCCTTTACCGTTTTCGGCGATACGGGCTTCCTGGTAGTAGACGTCGTTGCGAACGGTCCAGTTGGCAGAGTCGTCGATGAGATTTGGGAATTTCTTTTCGCGTTTGACGACATTTTCGAGGTCACCGTTTCCGAGGAGGTCGATCTTTTCAAGCCAGAAGCGGGGAGGATTCCCTCTGAATTCGGAGATCTCAAAGGGGTAGCGTTTTCCTGGTTGGAGGGAGATTTCGGAGGGGGAACGTTTTCCGTCGATGTCGATGGGGGAAGAGCTGTGGGTTTTGAAGGTTCCGGCGAGGGGCACTTCAAAGGTTCCGCTTGCGAGAGAAGCTGTGGTTGCGGTGCCGTCTTCCTTAAAGGTGGTGAACTGGGAGACTTTGTATTTTCCAACTTTATAGATTTCAAACGGACCTTCAGGTGCGGCGGGGTCGGAGGTGAGAAAAACGCCGTTGTAGATGTTCTTGGCTCCGCTGAGGTTTCCCATGCCAACCATGTTGGACTGCCCGGCGAGAAGGTAAACTTTGACGGGCTTGGTAGCGTCACCCGGTTTGCCATCCGGGTCGGGGAGGACTGCGGGGATTTCCCTGGCGAAGGAAAGAAGGGTTAGCGAGGAGAGCGCGAGGAGGAGTTTCACGGTGGGTATGGATGGTGGGATTCGCCTGCCTTGGCAGGGTTTTAGCGCTTGGCGCGCTCTTTTTTGATTTTGGGTCGAAGGCGGAGGATGATTTCAGTGTCCATCTTGGGAAGGTGAGTGGAGTCAACCTGCCATTGGAGGGAGTGGTTCTCGTTGCCGTAGACTTCGGGAAGACAAAGCAGCTCGTCTCCAAAAGTTGAGAGGCTGATGACACTTCCGCTCTTATCGGCAAGATAGGTTTTGGGGCCTTCGCCATTGCCATGAAGATGGGAACCTGCAAAGAGGAAGGTTTTTAAGTGGGCTTTTGCTTTGGCCTTCTCTTCTTTCGTCTGTTCTTCCTCGTCTCCGCTGCGGTCGATGAAATCGGTAAGGGGGCGCTCGATCTGCTGGCCTTCCTTGTTCTTAATGACGAACGAGACGGAGATCAAACTTCCCTTGGGTGGGAGGTCAATCCAGCGTTCCTCATCACCTTCACCCACGACTTTGCGGATGGCGGGATGGCCTGCTTCAGCTCCGAGTAGCAAAAGAGCGGTGTGAATGTGACTGGGTTTGGCCCGAACGGATATGATGGATTCGTGCTCTTTGGTGTCCTTGGTGCAGGCGACGAATTCGAGGGAACCTTCCTGAAGGCAGACGGTTGAGTTAACGTCGACGGATCGTTCCTCAAGATTAATTTTGATTCCGGGGAGTTTGAGGTCGGCAAGGGGGGCGGAGGCCTTTTCCTTTTCATTGGCGGCCATCGGGCCGATGACGAAAAGAGAAAGCAAGGAGCGAAAGAGCATCTTCATCTATTGAATACTGCGCAGTTCGATGGAGTCGGTCGAGTTCTCGATTTTTTCAATCATCTTGCGAACCTGCTCGATGGGCTTCAGGAGGTTCTTTTTCTCCCGGTGAGCGAGGAGGTCTTTTTTGAGTTGCTTGAGCTTGGGAAGAATGGGCTTGGCACCAGCGCCGTATTTTTCGAGAGAACCGAGGCAGCGGGGTATCCGGGCAGCCTTGCCCCACTTGTCGATCTGCATGACTTCGAAGCAAAGGGGCATTCCTTCCTTGATCCGGTGTTTGGCAAGGAGATCCAAACCAGCAAGCCGCACCCCGCTGGCAAACATGATTCCGCTGGGCGAAGGCTTCGCGATGGCCTCATAAATGGCGGGAAGAATGGGTTTGATTTCGTCGTAGGAGAGCTTGTTGTAAATCTGGCCAACGGAGCCCCGGGAACGTCCGTCCTGATTTTGAAGTCCGGCGACGATCGCTTTTCTTAAGAGGTCCCGGTCAATGTTCTCAAGCGAATTTCTGAGCATTTTTCCAAAGACAACAAAGCTCAGATAGCGTTGTTCCATGGCGCGTGGATCTTCTTTGGTCGATCCCTTGGCCAGCATGGTGAGGAGTTTCGGGAGAGCTTTCATGGCAGGTTTTCCAATGTGAGCGAGAGCTTCGGCCGCTTCGATACGGAGCCAGAGGTCGGGGTGATTGAGATTTTCGAGCAAGGCAGGGACGGCGTCGGCTCCGGTGTGTTTTAGCTGGGAGAGGGCCTGGCAGGCTCCGTAGCGGGTTTCCAGATCAGAAGAACCTAGCATCCTGATCAAAGTAGGAACCGGGTTGCTGCTTTTTTTCCGCCCGAGAGCGATGGCAGCACGTTCGCGAACGATGGGAGACCAACTGCTCAGGAGTTTAAGGAGGTCAGTTTCGCTGATTTTATCATAGGCATCGTTGCGATACTTATTCGACCAGCCGCGGCCGTCGGCAACAATATCAGCGGCTTCGGGGGCGCTGATTTGGGGAATGGCTCCAGGGTGTTTTCCGGTCATATAGAGTTTTTTGAGAGGGCGGGCATACGAGAGGAGATAAGCGCTAGTGCAGTCCCAGTTGGCGTAACTGTCATGACGGGCATTGGGCGGTCCCTGATGGGAAAAGGTGCCATCATGACGGCGTGCGAGATCAAAATACCAGGAGCCAAATTCTTTCATCCATGCTCCGGTGGCATGAGGGCCTGATTGAGCAACGCCAGGAAGGGCCCAGAGGATGTTGAAGAAGTTTCCGGTGTGGCCGGTGTCTCTTTCAGATCCGTGGGAGGCGAGGCTCATGCGGGAAAAAAACTGAGCGCCTTTGGGCTCGTTGTTGAGATTAAAAAGAAAGGCGGCCATCCCACACTTGCCATTGTCCTCGTGGGTTTGCGTCCAAGGGTGGTGGTCGCCATAGGGGACGGCTCCTTTGCCTATATAAAATCGGAGGAGTTTCGTACTTCGCTCAATGGCGCGAGCGACCTTGGGATCACTGACGCCTGCTTTGGTGGCGAGGATGAGTGACGAAGTGAGGGGGAGGCCGGGAGCGTTCATCATGCCGTAGCCTACGAGGCGTCCGTCGTCGCCTGCAAACTTGTGTCCCCAGGATCCAACGATGCTTTGACCGTCGGCAGCCTCCAGGGCAAGGCGTCGAAGACCGGGCATGAAGGAATCATCGCCGGTGGCCATTTGATATTCAGCGAGGAGCATGATGGCATACCCGTAGTACCAGGTCGCCATTGACTCGGTTTTGTAATCGGAAGCCCACTTTACCTCCTGCTTGACCAAGGGTAGGTATTCCTTCTTGCCGCTGGCGAGAAGGGCGAGGGCATTGAGGGAGCGGACAATTGGATTGGCTTGATACTTTGGATCGGCGATTTTTTGGGCGAGGACCTTGCAGCCCTCCTCGAGGATGAGTTTTGATTTGGAACAGTGGTATGGGGCCGTGGCGCTGTAAGTGCCTAGGATCGGGAGTTTGAGGGTGACTTTTTTTTGGGCGCCACTCCGCCAGCGGATGAGAAGGAGTTGCCCGCTTTGAGCTTCTGCGCCAGTGAGGGCTTTGCCGAATTCTGTGCGTGGATCGTAGGAGAATGGTTTTTCTCCGACTCCAAGGATGACATCACCGACTTTCAAGATGCCATCGGCCGGGGAACCACTTGCGACTTTGGTGATCGCAATTTGACGGGCGGTCGTGGTTTCCATTTTTTCGCTGAACATCCAACCCCGGGCTCCGGTGGCACCGAGGTTCCAATCGTGTTTGGCTCCACCCGGGATTGTGTCTCCTTTTGTGAAATCGGGTAGGGCCATTTTCACCCTGGGTCCGGCTGCGTAAAGCAAGGTCGTGGTAAGAATCAGGGCAAGAGCTGACTTCAGTAAATTAATCATGATTGTTCAGGGAACGATACGGGCGGAGAATTGTGACCTTACTTTTTCTCAATTTTGAAGAAAAGTTGAGGTTTGTGTTCCCAGTCGGATTCGGAGATGTCAAAAAATTTGCTTATGGTGTTACCAGCGTCAACCTCGACGGTATCTTTAATGCCGCTGTTGGCAGTGTTTTGCAAGAGGGCCAACGGACCGATCACATTAGCGTTTGCGGTGGCAAAAGTGAGGCCAGCAATGACGGCGACGGAATGACTTTTTATAACAGTAATGATGACTCTGGGAGAGGAGCCCTTTTTAGAAAAAAGGGCGACCGCATTAGAGACTGGACGCCTGCCCAAGTGAGGGTAGGTTGAGGTGTGAAGCCACTGCGGATCCTCTCCCCCTCCGAACAAGTTGCGGAGCACTTGCGTGGCGAGCTTTTGCGTGGACGCTGGAGCGGAACGATGCCCGGGGTGCCAAGTTTGGCTGCTGAAATGGGAGTCAACCGCAAGACGGTGGATGCCGCTTTAAAACAGCTTGATGGAGAGGGGGTGTTAGTGCCTCAAGGAGCGGGAAAGAGGCGTGCTATTGGCATCTTGCCTGTAGGGCTCACTCCGCCAGCCTTACGTTTAGGGATTCTTCTCTACGAATCAGTCGATAAGAGAATTGATTATATTGTGGAGATTCAACACATGCTGGTGGAGGCGGGGCATGCTCCGTTTTTTGCGGGTCGATCATTGATGGATCTTGGGTTGGATGTGAAGCGAGTCGCTCAGTTTACGAAGGAGTGCAAGGCTGATGCTTGGATTGTGGTTGCCGGATCGGTCGATGTGTTGAATTGGTTTACGAAGCAAAGCTTTCCGACCTTTGCGCTGTTCGGTGGGGCATCTGATTTGAGGGTGGCTGGTGCGAGACCCAACAAGGCTCCGGCATATCGCAAAGTGGTTCGCACTCTGGTGGGACTGGGGCATCGGAGGATCGTGCTTTTGGCGCGGAGTCAGCGAAGAAAGCCCTGCCCTGGTGATTCAGAACAGGTTTTTCTGGATGCTCTGGAAGAAGAGGGCATTGAAGTAGGGGAGTATCACCTGCCTGATTGGCAGGACAGTAAGGAGAGTTTTATTGAGTGTTTGGACTCGCTCTTTCGTGTCACTCCACCGACGGCGCTGATCGTCCAGGAGGCGCACTTGTTTGCGGCAGCCCAACAATTCCTGGCGCAGCGTGGTCTAAAGGTCCCCCTTGATGTTTCTCTGGTGTGTTCGGATCCCGATCCCACCTTTGCCTGGTGTGAGCCGTCAATCGCTCATATTCGTTGGCGGCCTCGGCCGTTAGTGCGACGTATCGTCCGGTGGGCGGACAAAGTGAGTCGAGGGAAGGAAGATGTGGTGAAGAGTTATGCGAAGGCGGAATTTGTGAACGGCGGAACAGTCGGAAAGGTGAGGGAGTAGTTTTCTAAATATTGGAGAGAAACTTCCTGACGGTGCTGCTGAAAGATTCGGATTTCTCCCAAGGGACGCGATGGCCGCTGTCGGCGATGATTGCGTGATGGCCCTTGGGAAGAAGTGAGGCAGCTTCCCGTCCGAGTTCCGTGAATTTTTGGTCCTTCTCACCGGTCATCCAAAGCACAGGGCAGGGGAGGGTCGCGAGTTGGGTCCGGAGGTTCTTCTGGGTTCCCAAGGACCAGTGGTGAAAACTTTTTGCGACGGCATCCTGGTTGATCAAGGTCGCTTGGTGCAGACCTTGATTGCTTGGTGGGAGGATGCCTTGTTGGTTCCATTTTTTGAGAAAGAATTCCCAATTGCGGTTTGCCAGTGCCGCCCATCTTGAATCCTGTTCGATGCGATCATCGTGGCCTTCGATGAGTCCGGGATGGGCGCTCACGATGATGGCGGCTTTCCACTTTTTTGGAGCGGCAAGGAGAGCGTGAAGGGCGAGGCGTCCCCCCATTGAGTATCCTAAAATGATGTCGTTGGTGTTAGCCTGGTCAGCAATGATTGCTCCGGCTTGGGCGAGAGAGGGAGGCTCGTTTTTTAAAAATTCCCAGAGATCCAAGGCGTTGAGTTTCTGGTCCGGACCAGCTTTTAAAAATTCCCAATCGCGGAAGCTGCCGACTGCTCCATGGAGACAATGAATCATGGCCTCCAGAACCCGAAGAGTTGGCGGGCGCAGCCGAGTCCGAAAAAGAAACGATTTTTCCAAGGTCGTTTCGGTTCGAGGATACGCCATTCGTTTTCCTCTCCGACTTTGCGCATTCCGGGAAGAGGGTTGACGAGGGTCTTTTCTCCGCAAAGGGCGAGGAGAGGGAGGTCAGCGCGAGAGTCAGTGAATCCGGCGAGACCGGAGGTGATGCCGAGTTCTTCAAGACGGCGGACTTTTTCTTCGCCCTTGTGGTTCACTCCAATCATTTCGGGGAAAAGTTCGACCCGGGTGCCCCAGTTAAAACGGGTGCCCAGACTTTGATGGAAGCCAAGGGCTTTGCCGATGCCTTGCACCCAGAGTTCGGGGCTTGCGGAGGAAAGAACGAGGTGGCAACCGCGTTGTTTGTAGTGCTCGATTTCCTCCAGAATTTCGGAGTAGGGGAGTTTTGGAAGCCAATCTGACAGGAATCCGTCGACGTGGTCTTGTAACCTTTTGGATGACATCCCCCAGAGGTAGGAATGAAAGACGCGTTTCATGCCCCCGGCTCCAAGGACTTTGGTGAGGGGAAGAAATGCGAGAAAAATCAAGGTGAGGAGACGCCGGGAAGGTTCCTTGCGGAGAACGTAGGAGCGGAAAACAAGCTGGGTGTCCCACGGGATGATGGTCTGATCGAGATCAAAGAGGATGGGGTCACCTGCGCATTTCACCTCGGGGAGTTTAGGAAGATTGGCTCAAAAGGGAATTTCAATCTGAGAGAGATTTGTGGTGAAAATAGGTTTTCAAGGGGAAGTGGCACTCCATCGTAAACAGCTATCCAGCCCTTTGCCTTGAGTTCTCGGTCAATGTGTGAGCATTTTTATCCACCTACTTGAGATGTCCAGTTATCGAATTTTACCATTTTTATATGCACTCACCTGCTTGGCCGCTTTAAAAGCGGCGCCTCCTGCGGCTCCTACTGATTTCGTTTTTGCGCGCTCGGAGGGGAACGATCGTGCGACGTTTGAATGGGTGGACAATGCCACCGATGAAACCCTTTTTCAATTTGAGATCAACATTGGGAATGGTGAGCCGTTTGTGCGGAATGGTCCGGGAGCGGACGTGACAGGCTTTACCTTTTCCGGGTTTACCCCTGGTTCCGAGGTTGAGTTCCGCCTTCGTTCAGCAAAACCTCTTGAAGGGGGAGATGTTGGCGAGCTCGAATTTTCCGATTGGAGCCCTGAATTGAGTGTGATCACGTTAGATCTAAATGTCTTCACCTCGGCGGCCACCGGAACACCTAGAGAGAGCTTCTCTTATACGATCACAAAAGATTTTGAGGCAGAATCATTTCGCTCAGTAGGAACCCTGCCCGAATGGCTGGATTTGGACAGCACCTCGGGAACGTTTTCTGCTGAAACGCCTCCGGAAGGAAGTTTCCGGGTGAATTACGAGGCGGAGATGGGAATTCATGTCCGTTCTGGCTTTCTCCATATCAACGTCATTAACGAAAAACCTCTCCTTAATGGGACTCTTGATGCGGTGACCATCATTGCGGAACCTTCAGTTGGAATCGATCTCTCAACCGTTTTTGAAGATCCTGATTTTATTCGTGCGGTCTCTGTTTCCACGGAGTTTGGAGACATTAAGATTGGGTTCTATGAAGGATTCCCTGTGACGGTAAATAATTTCTTCGCCTACGCCGAGAGTGATGCCTGGGACGGCGCGTTCTTTCACCGTATGGCTAAGTTAGGCAATGGTGAGAACTTTGTTCTTCAGGGTGGAGGCTTCAAGCCTGGTGACGAACCCGGAAAATATAGCCGTGTGACCCAACTCCCCACAATCGTTAACGAGTTCGATTCTTCACGTCCGAATCTCTGCGGAACAATTTCAATGGCCAAGTTGGGTGGCGATCCCGACAGTGCGACCAATCAGTTTTTTATCAGCCTCAATGACAACCGCTCGATTCTTGACGGCCAGAATGGAGGATTCACGGTCTTTGGCCGTGCTGCCGAGATTGCCCCGGTCAACCGGATGTCCATCCTACCACGAGGGACTTTTCAGGTGGATTTGGATGATCAATTGATCTCACTGTCAGATTGGCCACTTACCAGTATTGACGAGAACAGTCCGGCGTTTGATCAACTTGCTTCGATGAACGACGTTTTCGAGATCCCGACGCTGACGTATTCGGTTACTTCTGATGGTGATGATGTTGTTTCCGCTGCAGTGGCACCGACCCTGGCGGCTCCATTGATCATCACTCCCAACGGCTTCCCAGGAACCACGCAATTGACAATTACGGCGACGGACCTGGACGGTGCAAGTGTCTCAACGACGATGCCTGTCACCGTTTTAAGTTCTTATTCAGGTTGGGCAGTGCAGGAATCTGCTTCAGGGCCGGCCGAGATGAGCGACTCAGGAGTCCTGACGAACTTTGAAGAATATGCCTATGGCGGGGATCCGAATAATTCGTCAGATGATTCGGGATTGATCCCTTTTGGTGGGGTGGATGATTTGGGACATGGGATCTTCACATTTCGGCATCGGGGGTTTGCTTCTGATCTCTCCTACTTGGTTCAAATGTCATCTGATCTGATCAATTGGGATACGATTTGGATGACAGATGACGGTTTTGATGCTGTGAATATTACCAACTTATCCGACGAGGGGGAGATCAAGATGGTCACTGTTCAAAGAAGCGCTTTAGTCACGGAGGAATCCAGGCTCTTCTTTCGCTTGGTGGTAAACACCGGAGTCGCGAACTAAAGAATGGGTTTATTTATGAGAAAATCGAGCAAAGGCATCGTCGCATTTATGGGGCTCGCGATTACCAGTTCAGCCCAGATTGTAGCCGATTTTCAGACTTCGATGGGTGAGTTTAGCGTTGTGCTCGACCATGTGAATGCGCCCCTTGCCACCGCCAACTTCATCCATCTGGCAGGCAAGGGAGATGATGTTTTTGAAACCAGAAATGGAGTTCCATTTCTGGAGGATCCAACCCACAATCGACATCTCTACTCAACGACAGCTGAATCTGATTCGGTCAAACTTCCCCTCACGGTGTCCTATGTGCCGATCTCGAGCACGATGCGAGCGCATTATGAGATCAAGCAGAGCGGGACCTTCATCGGAGCGGTGGAAACATTTTTGCTTTCCAGTTACTATGCGGATGTCACCGGACAAGATCGTGTGCGGCTTCAGTTTGTGAACTCGAAGCCAACTCGGTATCGCATCACTCTTCGCTATCCGAGATCTTGGATTGATGCGAGAGATCAACGCGTCAAGAAGGCTCCGATGTATCGGAATCTGAAGATCAATCGCGTGGAGACTGGAAAGCGATTTTTTGCAGGGAGCATGACTGAGTCTCTCCTGGAAAATCCTGGATATCATTTTCAAGACGAGATCCTTCGGACGCCTGGAAACACTGTGAATCCGTATGGAACACCTTTTAATAGGGCTTGGATTCTGGCGATGGATTCATTGGGTCCTAATCGAAATGGGAGTCGTTTTTTCATCACTTCTGCGGCCGATCGTAGTTGGAACGGTAAATACACGGCCTTTGGGACGGTCGTCCAAAATGCCGGTCGATCGGTGGTGCTGAGTATTGCCAATTCCCTGACTGATAGTAACGGGCTTCCGTCAAATGAGATGTCTATTGATGAGATTACCTTCCGGAGGGGCGGCGATGTGGCGGCGTTTTTTGAAAGTTATCATCAATCCTTTATGCCGGGTCAAATTGAGGAGCTTTGTATGGGCTTCAATCGATCGGATTCCCAGTTTTCCTTGGTCACTCCGTGGAAACCTTCAACCCTGACGATTCTCTATCAGAGCACTGATTTGATTAATTATCTGGCGGGGGCTTTTGAAGCCCAATCGCCGGCCTCGACCGGTCCGGTTTATACGAACCTTACCGACGCGTTCGTGTTTGCTCCCAAGCTTTTTGTGAAAGGTTTTGCCACGGTTATTCCGCATTGGTTCTCCAGTGATATGGAGCTTAAGAACGCCCGCTTTGCTCTCGAGGTGAACTCGGGAATTGATCAGGGATCCCTTGAGCTTACGTTCAGCGAGGATGGAGTGACTGGATCATATTCGATAGACATGTTGATTGAACAAACGGCTCAGGGACAAGATTCGGTTATAGCGGCGTCAATAGGATCGGGGACGTTCGCCGCGCAATACAGTTCGGAATCTGGTCCCTACAAAGGCGCCTTGACCTTCACTAACGTGACCGGCCCTCTTAATGTGGGGGAGTTGACACTTCACTTCGAATCAACACGTTATGCCAATAATCCCTTGGTCAATCAGTCGGCGATTATTCGTCGCTTTGATGCGCGCACGACTGATCCCGAAGTGCCGTTTCTTAGTTACAGTGGCATTTACCGGAAGGTTCAGTAGGCTCTCACCTCATGGTTCCCAACACTAAGACGGTCCGTCCTGCCGAGCCCAACGAATTGGTGCCTGAGGATTACTTTGCCGAAATCGATCCCGATCAGTTCTTTGGAAATGAGGCCCCGCTGGAGATCGATTTGGGGTGCGGTGACGGCAAGTTCACTCTGGAAATGGCGGAATACTATCCGGAAAGAAATTTTCTCGCTGTTGAAAGACTCCTGGGGAGGGTTCGTAAAGTGTGCCGCGGCGCCGAAAGGCGAAATCTCAAAAATGTGCGCGTTTTGAGACTGGAGAGTCTCTATACCTTGCAATGGCTCTTGCCGGAGAGTTGTGTGGATCGCTTGCATCTGCTTTGTCCCGACCCTTGGCCGAAAGCAAAGCATCATCGCCGCCGACTTTTTCAGGAGCCTTTTCTCAGGGCTCTCGTGCGGGTTTTAAAACCAGGGGGAGAGTTGCTCTTTAAGACCGATCACGACGAATATTTCGAGTGGAGCCAAGAACATCTTGAGGCCTTTGCAGGATTGGAGTGTCTGGACTGGCCGGGAAATGCTTTTTTCTATCCGAAGACGGATTTCCAGATTCAGTGGGAGGCCGAAGGAAAGAGATTACAGGGGCTGCGGGCTAGGAAGCCGAAGTAGTCTTTTCTTCGACTTCACCACCGAAGGATACGGGAGCGACGAGGCCCGCGGAGAGAATCATTTTTCCAGCTTCTTCGAGAGTCATGTCACTTTCGAAAACCTTGTTGTCATCCATGAGGACCACGAATCCGGTCATCGGATTTGGAGAGGTGGGTATGAAGATCGATGTTGTGCGTTTTCCTGTTTGGGGATCGGAAAAATTTCCGGTGATGAAACCAATCAGCCGACACCCGGGGCTGGGATATTCCACATAGGCGACCCCCTTGAATTTCTGGGGTCCGCCCAGGTTTCGGACGGCATCTACGAATTGTTTGATCGTAGCGTAGATAACCCCAAAAAGGGGAATTCGGCCCATGGTGTCGTCAATCCAGCGTGAGATTTTTTTCCCGGGCCGGTTGGTGACGGCAAGACCAACGAGAAAGAGGAGGGCAAGAGGGATGAACAACCAGAGGAAGTCGTCGCCAGGAAACCCCTCGATGGTCCAGGTCGACTCTGATTCGGGGTCGACTCCGCGGAGGGAGTTCAGGGCCTTCAAAAACCCGTTGATAATGGCGAGGCCGATCTTATGGAGGAGCCGGAAAACAAGGACGACGATCCATCCGGTTGCGAGAACAGGGATCACAGTTGCCATTCCGGCGAGGAATGGTTTGAGCGTCTTGCGAAGGCGTGAGTGTCTGATGTCGCGGGGCCGCCCAATGGGGTCGATAGGTTCTTCGGTCATTGTGCGGAGAGAGAATGAACATGGAGTCCGGCATCTGACAACCTTGGGATTTTCGCCTGACGGCTCCCAATGTTCGTGTTAGCTTTTGCGAAGAAGCCATCAGGGTTTGCTTTTGCCACATGACACGATTGATTGTTCTTATTCTTCCTCTGATTATGCTGTGGATTGCGTTTGAAGAAGCGTCTGAGAAAGAGCCAGCCGAGACGGGTGGAAATAAGGGGGTAGTAGAAGTTTTCGAGATTGGGCTCAAAGCTGAAGCCTGGGCGATAAAGGAAGCTGGGATTGAAGGAATGCGTATGATTGCGCCGTTCGGAGAGATCTCCAGTTTGAATGGTGAGATCCAGAGGGGGGGGATGCTCTCGCGCCTTGACCGAAAAGAAAGGTCTTCAATCGTTGCTTTGATCGAGTCTAAAATCGATCCCGAGCTTCTTGTCGCTCTTGACGAGGAGGAGTTGAGGAAACTTCGATCATACATTGACAGACTGACTTCTCCCGCAGCGAGGGACCAGCACTGGCTTTGTTGGGCGCCGGATGTTGCGGCAGAGAAAGCTGCGGCGTATCACGAGGTTGAGAAGTTAACCGGGCTTGGAGGGGCCGGATACGCACTGTTTGCCAATCAGTTTTCAAGTTCCGGTCGTTGGAATCGAACTGCGGTGAGTGGATTTGGAAGTGGAAACCAAGGGCAACCAATCACGTTGACATGGAGTATTGTTCCGGATGGGACATCGACCCCGGGGGTCGATGAACAGGCAAACACATCGTCCAATTTTCGTTTGTGGATGGCAGGGATCTACGGAGGAGTCGAAAACGGTCCTGCTGAAGATCAACCCTGGTTTGAAATTTTCGAAGAGGCCTTTCAATCGATGGCCGATACCTGTGGGGTGACTTTAGAGTATGAACCGAGTGACGACGGGTCGGAAATAAGCTCCTTCACCTTGGGCTCGGTAGGCGTTCGCGGGGATATTCGTGTTTCGGCCAGGGCCCTAGATGGAGACAGCGGGACTTTGGCCTTAGCCTTCGCCCCTGATCACGGTGACATGATTTTTGATTCGAGCGACGGGACTTTTGATCTGACGTCCAGTTCCTCGATTCGACTCTTCAACACAATCACCCACGAACTGGGGCATGGATTGGGGTTGTCTCATGTCTGTCCGATCAACCGGACGAAGCTTCTTGAGCCCATTTTGACGACCAGTTTTCGTGGGCCTCGATTTGATGAACACCAGTCACTGCAGCGGCTTTATGGCGATCGCTTCGAATCGCATGAAGAATTCAACGATAATGATTCCGCGGCAGAGGCGACCTTGGTGGATCTTCCATTACTCGAAACCCGTTCGTTTGGCCGGCTCAGTATCGACGATAATACGGATGTTGATTTTTACCGATTTGAAGTTGAGAGCGGCCAAAGGCTCACGGCGAGGCTTACGCCCGGAGAGGGGAGTTATTTTGAAGGGGCGGAGACGAATAACGGGTGTTCAGCTGGCGCGATCTTTAATTCGGAAGCGGTCCACGACCTTTCACTTGAGATCCTTGATCTGGGCGGTGCGAATGTTTTAGCGTTATCGACAGCTGGAGGAGCAGGTGATGATGAGAAAATTGATCTTTTTAAATTTCCCGAAAACGGAGTCTATTATCTGAGAGTCAATGGAGATGCCTCGAACGGCGCCCAAATATACGAGCTGACAGTCACGTTAAATGATCGTGTTCCAGGTCCTCGGCTAGTGGCTGGTGATGCGGTTGTGATCGCTGAGTCTGGTTCCGTTAAAAACAGTCGTCTGGATCCGAATGAGACGGTTCGGGTTTCGATTCCGATCGAGAACATTGGGACATTACCGACGGGAAACTTGTTGGTGAATATCACTGGAACCACTAATGTGACGACCTTTTCGAATGATCTTCCCTCCGGGATTGAGGCGAATTCGGCGGGTGCACTGGATCTGGTTTTTGGAGCGGTTGGGGGCTGCGGAGACGCTGCGAATTTTGTCATCGATATTGCTGATGAGTCGGGAAGCTTGTTGAACTTCGAGCGAGAATTCAGTTTGGGGAATCGGCAGTTGCCGGTTCCTGTGGATGAGGGATTTGATGACTCGAGTGATCTTCCTTCCGGATGGGCATCCGAAGAAATCGGGGGCGGCATCGCGTGGGATTCTGTTTCATCGCGTTCGGTTTCCTCAATCCGGTCAGCCTTCACTGGCGGAGCTGGGAGGGTGTCTTCTTCTTCCCTAATTTCACCATCATTTGTGCTGACTGAGGGAGGGGGGATTCTCAGTTTCGAACACTTGTACCGAACAGAGATTGGATTTGACGGGGCGGTGCTTGAAGTTTCGAGGAATGATGGGGCGTGGACCGACCTGATTGAGAGCCCCGACATAATCGTGTCGGGGGGCTACGATCGGGTCATTCGTTCAGGATTTGATTCGCCGATTGCCGGTCGGATGGCTTGGTCGGCGAAGCGATCAGTATTCATAACAACAACGGTTGAGCTTCCGGTGGAGTGGGCAGGTGAGAGTCTTCAATTTCGTTGGCGATTAGTTCATGACCGTTCGTCGTCTAGCGAGGGGTGGTGGTTGGACAACGTGAACGTCACTATGGTGATTGAAGATTGCGAGGTCCACCGTCCTGCACTTAAATTGTCACTTGTAGGCGGCCGGCTTGATGAAAATTTCCCCTCGGAGACCGTGGCGCTTTTGGTTTCGAGTGACCTGCCATTGGTGACTCCACTGACCGTTGTCCTGGGTGCCGCCGGCTCCGCTTCGAGTGAGGATTTTTCAGGGAATCTCGAAGTTCTTTTACCAGCAGGGCAGAGCCAAGTCGGGGTGTCTTTGAGTGTTCGAAGTGATGATTTGAGAGAAGGTGAAGAAGTTCTCCTTTTAACCATTCCAAATGACCAAACTGGGTTTGCGGCAGGTGTTGATGCCAGCGAGACAATTCTGATTAGGGATCGAACCGGGCTGAGCGAATGGTTGGCCGGTTTTTTTTCGGTGGAGGTTGATCTCACTGGGGACTCCGACGGGGATGGGCTGAGCGAATTGGCGGAGTATCTTCTGGGGACTGATCCGACGGAAAGAAGTTCGAAAAGGAATCTCTCGCTCACAAAACAGGGATCGGGATTTCTTTTGCCATTAGCGGGGCTTCCCGAGAGATCTGATGCGGTCATTGGCGTAGAGTTTTCGACTGATTTACGGAATTGGGAGGAAAGAGATTTGGAAGTCACCGGAGAAGGGCTCTTGGTTGAGCCTTCGGAAGGAAAAACCTATTTCCGACTGACCTTCTCGGTGCTTCCTTAGAGTTCCGGCTTCCCTTCTCTGGCTTTTTTGGCAAGACAGCGGCGACATGACAGCCGCTGAACTCGCACAATCTGCAGAAACGGATCCGGAACCGCCTGTGGAGCTTCCCGTTGCACAAAAGGCACTTTGGCTGGCCAAGGTAGGTCGCTGGGATGATTCACACGATCTTTGTCAGGATGTTCCCGATCCACACGGAGCCTGGATTCATGCCTATCTTCACCGGGAGGAAGGGGATCTTGGGAATTCCTCTTATTGGTATCATCGGGCCAAAAAAGAAATGCCAGCGCCGGGAGTGACTCTGGCGGAAGAGTGGGGGCAAATTGCGGCAGCTTTATCCTAAATATTATTCTAATGGGCAAAGCAGGAAAAAATGTTCGTCGAGCGGCTGTCTCGGCATTGCGGGCCTGGGCCAAAGGGCACGTCTATGCGGATTCTTTGATCGAGCGGCACGCCGAGAGGAATCATCTCTCTTCCCAGGATAGGGCTCTCTTGAAAGCGATTTTGATGGGAGTGCTGCGAAACCGGAGTTTGCTCGATCATTGGATTGGTTTGTTTCGTAGAGGAAAGTTGGACCCGGAAACGCGTGATGTTTTGCGTGTCGGGTTTTTTCAGCTTTTGATCCTGCGAATTCCGGATCATGCCGCTATTTATGAAACGGTCGAGTGCGCGCGAAAGCCGATTCAGGGATTGATTAACGCGGTGCTGAGGAAAGCTGCGCAATGCCGGATGAGGCTTTTGCGAGAACTTCCCGATATCGAACTCCCGACACAATTCTCCCATCCCCATTGGCTTTGGAAGCGGTGGAAAAAACTTTTTGGCAAGGACCATGCCGTGGCGCTGATGAACTGGAACAATCTTCCGGCGGAAACCTTCTACCGTCCCAACCTGTTGAACCCGCCGCAGGAAGGGGCGCCCGAGCCAACGAATGCCAAGGAGGCTGCCGATAGTGGTCACTACTATATCACCGACCCGTCAACAGCTCATGCGCCTGAGTTACTTGCTCCGAAACCGGGAGAGACGATCTTGGACGCTTGCGCTGCACCGGGGGGTAAGGCGATTCACCTTGCAGGGCTCATGAAGAATCAGGGGAAATTGATTTGTACCGATTCGAATGAGAAGAGGTTGCCCCGACTTCTGGAAAACCTGGAACGATGCGGGGCAGGGATTTCGGAGGTGTCGCAACATGATTGGCGGCAGTCTCCCCCGTCCATCTGGGAGAATTATTTTGATGCAATTTTGCTCGATGTCCCGTGCTCTAATACTGGGGTGCTCCGTCGGAGGGTCGATGCGCGCTGGCGATTACAAAAAGTGGATATTGAAAATCTGGTGGTGATTCAAAATGAAATTCTTCGGGAAGCGTCCCGGTGTGTGAAGCCCGGCGGTCGTTTGGTTTATTCGACGTGTTCGATCGATCCCGAGGAAAATATCGAGCTGGTCACTCAATTTGTTGAAAAGACTCCTGGATTCAGATTAGGGGAGTGGGAGCAGCTTTTGCCGTTTAAAGATGAAACAGACGGGGCGTTCGCTGCCGTTTTACATCGTGACGCCGTTTCTTGACCCCGCGGCAGATTCGGCGATACTTCACGAAACCAAAACAATCAATGAAGGCCTTATTTCTTTTTCTCCCCCTTGGGTGTCTCCTGACTTCCTGCACCCCGACGTTTCCCGCCGGTAGCGAAAGCGAAAGCGCCAGAGGATATCTTACCGCGTTTCGATCTTCCACTCCTGCCGGCGAGAACGAACCTCTTGCCCATGAACGTGGATATTGGGACGGTGATGCCGTGGAAGGGGCCTCGGCAATCAGGATTGTGCGTGATGAGCAGAAAGCCTACTTTTACAAAGGAACTCAAATCGTAGGAATGACGCCAATCTCGACTGGTAAATCGACTCACTCAACTCCTGCCGGAACCTATCAAGTTACGCAGAAAAACAAGGATCACAAATCGTCGCTTTACGGAGTCATTCGCGATCAAGCGACCGGACAGATCGTGAACGATGACGCCGATGTCCGGAAGCATCGCGCGGGACCGGGGGAGATCTTCGAGAATGCTCCCATGCCCTACTTTATGCGCTTCAATGCTGGGGTTGGAATGCATGTCGGCCATCTGCCCGGTTACGCCGCCTCTCATGGATGTGTGAGGATGCCCAAAGAGATGGCGGTGAAGTTTTTTGAGAATTCCAAGGTGGGGACTCCGGTGATTGTGAAATGAAGGCCTCACTTGTTCTCACCATTCTGGGGCCCGACCGGACAGGGTTAGTTGATGCTGTTGCCGATGCTGTTGCCGGGAATGGAGGAAGCTGGCAGGAAAGCCGGATGGCAAGGCTGGCTGGGCAGTTTGCAGGGATTCTCCGGGTGGAGTGTCCTTCGGAAAATAGGGAAGCTCTGGAAAAGGACTTGGCAAATCTGGGTGACCGTGGACTGACCGTGATGATTGCCCATGACGCTTCTTTGGCCGAGGCGGGAGGAGAGAGTTTGAGCATTGATATCACCGGTCATGATGAGCCGGGAATCGTAAAACGCATTGCCTCGACTCTTGCTGGGCTCGGGGTGAATGTGGAGGAATTACAGACTTCACTGGAATCAGCCCCGATGGCCGGTCATTTGCTTTTCTGCACCCGGGGCAAGGTTCGCTTGCCCGATAATCTCCACCCTGGGGGGCTGATCGAGGCCCTTGAAAAGGTTGGCTCTGATCTCACTGTTGACGTTCAATAGACGTGCGCGTTGATATTCTCACTCTGTTTCCGGAGATTGCCCTGGCTCCTCTCAGCGAGAGCATGATGAAGCGCGCCCAAAATGCGGGCCTTGTTGAAGTGGCGGCACATGACTTGCGAGATTGGGCAACCGGAAAACATCGCAAAACAGACGATTATCTCTGCGGAGGAGGGCAGGGAATGTTAATGAAGCCCGAGCCGATCTTTGCGGCGATTGAGGAACTCCGAACTCCAGACTCAAGGGTCATTTTGCTGACTCCCCAGGGACAGGTTTTTAAGCAAGCGATGGCTCGTGAGCTCTCGAATGAGAGCCATATCATTTTTCTTTGCGGCCATTATGAAGGGGTGGATCAAAGGGTAATTGATGAATTGGTCGATCTTGAGCTTTCGATTGGTGATTATGTCCTGACCAATGGAGCGATTGCAGCTGCGGTCGTGACCGATGCCATCGTGCGATTGTTACCCGGAGCTCTTGGGGATGCCCGGTCAGCGGTTGAGGAGTCATTTTCTGATCCCAACTTGCTGGAAGCACCAGCTTACACCAAACCTATCGAGTTTCGGGGACTCAAAGTTCCAGAAATACTCTTATCCGGCCACCACGCGAAAATCGAGAAGTGGAGAAAGGAGCGGGCGATCAAGCGAACGCGGGACAATCGTCCCGACTTGCTTGGGGGGTGAATGCTATCTGGGAATGGCGGTTTCCTGTCGCACCTTGAGGCGGAAGAAAAGTTTTTGAGTAGGGTCATCCAGTCGCGGAGTATAGGTCCGTGAAGTGGCAGTTTGCACAGATGGATTGGGCAAAGTCTCCCAGATTTCAAGGTCAGCACTGGTTTCGACAAAATAACTCACGTCATCGGCAAGAGAATTCACGGGAAAGGTGAGAGAAGGCTCTCCGTTCACTACCGTGACCACCAGCGGGATGGCGTTGGATGTGGAATCAGAGGTTCCGAGCGCGTGCTCCATGAGGGCATTGGCGCCATCCGAGTCAAGATTGGCATCAGGTAATCCCGCGAGGGTGTCGGTTGGGTCACCTTGTCCGGGAGATCCTCCTGCGACGTTACTGGCGCGCCAGTTGGTGGCAATCCCATGACCGAGAGGATCGAGAGGATGGGCCCCAATGTTGTCGATCGTGTGTGAGAGGATCAGGGAATGGCCTTCGCCATCGGCACTGGTATTCCAGGGTGAATCATCATCGTAATCGAATTCGTGAATGGCGAGCGTGCCGAGGGCGAGCTTCAGGGTTTCTCCTCCATTACTCAAGCTACTGTCATCATACTGGCCGTCGGCGATGGCGATTCCACCTGGGTATTTGGCTTCGAAGGCAGCGCGATTTTTGACGACGACAAGGTAGGATCCGGGGGCGATGGTGGTGCCTTCGCTAAAGTCAAAATCGACTCCCTTGGTGAAGCGGACATTGGTGAGGTCAAGGGCGACTGTCCCGGTGTTGAAAAGTTCGATGAACTCAACGGCATCATCTCCAGCGGAGTTATACATGATCTCGCTGATGACGAGATTTTGTTGGAGGAGGTCGATGTCGGGGGCCGTCGATTGAAATTGGACCGGGGCTGACCAATGACTCCAGCGACCGCTGTTGTCCTGATGCCGGACCCGTGCGCGGTAGGTTCGGTCAGGCCTTGTCGCGAGGGCCGGAGGTGTCAGGGTGGCTTCAAAGTTGGTGAAGGTGCTCCTGCTCCAGCCTTCTTCGATTTCATAGGTTCGAGCCTCTCCAGGAGGTGCGGAGATCTCAGCAATTCGCCACTCCATCGCTGAAAAGCTTCCTGCTCCCTGAGGATCGGAGAATACAGAGCTTTCGAATGCGAGAGCCGAGGTTGGGAAGCCGGCTTCACCGGTGTAAGTGAGGGTTGGAGTGTTTGGGATGTTGTTGTCGGCCGCTTCCGAGGAGACGAAGTTATAACCGTAGCCGCGTTGGTCACCACTGTTCTCCGACCAGCTCGAAGGGGTGGGATCAGTGTCGGTCATGTAGTTAAGGATGTAGTTCTGCGATCCTTCGAAGTCGCGAGAGGAGAGGGTCCTAGTCCAGGATCCGGCAAAGCGAGTATCGGTGTAGGGTGTTTTGTGAAAGCTTCTCTTGTGGTTTGTTTGAGCAGATCCGGATGTTCTCGTACGGGTGTGATAATTCCACATGTGCCGGTCAAGATCCGCCCACGTGAGTGTTTCTCCGACGGGATTGACGATCTGGGCAAACTCGTCGATCAGTTGTCCGATTTGTCCGCCGTCGGGTGCTGAATCGGACAGCATGAGGTCGAGAATTTCACGGCAGTGATTCTTGAATTCAATCGCGAGAGCCGGGATGCGTAGGCTGTTGCGCTGGCGGATGGTGCCGCCCTGGTGGCGGAGGCAAATATACATCATGTCGAGATCCCAGGGGACGGGGACCCATTTGCCCGGAGTGCCGTCCGGATTACGACTGTGATAGAAGTAGTGATTCCAACCATCGCGTAAATCGACATTGCCAAGGGCCCGGTTGAGAGCTCGGTAGGAGAAATAGCTTTCGAGGTCGAGATTCTCACGCCACCAGGCTTCGGTGTTGGTTCTGTTTGATTGACTGCTGAAGGTACTCCAATCGGATGAGTTGGTGGGCTGGTTCGAGGCCTGGTGTTTTTTGTCACCGGTTCCTGCTCCACCGCCTTCGATCTTATACATGTTACCATCGGGTAAATTTCGTTCGTCGAGGAATGAGCCATCCGGCTGCTCTATGGCAAGATAAAGGCCCCAGAGGTCTCCGCGATATTGATCAGAGGGGTCGGCTTCGATTGATTCGTCAACGACTCGAAAGTGGAGGTAGTTCGTATTGGGGCTGGCCATTCCGGCAAGCTGAAAAGCGCGGTAGGAGAGGCCTTCATCAAGTCCGGACATTCCACGGTTCACCGCAGCCCAAGGGCTGGCGCAGGCATTCATGGTGAGCTCATCCCAGGGTTCCTGATATTTTTTCCCGAAGTTGTCCCGAGCTTCAAATTCACGGGCCGGATTGAAAAAGAAGCGCCATTTGTTCTTACCACTTTGGTAGGTGGAAAATTCGCCCCGGATTTTGAATTCGATATGATCGTAGACGACGCCATCGTAAATCATGGTTCCCTGGAATCGTCGGTTTTCGGCAGAGTTGCGGTATTGACTGGTGGTCACATCACTGGCATCGGCAATGAGATGATAGGCGGGAAGATCATCCAGTAAAAATGGCTGGAAAGTTTCCAAAGCGTCGACTCCAGGACGGTTTGCTCCGGTCCAGGCCGGGATGCCATCGTAAACGAAGTAGGCGAAGTTTGGCTGTTCGTCATCATCGAAGGGGGCTGTCAGCCCCGCGCCAGCGGTATCGCTGGTTTCGATGCGGTAGCGAATAAGATGGCGATGGTCCTGGGCGGGGATTTGCGCGGTATAGATTGAGTCTCCGTTGGGATCGGTCATTTCGAGATCAATCCATCCGGTTTCGTAGGCAGCATCTGAAAGACGAATATACGATCCAGGGGCGACGATCTGATAGCTGAGAGTGACGCCATCCACGCCATCGGCATCTGTGATTTTGGCGCTGATCGTAACTGGAGACAAAGAGGATGGCTGAACCGGGTTGTGATTCACTTGCCTGATATTTGGAGGTGGGGATTTTGTGGAAGAGTTGTTGGGTTTTCCCGGGGTAGGAGGGGAGGCCTCGTTGAAGGGTTCGGGCGTTTCGAGGCCGGCATCAATGAGAAGGTCACTACTTCCAATGGTCGAATTGAAGAGTTGAATGGTAATGATATTTTCACCGGTCTGTAAGAGGCCGGCAGTGCCTCCAATCGTGAATTCTTCGTAGCCTGCTTGTTCGTGATTTCCGACTGACAATCCATTGCCACCAGCGTTGGCGGAATCGTTCCCTTGGTAATCAATGGTGCCGGGATCGACGGAGTCGCTGCGAAAAACCTCTATTCCGTTGAGCCAAACGATGACGCCATCGTCGAAGAGGAGTTTGAGAAGCGCCGAAGAGGGAGGAGAACCAGCGAGAGTGAATTTTTTACGGAGGAAGATCGAGGTATAGTTGAGTTGGGCATCCCAAAGATCGGTGGAGATAAATGCGGGTTCGCCGCGACCAAGAGGAGCAGTGCCGGTAAGCCAAGATTCGTCTTCTTCAAAATTTGGAGCGGTCCAGGCGTGGATGGGAGATGAGGCCTCGCTTGTGCCTTTACGATATTGCCATTCGGAATCTTGGGGAACGAAGGTTTCTTTTGCTCCGGTGAAACCAATTCCAGAACTGCGCCAGGAGCTTCCCAAGTCGTTGTCGAGATTGGGATTTATGAGTTCCATCGAACTGCCTTCACCTTTGGCCCGGGACGGCCAGGGGAATCCGACACCATAGTTAACTCTGTCAATCTCAGCGCCAGAAGCATCGAGAAGTTGTAGAAGTTCTCCCTCACTATTAAGGCCTCCTTCGTATGGCCCAATGGCCGGAACGGAAAACTCGCTGGTGAGTGTTGTGGGGTCTTCTGCAATGACCAGGTAGCCACCGGATACGATGGCGGTGCCTGCGGGGATGGTGAAACGAACGGCGCCATCGAGTTTCCACCCGCCGACGTCGGCAGTGACGGGATCAGGATTGTGAATTTCAACAAACTCGTTGAGGACAGTGTTTTCGTCGTTGTTGTAGTGGATTTCGTTGATGACTGGAACAGCGTGCAGGGAAGGTAGGATCGAGAGAACTCCGATAATAAGACGCGTGTGCATACTTAAAGGTAGTTTATGTTGCGCAGGGACGGAATCTTGGAATCGTATTTATCCATGATGGTATGACAGGAACGGTCACTCTTTAGGAGGAGAGCATGTTCTTGAGTGTCACTTCATCAATCACAGGGACGTCAAGGGATTCTGCTTTGGTTCTTTTGGAACCGCCACCTTCGCCGGAGAGGAGGAAGTCGGTTTTGGAAGAAACCGAGCCGCTTACTTTGCCGCCATTGGCTTCGATGAGTTTTTTGAATTCCGGACGTGGTGCGGAAAGGCTGCCTGTGATGACGAAACTTTTGCCGACGAGAGGGAGTCCTTCCAAGCCAGCCTCGGGATCAGGGACATAGTTGTCGGACTTTGGATCGATGCCGAGTTCGGCGAGTTTTGTGAGGACCGTTAGGCCCGCTTCGGACTGAAAGAAGGCGCGGAGTTTTTGGGCGGCGACGGGGCCTAGGTTGTCATCGATCTTGTATTGCTGAAGGCGCGGGTGGTTTTCCTTTTTGCGTTTGGATTTTTGAAGTTCCTCGAAGTCGGGGAGGTCGGCGAGATCGGAAACGATTGAGGAGCCAACGAGGTCGGTGAGTTTTTCGTGAAGGCGTGAAAGTTCCCGTGCGGAAGACTCGCCAATCTGGGAAATGCCCATCGCGAAAAGCCAACGGCTAAGGGGCATTTCTTGGCGGGCTTTTTTAAGTGAAGTGATGAGAGTGGTGGCACGCTTTTCGCCGAAGCGACGTTCCTTGGACTTTGTTAAGCCATCGGAAGATTTCGCGGGATCGAGGAGAAGATTGGCAAGGTCCTCAGCGGTGAGGCTGAAAAGGTCGAGGGGCGAGGACGCGAGTTTTGATTCGACGAGTTTGATCGCGACAGATTCGCCGAGGCCATCGAGATCGAGAGCTTTGCGTCCGGCAAAGTGAGTGATGCTGGTGACGGCCTGGGCAGGGCATTCGAAGTTTACGCAACGCCAGGCGACGAAGCCATCGGCTTTTTCAATAGGACCGTGGCAGGACGGGCATTGGTGGTTGAGGACGGTGGGGAGGTGGTAGGGTTGAGCAGTCGCGGGGCGTTTCGCAGTGACAACTTGTACGACGGAGGGAATGATCTCTCCGGCTTTTTCAACAAGGACGGTGTCGCCGATACGGATATCTTTTCGTTCGATCTCCTCCTGATTGTGAAGGGTGGCACGGGAGACCGTGGTTCCTGAAACGAAGAGAGGTTCCAGTTCGGCGACGGGGGTGAGGACTCCGGTGCGGCCGACCTGGATCGTGATCTCCTTGAGGAGGGTCTCCTTTTGCTCGGGGGGGTATTTGAAGGCCGCGGCCCAGCGGGGGGCACGAGAGGTGAAGCCGAGGGTCACGCGCTGGTCAAAGTCGAGGACCTTGATGACAGCGCCATCGGTGCCATGGCCGAGGTCGTGGCGCTTGACATCGAGCTCGCGGATGGCGGCGAGAACTTTTTCGAGAGTTTCGACGTGCCAGATGGGGGCGTTGCAGGGGATTTGGAAGCGTTCGAGAAGTTTTCGGAAGTCGTCCTCGGTTTGCATGTCGGTGCCCTCGTGATCGCCGAGGCCGTGGGCGAGGAAGGCGAGCGGACGGGCGGCAACGGTCCTTGGGTTGAGAGATTTCAGGGTGCCGGCAGTGGCGTTGCGAGGGTTAGCGAAGGTATCGAGACCTTCCTCGTCACGTTGCTCGTTGAGCCTGGCGAAGCCCTCGGAGGGCATGAAGACTTCACCACGGACTTCGAGAAGCGGAGGAGCGTTTTCGAGAGTGAGGGGGATGTTCCGGATGGTGCGGACGTTTTGGGAAATATCGTCCCCACGGGTGCCATCGCCGCGGGTGAGGGCGTATTCGAGGGAGCCGTCGCGATAGACGAGAGAACAGGCGACGCCGTCGATTTTTGGTTCGACGGTGAGAGGGATGGTTTCGAGTGCGAGGCCTTTTTGGAGGCGCTTGAAAAATTCGGCGACTTCTTCTTCGTCGAAGAGGTCGTCGATGGAAAGCATGGGGAGGAGATGCGGGCGTTGCTCAAAGGCATCAAGAGGTGTGCCGCCAACGCGTTGGGTGGGGGAATTGGGATCGTGAAGTTCGGGATGGGCTTTTTCGAGGTCTTCAAGTTCGCGGAAAAGACGGTCGTATCCGGCATCCGGGATTTCGGGTTTCGCGTCCTGGTAGTAGAGTTGATTATGGCGCGTGAGTTCCGCGCGGAGTTCAGCGATACGGTTGTCGAAAAGCACGCGAAAGTTTAGGCGGAGATTTTTAGGAGGGAAACGTCATAAAGTGGGATTTATGACGTTGGCCTTTGGTTGAGGGGATAAGGAGGTGTTGGATCTACGTGGTTGGCTCCTCGATGTGGATACGGGGGAAGACGGGCTTTGGTTTGCCGGTTTGGTGGCCTGCTTCAAGGAGGCCCCATTTGAGGTCGTCGATAGTTAGGTCGGCAAGGTCTTCCTTTTTGAGCTGGCCCAAGATTTTTTCGGCAGCATTGGGTAAGATTGGGCGGAGGAGAACGGCGAGGTGAGCGCAGGACTCGGCGGTGTGAGAAAGGACTTCTCCGACACGGGGGAGCTTGGTCTCGTCTTTCTTCATTTCCCAAGGCTTGTGGCGTTCGAGATAGCCGTTGCAATGGGTGACATGGTCGTTGATTGTTTGGAGGGCTTCGGAGACCTCGCAATTGTCCATGGCATCCCTGTAGGCGGCGGTGGTTTTAGCGAGTGATTCGCGCAGGGCGATGTCCTCTGCATCGTCGGTATCGGTTGCACTGATGGTGGAGTTGCAAAAGCCCTTGGTCATGTTGATGGACCGGTTGAGAAGGTTGCCGAGGTCGTTGGCGAGCTCGGTATTGAAGAGCATAACAAGCCGTTCGATGTCGAAGTCGCTGTCCTTCCCTGAACGGATGTCGCGGCAAAGGTAGTAGCGAAGAGTTTCGGGGCCGAACTTGTCTGCGAGTTCGTCAGGATCGACGATGTTGCCGAGGGATTTGGACATTTTATCGCCGCGGATGTTCCAGAAGCCGTGGACGAGGAGCGTGGGCATATCGGAAGCCTCGAAGCCCATGGCGTGGAGCATACAGGGCCAGTAAACGGCATGGGCGGGAACGAGGATGTCTTTGCCGATGATCTGAAGGTCGGCGGGCCAAAGGGTGGAAAACTCCGGGAGTTCGGAGTCTTCGGGCTTACGATATCCGGCGAAGGAGATGTAGTTGATGAGGGCATCGAACCAGACGTAGGTGACGAAGTCGGGATCGAAAGGAAGGGGGATGCCCCAGGAGAGACGGTCTTTTGGACGGGAAATGCAAAGGTCGGTGTCGCCGGTGCGTTCGATGGCGTTGACGACTTCGGTTTTACGGAATTCAGGAATGATTTTGAGGTCGTCGTTTTCGACGGTGGAGCGGAGCCAGTCGGCGTGGTCTGAGAGTTTGAAATACCAGTTTTCTTCTTCAAGCTCCATGACTTCGCCCCATTCGGAGCCGAATTCGCCTTGTTCGTTGCGATCGCGATCGGTGAGGAATTGCTCTTGGCGAACCGAGTAGAAACCGGCGTAGGATTTCTTATAAAGAGCTCCTTTTTCCTTGAGATCGGTGAGGATGGCCTGGACGCAGGATTTGTGGCGATCGTCAATGGTCTCGGCCCAGCCATCATAGTGGACGCCGAGTTTATCCCAGAGCTTGATGAATCCTTTGGTGTTACGCTTGGCGAGGGTGGCGACGTTGACTCCTTCAGCTTCGGCCGTTTTCACCATCTTCTGGCCGTGCTGATCGACGCCTGTTAGAAAGTAAGCCTCGTCGCCTTTGAATCGCTGGTAACGGGTGAGGACGTCGGCGAGGACTTTTTCGTAGGCGTGCCCGATGTGGGGTTTGCCATTTGGGTAGTCGATAGCAGTGGTGACAAAGAACATTTTGGAAAAAACGGTGGATGATTAAGATTTACCAAGGTTGGTCACTTTTCCTCCCATGGAGAGGATGCGGGCATTTCCTTTGGCATGCTCGGCTTCGGCGATTTGGCCGTCGCGGACATACATTTGAGAGAGTCCGGTCCAGGCAAGGAGGTCGTCGGGTTCGAGGAGGGTCGCTTTGATGCCGCAGCCAATGGCTTCTTTGACTTTTTCAAGCTTAAGGAGGCTCATGCCAAGGGCCTGCCATCCATCAAAAAAATTATCGTCCAACGCAACGGCCCTGCGGTAGGCAGATGCGGCCTTCTCTAGTTCCCCGAGAGCGAGGTGGGTGTTGCCCTCGTCAAAGACCTCGTCGCGGGAATGAGTATCGGCCATTGGGGAATTATTGTTCGGCGAGTTGGGGAGGTACGACTTCGCTCTCAGCATAGCGGTCGTTGAGCCAGTTTTCGAAGGCGATGAGTCGGGTGACGTCGGAAAGTCCTTTGAAGCTATCCTCGAGGCCTGTGAGATATTCATCATTCTTGGTGACCTCGCGCTTCTCAACGAAAACGACGAGGGCGCGGCTGGCTTCTTCTTCGGAAGGAGAGAATTCGAGAGGAGCGAGTTCACCGGGGTTAGTGAATTTGGCAGCGTCAAATGCAGGAGGATTCGGGAAGCGTTGACCCTGGAATGATCCGGTTTCTTTCAAGGCATCGAGTTTGACGATTTTTTGGCCGGCTTCTTTTGCGGCCTCTTCGAAGGTTTTTCCTGCCTTAAGGGCAGGGGAAAGTTTTTCGTGAAGGGCCTTAGCGTCCGTAACCATTTGCTCTCTGGCGAGCTTCTTCTTGAGGTCAATCGAGACCTTGGTGCGGGCTTCTTCAAAGCTGAGAGGGGTGGACTCTGTCACTTCGTCTAGTCGTCCGATAAACCAACCATCGGGAGTCTGGTGAGGATCGCTCAGCTTCTCATCCGGATCGCCGACGGAAGGGAGAAGGAAGATGGAATCCGAAAGTTTTCCAATGTTGCTGTTTTGGATGGATACGTTGAGTTCCTTCGGAGAGTTTGCTTTGGAAAATAGGCTGGTTTTGATGACCTTGAGCCCGTGTTTGGCGGCAAGTTTTTCGAAATCCCGGCCGAGATTGTCGGCCAGTTCCTGGAAGAACTCGTTGACTCTGGGAATCTCAGTTTCGATGGCCTGCTTTTTCTCGGCGCCGTTGAGCTTCTCTTTAGCAGTCTTCGGTAGAGCTGGAATAGGCTGGGTCGTGGTGGCATTCGGTTGTCCCGGGGGCACCGCTATGGGACCGACACCGGCGCCAATATTGGGCTTCGCGATGAGTGGATTCCCGGTAGTCCCTGGCTGGGTGGTTGCGGGGGTGGGCGCTTCCGGAGTTGGTGCGGGAGCGGGGTCACCGGGCTGGCCGGGATCACCCTGAGATCCAGTTTCGGCAGGGGCGGTGGTTTCAGCTGGCTTGGGAGATTCAGCTGG
>JAPKDJ010000122.1 GCA_026421245.1 Akkermansiaceae bacterium | reverse complement strand
CGCTCGTCGTCGGCACTGCCCTTCTCATGAATTCGATCGGTCTTTCTCCCGCCCTCGGCGCCTTCGTTGCCAGCGTCATGCTTGCCAGCAGCCCTTGTCGTCACGAATTGGAAGCCAACATCGAGCCCTTCAAAATTGCTGCTCTCCGCAGTTTTTTTGCCCGCCGTGAGATGAAACTGCGCATCTGAAATCTCCGTCCACAGCTTCGCTGTTGGGCTCGCCAATCATCGGCGAATCCACCTCAGCTTCGCCGAAAGAATGCCTTGGCGGCCTCTCACCAAATTCAATGATTCTCCGCCACACACGAAGGAGACTGGTCTTCCCTTGAAAACAAGCGCCTGCAAACGGCTCGGGAATTCGGAGGGCTCACGCGGCCTTGGTTTCATATCTCCGTTTTGCCATATCGAAGCGGCGGCTTCGCAAACAAATGGTGAACCATCAATCCGGATCACCCGACTAAACCGGCTGAATCTCCCCTGCAGTCTCCTTCAAAAGACCCATCACCTCATCCAATGAAGTGGCCACCTCATAGTCTTCAGGTCCGCACTTCGATTCCATCAACGGAAGCAAGGCATCCCAAAAACCCAACCCGTTCTCATCCGGTCGATTAAAAATGACCACCTTCTTTCCTTTCATCAGCTCATTTCCCTGATGCTTGAAGATCATCAGGGCGAAGAGTTCCTGAACCGTTCCCGCCCCTCCGGGGCAGATCACAAAAGAAGTCGAGTTCTCGATCATAACCTCCATGCGGGTGTAGATGTCATGTCGCAGCCAAAAACGTGACAATCCGTCAGGGAGCCCCTCGAGCTCGATGATGTGTGGTACATTCGAACCCGCCGTCCAACCGCCGGCACCCACTGATCCCCGAACAACCGCTCCCATGATTCCCGACTTTCCGGCTCCAGAAACACAACCAAATTTGTTTTCAGCTAATCGCCGGCCCAGCTCCTCTCCGTCGGAGATGTATGCCGGGTCTTCGAGGGTAGCCGAACAAAAAACACACACTCTCCCAACCAGATCGCTGGGCGGTGGAGTGTCCGCTGTTGGGATCTCGGTGTTACACGTAATATTCCGACCGGGATCAGGGAAGGCCCCTTGCATCGCAAGCTGAAGCCGCTTGATCACTTTGGCTGGCTTGGACGCGCTTAACAAAAAATCACGAAAGTCCTGCTTCACTGTTCCCAGCTCTTTCATTCTTCCCAACAAGTTAAAAAGAGGATCCCACGACTCATCATTGTTAAGGATCACCGTTGGCTTACCCCGAAGATATTTATCCAGAGTTTGATACCCGACAAAAATCGAGATCGCCTTGAACATGTCTTCGAGAGAGGCCCCCGGCGTAAAGACGAAGGCATCCGACTCGCTAATCTTCTTCTCGATATTTGAGAGCGTGATTTGCTGGTCGCCATTCAAGTTATAAATATCCCACCCCGCATTATAGAGCATGAAAAGGAGCTTCGCTCGAACCGAGCGACCGGGATCATCGGAACCGATCACGGTTCCGGAAAGTCTGACTATTGGCATTTAGAGTGAAAGTGATTGAAATGTGCGGGAAACTTCCCCCTCGCGGCGTCTCTCATCATAGCGCATTCTTGCGAGGTGAAAGCAGAATTTTTAAATGCCTCCATCGCCGAAGCCAGGCTTGGGCTGCAAGAGGGCGGAATTCCCATCGGCAGCGTCATCGTTCACCAGGGAAAGATCATCGGACGGGGACACAACCGACGCGTTCAAAAAGGAAGCACGGTTCTACACGGAGAAATGGACGCTTTTGAAAATGCCGGACGCCAAACCGCCAAAGTTTACCGCAAGTGCACCCTCTTCACCACCCTCTCTCCCTGCCCAATGTGCAGCGGAGCGATCCTCCTTTACGGCATTCCAAAAATCATTGTCGGGGAAAACCAAACCTTCCTAGGAGAGGAAGAACTCCTACGCTCGCGTGGTGTTGACGTCGAGGTTTTGCAGAACAAAGACTGCCTCGAAATGATGCGCCAATTCATTCAGGAAAAACCCGAGCTTTGGAACGAGGACATCGGGGTTTAGAAAAATTGCTCACCCCTCCGGAGAAGGGCCGTGGTGCCCCATCCACTTTGCTTCGCAGGTTCCGGCGCCTTGGTTGAGAAGTGGCGGGTCTGAGGGTTTTCCTATTGATTGGCGAACCGGGTGCCGGGAAATTGAAAGTTGTCCGGAGGGAAGCTGCCGAATCGATCCGGCCTTAAGAAGGCTCGTGACAGCGTCCACACTCTCGCCAGCGGATGCCCCGGTGAGTCTGGAAATCTCGTCCGGGCTTGGGAAGCTTTCTCCAGGGCGCATGCGGCCGCTACGGAAAGCCTCGTTTGCGAAAGCAATGAGTTCGGATGATGATGACGCAGTTTTTGACTTAACTTGACGAAACATTGGCCCCCGCTTGACGAAGCCTCGGATTCCCGGAAGGCAGTAATTGGTAATTGTAAAGGGATTCATGTAATCTGTTTAAAATAGAGCATTCATAATAGTGTTCGCACCATTCAGGAAACTGGATTCAAAAGATTTGATTTTTAATCCTTACCCTTTGAGTCAGCACAGAGCCTCAAAAGTGGTGCGCCAAACAGAATAGCCGCTGCGAAAGAACAAACTTGCAGAGCGCGCCCGACAAAAAATAGTGACTGATTGAGCCCTCTCCAAATCCAGCAGTCTGAAATGAGCGGCCTTGACTAAGAGCTCTTGGCAAGAGCAACCACAACTTCCTGCTTGGAAACCACGACCCCCCCTGGTTGTTCCAAGGTGATGACAAAAGCTTGGGGATTGGTCACCGCAAGTGGGTTGCTAATTGGAATGATCACAGTTCCATCGTTCGTAGAAATATCGAAAACGCCTCCATCAACCGGCTTCTCATCCCGGGCAGGATCGACGATCCAGAGCTGATACTGATTGGCATTGGGGTCATTGGCGGGAAGGTTGGTGAGGCTCATGTAACCTTCCTGAAGCTCGTCACTCCAGATCACGGTTCCGGACATCTGACTGTATCTCTCGGTGCCACCAAACTTTGATTCGATCAAGTCGCCTGCTTTCGCAACGAGGGTTTCACGAGCCGCTTCCGGAGTATTGACCACGAGCGCAGGCCGGGCGACGAGTGGTTCCTCGACGAAAGACTTGGCGACGAAGAAAATGGCCAAGAGAGCTGCCATTGCCCAGCCGGTTTGCGGAGCAACAAGCAGACGCTGCCAAGCTACCGGGCGGACGACCGCCCCATCTTCCGGCTCGTCCACGACAAACTCTTCCATACCTTTGCGGAGCCTCTCCAGTAATTTCTTGGGAAGATCTGGGTCTTTATCCTTAAGAAATTCTGCCTCAAGAGCAGACGCGGTCAATTCGAGCGAGAGATCAGACTGGCACCGCGGGTCCAGGGAAAGCATTTCAAACTCTTTGATCTCATCGGGATCAAGATCACCGAGAATATGCCCTGCTTCGAGTTCTTCAAAACGGCTCAAGATATCTTGGTCATTCATGGGCTGGCGGGGGAAAATGGTTGGGCGTTATCCAGGCGGCTCAATCTGTTTCTAAGATCGATCAAGCCACGCCTGAGACGGGTTTTCACGGTGCCGAGTGGAAGGCCTGTTTTCTCGACAATCTCGGGATGGGTCATTCCCTCGTCAAAGTGGAGGGAGAAAATTTTCTGTGTTTCCTCAGGCAACTCCTTGAGCGCGGCACGAACATCGGAACTGTCGCAGCGAAGGGGGGGCGAGGACTCAATCGCCGCGTAGGGAAGTGATTCCGCTTCGGGCATGGGTTCAAGCTGAGGACGACGGCTTTCTTTACGGGCAAAATCGATAGCACGCCGCCGGGACAAAAGGCCGATAAAAGTAGATTCGCTCGCAATGGCGGGATCATAGCGCTTGGCCGACTTCCACAAGTCGGTGAAAGTTTCCTGGACGATATCCTCGGCCGCCGAATGGTCCTGAACGTGACGCTTAGCAATCGACCAAACGAGAGGACTGTATTTGGCAATGCAATTTCCCATGGCACGTTCGTTACCCCGAGCTACCTCAGAAAGGATTCCGCCGTCTAATGTCTTGCGATCGGTCAATCACAAACACTATGACCCGGATGGAAGCATGTCTACCCCGGATTCCATTTTTGAAATCCGGGGTAGAACAAATCAAAGTTGAAATTACTTGGAAGGAGGAAGGATCACGGTGTCGATCACGTGAATCACTCCGTTGGAACACTTGATATCGGCTTTGACCACTTTAGCCGTGCCATTCAGGGTGAGGAATTTACCCTTCACAGCCAAAGCGATGTCTTTCTTGTTCAAGGCGGTTGCCTTGTCGAGAGTCACTGCGGTCTTAGCCATAACCTTGCCGGACACCACGTGGTATGTGAGGATGGCGACAAGCTTATCCTTGTTCTCCGGCTTGAGGAGAGTTGCAACAGTTCCTTTTGGGAGCTTGGCAAATGCCTCATCGGTCGGGGCGAAGACCGTGAACGGTCCCTTTCCCTTCATGGTTTTGACAAGGTCCGCAGCTCCAAGCGCAGCAGCGAGAGTCTTAAATGAGCCGGCAGCGACGGCGGTATCAACGATGTCTTTCTTGGCCTCCTTGTGATGGTCTGCCGAGGCAGGCGAGACGAGAGCGAAGAATCCGAGAAGGATGGAAGTTGTTAATGCTTTCATGGTTTTATTTTTTTAATTTGGTTGGGTTTTGCGGAAGCCCATCAAGGCTTACAACAAGGTCTTCGCCAAATTGACGATTTCAGATTCAAAATTCTGAAATCTTTTTTCCAACGGTCCACGAACAGTCGCCCCGTAGAGAAACAAACCAAAACACGGGAAGCTCAAGATCTAGATTCCGAAGTTTAATCGACACGCAACATCGGGGCATCCTAATTTCTCTGGATGCCCAGAAATCCTAACAAGATCGATTACTCCCATGGTTTCCCCGAGGGCGTCGAAGCCCGCCAACTGGGCCCTGAGACCCTGTCCAAAAAGAACTAGGGCATTGAGCATCGCTGCCATTGGGTCTTGGCCCCCCTATTTCGAGAAGACCACAACCAGCCCGGTAAACGAAAAAGGATGGGCCAAGCACCAAAGGCAAGCAGGCCAAAAGAGGACGGTTCGGGAATCGGAACGACGATAAAGCCCGCGTCCATATTGGAATTGCTACCAGCCATAACCAAATTGTGAGTCGGTCCATCAGCGGAAAATTGGATACTCAAAAACTGTAGAATCCGTAGGCTGCCAATCCTTCAAGGAAATCTGCGTAGCCCCTTTCTCGACTGCACTCTTCTTGTCATCAATGTCAGTCTTGGTATGAACGAGAAAGATGTCAGTGGGCAATTCGAGCCCCGCATTGCAATCCCACGAACTCCTCCTATGACTCACGCATGTCCGAGGCTTTCGAAAAAATCCCCAAGGAGCGCCACATTTCCCTCTGCCCCTGCAAAAGCACCAAAAGCTATCAGGACTGCTGCCTCCGCTTTCATCAAAACAAGGCCCTTCCTGAAACCGCCGAGAAACTCATGCGCTCGCGCTACTGCGCCTTCTTTTTCCGGCTCCCGGATTACCTCGTCGAAACCACTCACCCCGACTCCCGTAGCCCCGGTCTCCGCCGCGATCTTGAGGAAACCATCCATCACACCGATTGGAAATTCCTCACCATCGTTTCGACCTCGAAAGGCCAAAAGGAAGACAAGCGCGGCAAGGTCGAGTTCATCGGGGACTACTTCTGGGACGGCGAGGTCCAGCAACTCCGCGAGCATTCCCGATTCCGCCGGTTCAAGGGGAACTGGAAATACCTCGACGACAAAGGCTAGCGCAAATCACTTCGCAAGACGCGGAGCCGAGTGCCCCTGCTCGCGTATCTTTTCCAACAAGGCCTGCATCGCCTTCACCTTTTCGGGGTGCTTTGACGCGACATCATTCCGCTGGCCAATGTCATCCTTGATGATTGAAAAGCCTTGGCGCCTTGCTCTCAACCTCCGGGTAGTTGTGCTTCTCTTTCCACCCTTTGCCCACACCGGAATGGTGGCCGCTTTTGCCCACCAGAAGCACCCAATCCCCTTCGCGAATGGCAAAGGTGTGGCTGAAAGTATTGTGAACATGACTGGTCCGCACCGACTCCACTTCGCCTTTCAGCAGCGGCATGAGATCATGCGAATCCTCCGCCGCATTTTTGTCCGGCAATTCATAACCCACCACCGACGCCAGGGTCGCCATGAGATCGATCTGTGACACGAGCGCATCATTCACCGGAAGGGATGCGCCGACCAGTGATCGAACTTGGCATCGCGCGCACAAGCATAA
>JAPKDJ010000121.1 GCA_026421245.1 Akkermansiaceae bacterium | reverse complement strand
CGCCGTCATTGCCTCGAGGTCCGCGACATTTGGAGCGCAGGGCTTCTCGCACATGACGTGCTTGCCGGCCTCCGCGGCGCGAATCACCCATTCCTTCCGCAAGCCCGTCGGCAAGGGCACGTAGACGGCATCGACATCATCGGCCGCGATGATCTCCTCGTAACTGCCCACCGCCCGCGGCACCGCGTCGTGCGGCACCACCGCCTGGCATTCGTCGATAAAGGCCTGCGCCTTCGAGAGATCCCGGCTCGCCACCGCCGTGATCACGCTGTTCCCCGAGTTCTTGATCGCTTCCCAGTTCTTCCGCGCGATCCCTGCCGCACCGAGAATCCCCCATCGTAATTGCTTTGCCATGGGCATTTTCTAGACGGCTTCCTTCCCGGAATTAACCCTTCGGTCAATCTTGAGGATACCCGGCCATTTCCGATAAGTGCAGCAGTCGCTCAGGCGCGACGCCGCTTGAGGGTGTCGATGAGAACCGCAGTGAGGAGGACGGCCCCGAGGACGATCTTCTGGTTGAAGGGATCAACGGCGGTGAGGTTCATGCCGTTTTTAATGACGGCGATGATGAATGCGCCAATGAGTGTGCCGAGAATCTTTCCAGATCCACCGAGGAGTGAGGTCCCGCCAACCACCACCGCGGCGATCACTTCGAGTTCATACATCAGCCCGAATTTTGGGTCACCGGCCTGGAGCTTGGAAGCCAGCACAATGCCGCCTAGTCCGGCGAGGGCTCCGCTGATGGTATAGACAATGAGGAGAATCCGTTTCACAGGGACCCCCGAGAGACGCGCGGCTTCTGCGTTTCCCCCGATGGCGTAGAGATAGCGGCCGAAGCTCATGCGAGTCATCACAATGTGCGCGACGGCATAGAGCACAATCATGAGCCAGACTGGGTTGGGAAGTCCCAACGTCTTCCCTCCCCCGATCAGGAAGAAGGAGGGCGGGAGTTCGGGAATGGAAGCTCCGTTGGAAAGGCGGAAGGCCAAGCCGCTGGCCATCAACATCATGGCGAGGGTCACGATGAAGGCGGGGAGCCGGAAGGTTGTGATCATCGCCCCGGTAAAGGCTCCAGCCAGCGCGCAGAGTCCGCTGCCAGCCAGAATACCGAGAAGCATCATTCCAGTGCTGGCCTCCGCTCCCCCTCCGAAATCCCGGATCAGGAGTGCTCCGGCCACCGAAGCCAGAGCGACGAGTGATCCCACCGAGAGGTCGATGCCGGCCGTGATGATGACCATGGTCATGCCGATGGCGATGATGGCGTAGATGGCCGTCTGATTGGCCACCCCGAGGAGATTACTCATCTTGAGGAAATTCGGCCAGGTGTGGGACTGCGGCGTGACAATTTGTTCGCGGCTCAAGCCTTCGAACTGCTCGTAAATCGTCCATCGACTTGTGACATCGTTGGCGGCGATGGCCTCGATCGATTCCCCTCGCGTGAGGACCTCGGAGATGACGCGTCGGGCGTCGGCGGGAGATCCGCTCACCGAGGCCCGCACGATGGCCCCGCGTTCCGAAAGTTCTGCCTGAATGGCGTCGGCAAAGGCGTGATCCTCGACGGTGTCCCTGGTCACGATGACGACGCCGGCTCCGGAGCCTTCTTGATTGACGATCTGATCCGCCACTTGCCGCCCCGCGTCGACGCCGGTCGGGTGCTGTTCGGCCAGCGTGAGCAGGCTGAAGAGGACGCAGAGGAGGAGGAGCACGAATATCATGCCGTAATCGCGAAAAAATCTTCCGAAGAGTGTGTGGCCGTCTTTCATTTCAATAAGGGTGCAATGCTGAGTCAACCTACCGCGAGGTCCATCAGTTGGGTCTGGGTGGCGGTGGCCGGATCGTCGACCATGCCCACCTTCCGGCCTTCGTGCATGACGAGAATGCGGTCGCTCATCCCAAGAATTTCGGGAAGTTCGGAGCTGATCATGATGATGGCCTTGCCTGCTTTCGCGAGGTCGTTGATGAGCAAGTAGATATCGTACTTGGTGCCGACATCGATGCCGCGGGTAGGTTCGTCGAAGATGATGACCTCGGCGTTCCGCTGGAGCCACTTGGCGAGGACCACCTTTTGTTGGTTTCCTCCGGACAAGTTCCGGGCCGCTTGTTCCTGATGGGGAATTTTGATGCTGAGGGCGTCCACATGGCCGGCGAAGGCTTGCGCTTCCTCCTCTTCGCGGATGAATCCGGCCACGGTGAATTCGGGGAGATTCGGGAGGCCGAAGTTTTCGCGCACGCTCATCCCCAGGATCAAGCCCTGACTCTTACGGTCTTCGGTGAGGAGGCAGATGCCCGACCCGATCGCGTCGCGTGGGCCGCGGATCCTGAGGGGGACGCCGTCGAGGGTGATCGTTCCGGTGTCGGCCTGGTCGGCCCCAAAGATCAGCCGGGCGGCCTCGGTTCGGCCTGATCCGACAAGCCCGGTCACGCCCAGGACTTCGCCGCGTCGGACCTCAAAGGACAACTGGCGAACCGCCTGTCCGCGGCCTAGATCAGTCACTTGGAGGCGGGTATCGCCGATCGGGTGACGATGCTTCGGGAATTCGTTCTCGATCTTCCGGCCAACCATCATCTCGATCATTCTTACCCGAGTAAGTTCTTCGATGGGGACCGTGCCGACAGGTTCGCCATCGCGGATGACACTCACCCGGTTCGCGATTTGAAAAATCTCATCGAGGCGATGACTGATGTAGATGACGCCAATTCCTTGTGCGCGGAGGTCGCGGATGATGTCAAAGAGGCAGCTGACCTCAGCGGGGGTGAGGGTAGCGGACGGCTCATCCATGACGATGATGCGGACTTCCTGAGAGAGGGCCTTGGCGATCTCGACGATTTGCTGTTGCGCGACCGAGAGGCTTCCGCAAGGGGCGTCGATGGGGACACGGACGCCGATCCGATCGAAGAGTTCCTGAGCCCGGCGACGCTCGTCTCTGCGCCGGATGAATCCGGCCGTGGTGCGCTCTCGCCCGAGGAAGATGTTTTCCCAGGCGGAGAGTGCGGGGACCAGGTTGAACTCCTGATAGATGATGCCGATGCCGGCGCGGATGGCGTCGGCGGGTGAGTCAATGGAGACCACTTCCCCTTCGATCTCGATGCTCCCGCTGTCGGGTTGGTGGGCACCGCCGAGGATCTTGATGAGGGTGCTTTTGCCTGCCCCGTTCTCTCCGAGCAGAGCGAGAACCTCGCCAGGCATGAGGGTCAGGTCGATTCCCCTGAGGGCGTGGACGCCAGGAAATGACTTGTCGATCCCTTGCATTTGCAAGAGCGGCGTGTCTCGCCCTGCGGCCACCTGCGTCATGGCGCGCTGATCTTCAACGCCGGATCCTTCTTGGCGTCATCCTGATAATAGAGTTCGGAGGGGATCAAAACCTCTGCAGGGACCTCCTCGCCGTTGAAGTGCTTGATGATCATCTCGATGGTGGTCTGACCAATGCGGTCGGGGAACTGGATCGGGTCGCAGACGATCTTGCCCTCGAGGATGGCCTGCTTGCCGATGGCCTGGCCGTCGAAGCCGATGATGCGGACTTGATCTGCTTTACCTGCCGCTTCGAGCGCAGCCCGGGCACCCAGAGCGGAGGGATCGTTAATGGCGAAGACGGCGGCGAGGTCCGGATGGGCCTCGATGGCGTCCTTCGCGGCCTTGTATCCCTCGTCGCGCACAGCCCCGCCGTCGAGAGTGGTGGCCGTCACGATCGTTCCGCCCGTGCCAGTGGCATTGTGTGCATCGACCACCTCTTGGTAGCCTTTGACGCGGAGTTGGCATGACTCGACCTGCGGAAAGTGGAGGATGGCCACCTTGCCGCCGGAGTCTCCGAGCAACTTGACCATGGCTTGGCCGGCCAATTTACCGCCCTGATAGTTGTCCGTCGCGACGTGACAGACTACTTCACCTTGGCTGCCATCATATTTGATGTCGTTCGTGAAGACGGGGATTCCGGCGTCGTTTGCCTTCTGAATGGCCGGGCCGATGGATTTTGAGTCACAAGGATTGAGGACGATTGCGGTGACTCCCTTGACGATGAAGTCGTCAATTTGATCGGCCTGTTTCTTCACGTCTCGTTCGCCGGAGACGAGGATCATCTCGTAGCCCTGCAGCTCGGCAGCGGCGGCCATTTCGTCGGCAATCACCTTGAAAAACGGATTGGTGAGAGTGAGGGCGCTGAAGCCAATGACGCCTTTTGGCTCGGTTGAAGCTTGGGAGGATGTCTCTGACTTATTGCAACCGCACAGGGTGAGCGCCAGCGCGCTCAGAACGGTGCAGATAATTCGGTTTATTGGATCAAGGCGCTTGATAGTTCTCATGGATAGCTGGGGTGGGCGAATGAGGTCTGCTTGGAGCACAGACCCCGGGTTGATTAAAATGAATAATAGTAACCATGGCGTATGGCTACCACAAAATCGGGTGTAATTTTTATCAGTGTTTCTCACACGGTAGGGCTGATCCGGCTCGGTCAGCCCACTTGAAAAATCTAGCAGCCCACCCCACCCACACGGAAGTGAGATCCCGGGGGAAATGCCGTGTCACTGCTAGGAATTTGCTTTTGGCGGGAGGGCCTTGAAGCCGCCCTTGGACCGGAGCTGCGGGGGGTGAAAGGGGGGGCAAGTCCGTGGACGAACCCAAATAAGATCTGTCACAGAGTGACCTGTTTAAACTGCCTCTTGATACGGGTTGGATGGCTATTTGCAGGCAGCCATTTCCCACGGTCCGGTTCGTCCGTCAGGCAAGGCGGTTTCTACAAGCCGCCGCGTGAAGATAGGTCCAGCTTCCGCTGCTTTTCGAACTTCACTTTGAGCTCTGCAACTTTTTCGGGATTCTTTCCAGCGAGGTCGATTTTTTCATTGGGATCGTTGGCAAGATTGAAGAGTTCCACTTTTGCTTTCCCGCCTGCGTTGCGATTTTTGTGTCGAGTGAGAATGAGTTTCCAGTCGCCATCCCGGAGTGCCCATCGACTTCCACCGGGGCCTGCGATGTGGAGACTTCGCTTGGCCAACTTCGCTTGGCCATCGAGAGCGGGCCACAAATTGACGCCGTCCCATTTTGGTTCACTCGGTGCTACCTTTGTTCCCGCGAGGGCGCAGAATGTTGGCATCCAATCGACGATACAAACGGGGGTATCGAATTCAGTGCCGGGCTTCAGTTTTTCGGGCCAGCGAGCAATGGTAGGGACACGAATTCCACCTTCATAGAGCGATCCCTTTTGACCACGGAGCGGGAGGTTGTTTCCGGTAAGTCTACCGTTCGGACAATTGTCGTCGGGATACTTGGTGTCGTTGTTTTGGGCAGTGGTGCCGCCGTTGTCGCTGGTGAAAACGATGAGGGTATTTTTTTTCTCTCCAGCTTTGTCGATGGCCTTCACAATTCGACCAACCGCAGCATCGAAGTGCATGATGCAGGCGGAATATTGGCGAGCAACATCGCCAGTGATTTTTCTTGGGACTTTCTCCAGCCATTCGTCCGGTTCGCGAATGGGGAGATGGACCGCGGTAAAGGGAACGTAGAGGAAAAATGGCTTGGGATTATCTGCGGAGGATTTTTCGCGGATCCACTTCACTGCTTCATTCGTCAGTAAATCGGTGACGTGCCCCTCTTCCTCAAGCAATTTGTGATTCCGGTGCCAGGTGGCGGAGTAGTCGCCCTTTTTGTATCGATGGTTGTAGGGCGCGATTCCTCCCGCCAGTGAACCGTAGCTGTGTTCGAAGCCAAAATGATTGGGACCCCATTCCGGCTTCGATCCGAGATGCCACTTCCCGATCAGGGCGGTGGAATAACCGGCCTCGCCGAGCGCTTTCGCGATGGTCACGGTTTCGAACGGGAGGCCCTGGTTGTTGATCGGCGTGGTGATTCCAAAACGACTCCAATAGCGGCCGGTGAGAAATCCGGCCCGTGTGGGACTGCAAACCGGAGCGACGTAATGCTGTTTCAATTCGATGCCTTCGGCCAGAAGTTGATTCAGGTTGGGAGTCGGAGTGTTCCCACCGTGAAACGCGACATCGGCCCAGCCAAGATCGTCGGCGATGATGAAGACAATATTTGGCTGTGACCGGGCGTTCGCAAAAACAGAGCAGGCGAGAGCCAGGAAGGAAATGATCTGTTTCTGCACGCAGCTACTCTGACACAAAAAGGGAGCAGGTTCCAGTCACGAAACTTCCAAGGTAGATGGAATCAGGCGCTTCCGCCTATTCCGCGACGAGGTAGAACCTCCTGGCATCAGCGGGAGCGACTGTGAAGGTCGCCGTCGCCGTCGGTCGTGAGGGTCGCCAGAGTGGTGGTGACGTTTGCTGAAGCCGCTCAGGGTCGTCGAGCTCTT
>JAPKDJ010000011.1 GCA_026421245.1 Akkermansiaceae bacterium | reverse complement strand
TAAGAAGATCGTAGGAACCTAATCATCTGAAGGTTCCTAGGAAATTCTCCCTTGCTACCGGTTTTCTTGATTCAGAAACCCTGGAAAACCAGAATTCATTTCAGTTGGTCCTGATCGAACTTTCGACACCGAAGACGATTTCTCAAATCAGGACTAATTTCCCTTATTCTAATTCCAAAACTGCCTTGCCAAAGGCCTTCCCCATCCGGTTGAACCAAATCGCGCTGCCTAGGTAGTGGTAGCCGTGATCCGAGCCTACTTTTTCCCATGCCGGAATGTCATCGCGCCAGGTGGGATAAACTTTCTCAGCCGCCTTATCGATGAGGACGTCGGTGTGAACCGCTTTCACCTTGGAAAGTTTTTTCTCCATCGAGATTTGCGCGTCTTGAATCACTTTCATCGCTCCACCTGGCTCTTTCGAACCATTTTGGCCCATCACCCCGATCACAAAAGGCAGTTCGGGTGTTTTAAATTCTTTCCGCACGTCCTTGATGAAGTGTTCCATGTTTGAGGCATATTCGGTCTCGGCACCGTTGTATTGATCATTCCATCCCTGAAACCAAACAAAGCCCGCGATCTCTGGAGTGGCTCCTTTCAGTGCTGGGAAGAGAGTTTCGTAGTTCTCAAGGGATTCACGGACCTCCTTGAGCATTTCCCGCCACGACACGCCATATCCGGCCTTGATGTCGTTCATCGTTGGGAGCGAATCGTTCTTCTTTCGTTTCCCGTTGTTCTTTTTGATACGTTCCTGTGCTTTTTCGAGTTCCTTCTGCAGTTTCTCCTCCGAAGGAAGTCCCGCCGCCGGTGAACGAAACTTTTGGTAAAGAGAATGGCCACCCCAGGCTGTCTTGATCAAAAGCACCGGTTCCTTGAAATGATCGCCCATCGTGTTGCCAAATTCCAGCTCCACCCCCGTCCGATCGCGCGATCCGTAGCCGATGGTGAGTTTCCCGTGGCGGTCGAGATATTTGATCAGGACATCATTCCGCTCGATCCACTTTCCGTCCTTTCGCAGATGGACAAAGTGTTCCATTGTTTCCGGCGCAGTTGACTGATATTCAAGGAGTTTATTCTGAGCCTTCCCCTCCATATTTGATTGACCGGCCAGAATAAAGACCTTGAAGGTGGTTTTGGCGGAGAGGGTGGAAATCAGTGTGATGAGAACGAGAGCGAAACGCATAGTGGTCCCTTTACGCCAAGGCCCCCTCTCCTATTTCAATCCCTGTCAATCAGTGGGCTTGGCTTTCTCCGGCTCCGCGATTAGACCGGAGGAACTGTGAGCGATTTTAAATCCCTCGGCATTCCCGCCGACCTTATCCAGGGCCTCGAGGAACTGGGCATCCACAAACCCACCCCGGTTCAGAAGGAATCCATTCCCTACCTCATGGAAAAGGGATTCGACTTCGTGGCCCAGGCCCAGACTGGCACTGGAAAAACCGCTGCTTTTGGGCTGCCTTTGCTCACCAAGATCGATCCCAAAAAGAAACAAATTCAAGTCCTCATCCTCGCCCCGACCCGCGAGCTTGCGAAACAAATTCACAAGGCCCTTTTCAAATTCACCAAGTATGCCGAAGAACGCATTTTCCTCGAAGTGGTTGCCGGGGGCGACAAAATCGAGGTCCAGATTTCCCGCCTCCAACGGCCCACCCACGTTCTTGTCGCCACTCCCGGACGCCTTTACGACCTCCTTCAGCGCAAGGCTGTCTCGCTTGATGCCGTGCAATACCTCATTCTTGATGAAGCCGACGAAATGCTCTCCATGGGTTTCAAGGATCAGATCAAAGAAGCCATCGATCTCACCAAAGCGCGTAAAGCCACCTGGCTCTTTTCCGCCACTTTCCCGAACGTCATCCGCGACCTCGTCAAGTTCTGCATGTCGCCCGACCCCAAAACGGTCAAAATCGACACCAAGAACGTCGTCAACCGTAACATCGACCACCGCTACGCCGTCTGTGTCAAAGAGGACAAGACCGACTTCATTGACGAATTCCTCCACCGTCAGGGCGATAAACGTGGCCTCATTTTTACCCGCACCAGAGATGGAGCTGATATCCTTGGGAAAAAGCTTAGCCACTCCGGCCACTCCGTTGGCGTTCTCCAGGGTGATCTCACCCAGCTTGAGCGTGACAAAGTGATGCGCGCCTTCAAAAAAGAACGCACCCAGTTCCTCGTCGCGACTGATGTCGCCGCCCGTGGTATCGATGTCGAAGGCCTCTCTTTCGTGGTCCATCACCAACTTCCTGAGCAGATCGACTACTACACTCACCGCAGCGGTCGCACCGCTCGGGCCGGTAAAAAAGGGACCTCGCTCGTCCTCATCGATCCGCGGGAAAAGAAAAAGCTCATGCAGTTCAGTCAGACCCTCGGCATCCACTTCGGACCGGCGTAAGAGGAAGGTTCTCCTGCGGAGCTTGGGCTTAAACGGTAGCCGCAGAACCAAGAACTTTCCTCCAATCGGGCGCGCCGAACGCCCCTTGATTGGCTGCGGAGTGGAGGGTTTGACCCCACGCGAGCAGGCCCTTAACATCCACAAGAATTATGAGAAGCGCTGTTCCCCGCATTTTGGTCATTGTACAAATGCTCGTATTTGTATGTCCGCTCGCGATGGCGGAAGGACAGTCCAACCCGCGTATGGATCTGCCGCCCCTAATTGAGTTCCTCGATGGCCGTAGCGTCAGGACACCGGGCGACTGGAAGGAACGACGGGCACAAATTCGCTCCCTGCTCACTCAAAACTTCATCGGGTCCTTTCCTTCCGAGACGCCACAGATTGCCGGGGCGGAGATTGTCTCAGATGAAATCCGGGAGGACGGTTCGAGGCGTAGGCGCATTCGCGTTACTTTGACGACCCGCGGTCGGGCATCGTTCGAAATGGCGATCTGGGCTCCAAAAGGCGAAGGACCGTTTCCACTTCTGCTGACCGCGCCAAAAGATTACCAGTTGTTGTGGGCGGAAGACGCGCTGGCCCGCGGTTATGCGGTTTGCCTGTTTCCCGGTGTTGACAGCCACCACCGGGAAAAGAACTACCCAGGCTACGAAAAGGTTTGGGAGACCTTTCGCCACGAATATCCAAAAGCAAGTTGGACTGAAATCAGCGCCAAGGGTTGGCTGGCCAGTCGCTGTCTCGACTATCTGCTGAGCGAAGAGAGCGTTGTCCGAATCGAGTCGAAGCATATCGCAATCATCGGGTTCTCGCGCTACGGAAAGCAGGCCATGATCGCCGCGGCCTTCGATACCCGCATCGCCTGCGTCGTGGCCCGTAGTCCGGGTTCGCCGGCTTCCTCCCCCTACCGATTTACCAGCCGCAACAGCTTCGCCGAAGCGCCTGCTGACTTTCCCGGGCAATGGTTCCTGCCCTCGTTGCGGGAATTTCATGGTCGCGAACATGAATTGCCGATCGACGCGCACGGTTGGTACGCCTTGATTGCACCGCGACGGTGTCTGATTCATACGGCGCACAACGACGGATCAGAGCCGACCTTTGCCGCCGAAAAAGCGTATCTCGAAGGTCGAACCATTTATCGATTTCTCGAGGCGGAACAAAACTTACGAATTGATTATCGAGCGGGCGGTCATGGTTCGGTGGGTCCTGAACGCATTTCCGCTGCGGACCGCAAACGCAACCTCGATTGGATCGATCTTTCCTTTGGTCGTGGCTCGGTTCGTCCCGAAGAATTTCCCGAGAAACTGCTGCATGACTTTAATTGGGAAAGGTGGCGTGACCGGCAGGACGACGCCAGTTTGCGTGTCGACCAAAGCGCAGCAGTCCTCGACCGCTTGAACTGGGTGTTGGGCGAGACGCCGAAGTTGTTGCCCGAGATCGACCAACCGAAATTCCTCACGAAGGAGGAATCTGCCCTGATGACCCATGATCGCTGGATGCCCCCGGATGTCCGTCGAGTCCCCATCCGCTTTGGTGATGGCGTGCGCGGAAACCTGTATTTCAAGGCGGGGATCACAGTGCCTGCTCCGGTCGTAGTGTGGCTTCATCCCTATTCTTATCACAGTGGCTACAACGAAGGCTACGGAGTTCAAGGAACGACGGTTTACCATCGACTGGCCCAAGAGGGTTACGCCGTCATCGCCTATGACCAGTGTGGCTTCGGCTTGCGTCTTACCGAGGGGACGACATTTTACGATCGGCACCCTCGTTGGTCACGGCTCGGTCGCATGGTGTGGGACGCTCGGGCTGCCGTCCGTTTCGCGGTTGAGGGCAGGGGTGTTGCCCAGTCCGCGATTCCCCAATTGGATCCCGACCGGGTGTTTCTTCTCGGTTATTCAGCTGGCGCATTGACCGCGATGTATACGGCAGCGCTGGAGAGTCGGGTCGCTGGCACGGCTTGCTTTAGCGGCTGGACGCCGATGCGCCTTGGAACCAATCAACGGCTGTGGAAGTTGCACGCCCTGGCACCACGCCTTGGACTTTACCATGGCCGGGAAAGTGAGCTGCCGCTGGATTACGAGGACATTTTTCAACTCGTTGCGCGCAGGCCTTGCCTTTTGGTAACGCCCAAGCGCGACCGCTTCGCCGATCCTGACGCCATAGCCGAAACCATCCGGCGCTTGCGCGGGGAAAGGAACACGATTACCTGGTCTGCCCCGGATGACATCAACCGTTTCCAGGCCGACCAACACAAGATCTTTCTGGATTGGGTTCGCGCCGTTCCAGCGGCCTCAACTGAATGAAGAGCGTAAACAGTGTGTGCGAATAAGTTGCTGCCTTAAAAGACGCCTCTCCAAAGGTCGATGGTTGAGGATTGAAAGTACGAAAAACATCAGAGTTTGGCTGTTTTAGAGTGCATACTCTCTCGACATGGAGGGTTGCAATGCTGTGGGCGGCGCTTTGTTTCCACGGCCTCCGTGAGCGTAGTCGATAGCATCTTGGAAAAGAAAATCATAAAAAGTTCATCGAACCTTCACACAGAGTTCGCAATCGGATGGAATGATCTTCGACATGAAACATGAATTGGCGGGTGCAATCCATTCACTATTTACGGGACTCTTTCTTTTCCTCCTCGTTTTTGGACTTCCGCTCGCTTGGATTCTGAGGGATGGGCTTGGGCCCGAGTCTGTCGATTCTTCAGGTATGGACGCCGTAATCCGTTGTTTGAGCACCTACTTTATTGGACCGATTTTGGCTGTCTTGGCGATCATTGTAATTGGGACCAGAATGATTCTAAAGAATCGGAGGCCATCGGAATAGGAGAGAGCCCCGCGGCGTGTTTGCGGTCTCACGCTGTCACTCAGGACGTTGTTGGGCCGTATAATAGAGAAAGGATTCGGAGATGGCCGCAGAGTTTTGCGGTGTAGAGGGGAGGTTTTCAGGAAGTGAGTTTTTGATAGGCTTGAGTGAGGGCGTCGTCTCCGCCGACGTTGCCGGGGAAGATGATGTAGGCGAGGCCGGGGTGGCGGGTTTCATTTCCGATGGTCCAGACGGGGACGCCTAGGAGAATTTGGCCAAGAACCATGGCTTGCTTGACGCCGAGGGCATCGGTGGCGATGTCAGAGGAGGTGATGCCTCCTTTGGCAATGAGGAACTTGGGGCGGATTTTGATGGAGCGGACGATGGAGACAAGGGCTTGGGAGACGGTCCTGGGAATGACGAGGTTGTCTTCGCCATCAATGTGATCACGGGAGGTGAAGAGGACGACGGTCTTGCCAGAAGATAGAGCGGTTTGAATGTCCAACGCCGTGCCTTGAGCATCGAAGGTTGAATTGAGGAGGTCTGGGACGTTGAGTTCGATGGCGGTGATGTTGGGAAAGTTTTCGAGGAGGTGGTTAAGTTGTGTGGTAGTTTTTGGGACGTGGGAGCCAACGATGATGAGACCGCCGTTGGGGTTGGGGGCGAGGTCCTGCATTTGCCACGGGTCAAGAGGAGGTCTGCTTGTGATACCGCCGAGAGATTGGACGAAGGAGGCGGCGGAACGGATGATGAAACGACGTTTGTTCTGGTGGAGGGCGAGTGAGAGGGAGTCGAGATCTCTCAGGCAGGTCGCGTTGACGATACAAGTGGAGGAGTCGGGGAGGGAGGCGAGTTTTTCGACGACGTTTCCGCTACGGAGATCCTCGAGTGAGATGCTCTGGACATCGACTGGGGCTCCAGTTTTTTCGGCGATGTAGTCGGGAAGGTGAGAGTGGGAGAAGGGGAAGGTGTTGTCGTTTGCAAAAGGAGTTAGGTGGGCGGGAGTGGCGGTGTTGCCTTCGACAACGTAGTGGGTGTTGTCGACGGTGAGGCGACCGCCGGCTTCGAAGAAGGGAATGAAAAGAGTCGGGGCTTCGGGGATCCCGAGGGCGTCGCGGAGGATGTTTGTTTCGAGCGGGAAGTGGCCGCGGAGGGTGGAGTCGGAACGGGAGATGACGATGATGTCATCCGAGAATTCCTTGAGGATCTTGCCGAGATTTTGGTGGAGTTCGGTGGTTTCTTTGGCGGTGAGGGCGCGGGAGTTGGTGAGAAGAAAGAGGACGGGCGGGGCTTCATCGATGGCATCGCGGATGGAGTCAGCATCGAGGCGGGTGAGGACGGGGACGTCGAAGACGGTCTGGGTGCCGGTAGGATCATCGTCGAGGACGACGATGGTGCGTTCCGATGATTCCAGAGCTTCCCGGATGGATGGAAGGAGGTCGTCGGTGGGGATGGGAGGAAGGTTGGCGAGGAGGTCTTGATGGGTCATGCAAATCCGAGAGGTTCAGTGGAAGCTGGCTTCTTCGCTCATGAATGATGTCAGCTTGCGCCGTCGCGATGTGTCTAACAGGATCGGGGATGTTTCAAAAGCTTGATCACATTGCTATTGCAGGGAAGAACACAGAAGAGACACGCACTGTTTATCGAGACCCTTTGAGGCTTCCGGTTTTGCTGAGCAAAGTTCTGGATGAGGTGGGAGTGCGGTTGACTCATTTGGATAGGGGGAATGTGTAGTTGCAGTTGGTGGAATCCCTGAGTGAGGAGCCTCCGATTGCGAAGTTTATCGAGGTCCGGGGCGAGGGAATGCATCTGAGTCCCGACGGAACGACGGAAGCCCTTGGCTCCAAAGAAAGATATCAAGTCGGAAAGCTCAACTAGTTTAAGTCGCGGACCCGGTTATCGAAGCCGATGGCTTTGAAGGTTGGAATGGCACCTCCGAACTGAAGGTATATTTGCTTGATGTCGAGGGCTCCGAGTTCGGTAAGGGTGGTAGGGCTGATTCCCTCCTCGAGGCGTGGTTCGAGAAGGAATTCCTCGCTAAAGTTATGGTGGCCGGGACGGTAGGTTTGTGAGAAATATCCGCGGAGTTTCAATGGAGTGGTGGTGAGCCCGGAGATGGTGGTTAGGTCCCACTTTTGAAGGGGTGCGGTGTAGCCGGCGGTAGGGCCGGTGGGGGCGGGCGGCCAGTAGAAGTTGATCTCAACTTGTGTTCCCGACTGTGCTTCATGATTTCTGGTTTGTAGAGTTGATCCGGGAGGGAGTGGTTGATCGGTGACGCTTGGAACCAGAATGACAACTTGTGACGTTGTTGTGGTCAACCCGGCCGGGTATTCCCAGGTCAACTGCGGTTCGGTGAAGTTTGCATGAAACTCGGTGCGGAAGTCGCCGAGAATTCGAATTGGTTGGGAGGAAAGTTCATTGGTGGAAGGCATTTGAAAGCGCAATTCGAGATCGGTGCTTCCGCCCTTGAAGTTGGTTTCGGTCCACGAATTGACGGCGAAGTTACGTCCGAAGAAATCGCGAATGGCAAAGCCTGGGTTATTCCAGGAGGGCACGGCTCCGGTTTTTTCCTGAATGCTTCCTTCGGTGTGATGGAGCCAATCGGATTTGGTAAGGAAGCTGGTGGGAGCGCTTGCTAAATCGAGCATGCGGCTCGCGGTTTCGGTTTCGAGACGAAGCTTGAGGTTGTGGTTGGAGAAGAGGTCGGCGGCTTCGCCCTGGAAGACCTCGAAGGTGACGGGACGATTCACAAGAGCAGGGTCGTTGGAGCCGGAGGGATCGATCTCAGGGATTTTTCGTACTTGTTTGATGACAAGGGATCCATCGGTGAGCTTTTTGAATTCAAACTCGAGCGTAAAACGATCGATCCGGGAAGCGGTTTGGTAGGCGCGGGCGACGTTGAGGGCCTTTGAGTTTAAATTACTGTAGTCATCATCCCAGTCCATGATGGAGAATTGTCCCAGGGGCAGGAGGCTGGAGCGTTCCTGAAAGAAGTTGCTGCAGCTGGTGTCAGCGTTGCCTTTGTAGCAGTTTGTTTCGACAAGTTCGGGAATACTGTTGCCATCGGGGTTGGTGACGGAGTTTGCGCCAAGTTGGGTGACGATTTCGCTGAAGAGGAAGAAGTTTCTGCCCGATGGTTGGAACCGGCCGGTAATGACGCCATTCGCGGCTTCGGTTTCATCTGGGAAGGAGTGGTGAACAAGGAGGGCCATGCCGACTTGGTCTTCATCGACTTCGCGGCGGAGTCGTTCGAGGTAGGCGTTGAGATTGTAGAAGCTGGCGTAGACTTTTCGCATCGCACGAAAGGCGCCGCGTTCATTTTCTTTGGTGGGATCGCAGTGGGAGGGGCCATCGTCGTCGTCATCGAGATCATCCTGAAGGCAGCCGCTGTAGCTATCGTAAAGGCCGGCTCCGATGAATTGATCTGAATCTTCGACATTGGTTGAGCTGCGAAAGCGGAGATTTTTTAGGGGATCGAATCCGGCCGTTTGGAGGATGGTGATGATATTGCTCTTTTGGATTGCCGAGAAATCAGCGTTGTCCTTGATGAGGTCGCGGATGCTTGTGAGATCGGCATCGAGAGCGGCGATATCGGGTGGCCAGGTGTGGCCGGCAAGCCGGGTGGAGATGAGATCGCGAAGAGGTGTGCCGTCGATGGATTGAGTGAGGTAGCTGTCCCAGAGGTCGAAGGTAAAGGCAATGGCGGTGGGCGAGGAATCGGGGATGGTTTGGCGGAGGAGGCCGAAGTTGGCGGCTTTGCCTCCGATGAATCGAATGTCGGATAGAATAGCGGCGGCGACATCCATGGTGAGAGAGCCACGGTTTTCGCGAGGGGTGGGATCCAGGGGCGGGGTGCTTTTTAGATCCAGAATGGCGGCGTAATATCCGGGGTTGACGTTGCTGGCGGCAAAGACATCAACATTGCATTCGCCGGAGTATTGCGAGGCACCGCGGAGGACGACGTCTTGCCCGGCGAGAGCGAGGGTGGCTTCGACATCCGCTCCGTCCGAGAGGTAGACAAACGGAACGCCGTAGGAACGGGCGAGAATGGCGACGTGGGAATTGGGGGTGCCGGGAGAGGTGGAGATGATGCCGGCAATGTAAGGTACTTCAGCGGGAACGCCGTCGGTGATGAGGATGTCGGTGCTTTTCAGGGTACCGTTGAGGAAGGCTTCGTCGATCTCCGCACCCGGCACGAAGACGAGTCGCCCAAGGGCCCAACCGGAGGAGTAACAGGCATCGGCGTTTTGCCATCGGGCGATGGAGCCGAGAGCAATTTGATTCCGCTGGAAGTAATCGGTATTTTCCCGGGCGTTTTCGGCCTGTTCGAAGGTGGGGAAATACCGACCAGACCAATCATCGGGGCGCTCGACGGCGGCCTCTACGATCTCGTAGAGGTAGCGCAACATCTCGGGCGGGTACGATTTTTGACCAACGAATTCAAAAGCAAATTCCTTGTGAGCGGGCGCAAAAAGAAGAGCCCCCAGAACGATTTCTTGTTCCGGTGGGAAAAGGGAGGCGGCGTTGAAATCAGCAAGGGAAATTCCGGTGAAGGGATCGAGGCGTCCGTTTGCAAAGTTGTAGTGGAATTGGTAGTGGTTGCCGTCCTGAAAGTAGACGGTGGGGGCATTGTCGAGAATGATGGAGAATTTGATCCAGCGGATTTCGGTCTGGCCGAAGCCGGTGAGGACAGGATTGGAGCGAAAGGAGTCGTCGGGGAGGGTGACGGTGTTTCGCCAGGTTGAGTGCGATGAGATTGGAACGAGGGGATTTTGAGTGACGCGATAGAAGCCACGGGTCCGGTCAAGGGGGTCGGTATCGAAGTGCTGCCAGGGGAGAGCCCGGGTTCCTGCGATGGGAAACCAGGTTTGCGCGTCGTGACTTAATTGAAGAAGGAGGTTTGAGCCTGGGGTCTGGCTGCCATTGAGCTCCAGCTTTTGACCGCCGGTTCCGGGGTCTGGTTCAATTTTCAGGGTCAGGGATTGGGCCAGAATAGCCGCTCCGCAGAATGAGGAGATGATCTGAAGGAGAAGTTTTATCATAGTGGGCAAAAAAGCTTGTTCTCAACGGTAAGTCAATTGAAGTTGCCGCTATTTGAAATTCCTTTTTTTCAGTTTCCACTTGTCTTGAGGTGCTTCTTCGGAGGGTGCGCTCATTACGGCAAGTGTGAAAACTGATGGACCGCGTGTGCGGTGGTGTTATGAGTTTTCCAAGGGAGAGGCGGGGCTTGCGGAACCCGTGGTTTTTGGCTCCCATTTGAAGTTAGGGATGTGGCTTCCGATCTTTCCGGTCACTTTGTATTCACGGTTGCATTGGCAGCAGGCGACGTGGTTGATGTCGGCCATTTGAATGTAGCCGACTTCATCCGGGGTGACTTTGGTGAACTTTTCTTTTTTGACGAGCTGGGCGGGGGAGAAGTCGGGGTTGCCGGAGTAGATGTGGCATTGGCAATTCCCTTCGCCGAGGGCTTCAACCATGTCGGCGGCGAGGGTGATGGCGCGGCGGTTATCGTCGCGGCGTCGGTCGCGTGGGGTGTGTTTGGCGGCGTCGCGGATGAGGTCGGCGTCGGGAGCGAGTGCGGTGAGAAGTTGGATTTCGTTGTGGTGGAGGACTTCGTTGGCAGCATCTCGGGAGCGGGCGGCGTCGCGGGAAACGAGGTCAGCAAAGAGCTTGCTGAGCGGGGAAATTTTCCAGAGGCCACGGACCCAGGCATGCCAGCGGCCGTGGTCGACCTCGTCGCGGAAGAGGAGGCCGAGATGTTCGCCATTGATGAAGAATTGGTCGGCTTTGGTCACTTTCCGGTTCTTGATGAGTTGGACTAGGATTTTCCGACCACCAGTGACCCTGGGGATTTTCCAGGTGCTTTTGGCAGTGCGGAGGACCTTGACGAGATCGCGATCGGTGAGGACCTGGGTCAGTTTTGGGAGAGAGCAGTATTGGTTGATACGGAGGGAGGTTCCGTCGGGCATCTCAATGCTGGTTTTTTCTTCGGCGTAGGAGAATTCGAAGATGCCATCGTATAGGGTAGGATCTTTGAAGGGGACCTTTTCCATGGTTAGGAGAGGAGCGGGGGGGGGTGATTTGGTGGTTTCTTTGGGAGGTTTTGGGAGCTTGGTTTTTGCGTGTTTGTTTTTGGGGAAATCGAGCCAGAGGAAGAAGATTCCGATGCAGGTGAAGAATGAGGCGATGACGAGGCCGGTTGGGGAGGGCGCACTTTTGGCGGGGGTATTGAGGCGGGCGCGCGGTGGATTTCCGGGAAGGACGAGGAGTGAGAGGTGAGTGCCAACGGGAGCCTTTTCAAATTCTTCTGGGGTGACGGTGACTTCGACGACTTGCATGTCGATGGAGTCGGACGAGGCGTTGGTGAAGATGCGGAGGGACGGGGTGGGGGACTGGTTGCCGCTGAGGACGCGACCCTCCCGTTCGAGGCCGTGTAGGTGGAATTCGTTTTTCTTGGGGGATGAAGACCAACTGATTACGGCGACGATGAGGCCAAGAATGACGGTCACAATGCCTAGGCGGGTATTGTTGATTGCGGGTTTTTTCATTCAGGCTCCCGCCGGTTTTACTAGTTTCGGCTCCGAGTTCCAATCCGAGAGATGAAAAAGAAACAGGGGCGGTGATGTTCGGGAAGAAATTGGCCCTAACAGTTTGATTCTTTACCCCTCAAAAAATTGAGATCTAGGTTGATAGAATCGGCATGAAAACGAAATCTCTCTTTCTCCTGCCGTTACTTGCCCTGGCGGCGCCATGTGCAGGTGTAGATTTCAGTGATGAATTTGAAACCGGCGATGATCTACCGGATGGTCTTAATCCTGCGAGGACGGCTGTGATTTCGGCGGAACTTCCTCTGGTGGGGGAAAAATACGAGGGATTGGTCAATGAAGACCTTCGAGGGTTCCGGTGGCGAATTTGTCGGCTTCGAGCTCGAGGTGTTGGAGGTGGGAGACGAAGAGGTCGGCGAGGGAGGTGTCGATTCCGAGGAGGTCGCGGACGGTGAGTTCGTATTCGACACGATTGAGGCGGCGGAGGGCGAGGGGGGGCTCGATGGTATTGAGGAGGGATGAGATGGTCTTTTTTAGTTTAGCGGCATCGGGCCGGGGTTCTTTTTTTGGTGGCATGTTGCCGTTTTCGAGGACTTCGAGGACAAGGTGCCAGTCATCGGAATCGGGCGCGAGAGTATCGAGGCGGAGGTCGCCTTTTTACTTTTTGGGGCCGTGGCACTTGACGCAATGCTCCTTGAAAAAGGTCTGCGTGGAAGCTGCCACGAGGAAGGTCGTGGCGAGGAGGGTGAGAAGGACACGGCCCAAGGGCATGAAGATATTACGAGGGGAGATTGGAAATCCGTTCAAATGCGGAGCGGATTATGATAGTGGGAGTGCGCATGAAAATTCCTGCTCTGTCTGCTGTCTTGGTTTCGTCGTCGCTTGCCTTGCCCGAGGCGGTATTTAAAGCTCAGGTGATCGATGCCAAGATAACGGTTGGATATGGGCTTGCGGTGGCGGATGTGGATGGTGACGGGAAGCTGGATATTCTATTGGCGGATTCGGATCGCACGATGGCATATCGCGGGCCGAAGTGGGAGAAGCGTGAGTTAACGGGGAAGTTGACAGGAAAGGACCATGTCTGTCTTTGCGCGAAGGACATCACGGGGGATAGTAAGGCGGAGATTGCGGTGGGGGCGGAGTGGAATCCGGGGGATACCAAGAACAGTGGCGCGGTGTTTTCATTAGGGGAGTCGGCGGATTGTTTTGCGACACGGGATGCGAAGGCGCTGCATCGTGAACCGACGGTGCACCGGATGCATTGGGTGGCCGAGAAGGGCGGGAAGAATTTTCTAGCGGTGCTGCCTTTGCACGGGCCCGGGAATGTGAGGGGCGAGGGCGAGGGGATCAACTTTTTGGGGTATCGGCCGGAGGAGGACTGGAAGACCTTTATGATCCACAAGGGGTTTCATTTGGCGCACAACTTCGATCCGGTGAAGTGGGATGATTCGGGGAGCGAGAGTATCCTAGTGGCGTGCAAGGAAGGGGTACATTTGCTCTATCCGGCGGCGGGGAAAGAATGGACGGCGAGGCCAATGACAGAAAAGGGAGCGGGCGAGGTGCGATTGGGGAAGCTGCCGAACGGGAAGCGCTTTATCACATCGATCGAGCCGATGCACGGGAACGAGGTGGTCATTAATCCTGAGGAAAAGGCGGGGTTGTGGTCGAAGAACCGGGTCGTGATTGATGATGGTTTGAATCAGGGGCACGCGCTGGTGGCGGGGGATTTTTTGGGATTGGGGTATGATCAGGTGGTGGCGGGATGGCGTCAGAAAGCGGGAGAAGAAAAGAAGGTGGGGATCCGGCTGTATGTGCCGACGAATCAAGAGGGCACCAAGTGGAAACGTCATGCAGTGATCGATGATAACCAGATGGCTTGCGAGGATCTCAAAGCGGCTGATTTGGATGGTGACGGTGACCTTGATCTCGTGGCGGCGGGTCGTGCGACCAAGAACGTGATCATTTATTGGAATCAATCCTCCAAGGTTTCAAAATGATGACAAGCTCCCCAAGTTTCTTTCGTATCTAATTTTCACTTTTTTTTCCAATCATGAATCGTCGACAACTTATTCGCTCCTCAGCCTTTGCCGGAACCTATTCCCTTCTTTCACCCTTTGCCAGAGCCGCCGGAGCCAATGGTGAACTCCGGGTGGTGGTGATTGGGGTGAAGGGCCGGGGTTCCAGCCACATCAACGCTGTTTTATCACACACAAAAGCACGCCTTGTTGGTCTGTGCGACATTGATTCTGATCAACTCAAACGCCGGGTGACTGAAATGGAGAAACGTCACAAGCTGACGGGTCTGAAGACTTACAAGGACTACCGTAAGGTTTGCGAGGATCCCAATGTCGATGCCGTTTGCATTGCCACGGCCAACCACACTCACACCGTCATTGCTCTCACTGCTGCTGCCAATGGCAAGCATGCTTACACCGAGAAGCCGGTTTCCCACAATGTCTGGGAAGGGCAAAAGCTGGCTGACGGCCAGGCCAAGTATGGCACCGTGATTCAGCATGGATTTCAACGACGGTCCGAAACGTGTTGGGCCGAGGCCTTTGCCTGGCTCAAGGAAGGGAATCTTGGGAAACTGACTTTGGCCCGCGGGTTTTGTTATAAACCACGGAAATCAATTGGGAAACTGTCCGCCCCTGTTGCAGCTCCGAAAACGGTTGATTATGATCTTTGGTCGGGGCCTCGCAAAATGCTCCCAATCCAGCGGAAACAGTTTCACTACGACTGGCACTGGCAGTCGCCCTACGGGAATGGTGATCTTGGCAATCAGGGACCGCACCAACTTGATGTTTGTCGATGGGCGCTCGGGGATCCCATGTCTTTGCCGCCGGCCATTCTGAGCATCGGTGGTCGTTACGGATATGACGACGATGGCAATACCGCCAACACCCAGATCCTTTATATTGATCATAAGCCCGGGCCGATTCTTTTCGAAGTGCGCGGTTTGCCGAAGAAAGACCTCGATTGGAAACACGGGATGCCGAATTACCGGGGCGTGACGATTGGGAATGTCATCGAATACGAAGGCGGCTCACTTCTTGGAGGACATGGAGCGAGTTGCAAGGTGGTCGACAAGGATGGGAAACTGGTAAAGGAATTCAAGGGTGGTCAGAACCACATTCATAACTTTTTTGAAGCATGTCTCAGTGGCAAACAGAACCCGATGTATAATGCTGAGAATGGCCACCACTCGGCTGCCCTCGCTCACCTCGGAGCTCATGCACTTTCTCTTGGAAAAGAGCTGCCTGCTGAACAGATCAAGGCTTCCTTAAAGACTAATCCGCAGGTTGTTGATGCAGTGGACCGGATGATGACCCATTTTGAGGCCAATGGAATTGGAGCGACGAAACCTGGTCTGGGAGCTCCTTTAACCACGGATGGAAAGGTCTTCACCGGCGAGTTCGGGGCGGCTGCCACGAAGCTTGACCGTGAGCACTATCGTGAGGGTCATACCCTGCCGAATGCGTAGGCTTATATCCTCTCTTAGAAAGACCCCCCTCGTGTCTGAAAGGACACGAGGTTTTTTTATTAGGATTCTTTGGCCTTCCTGCTAGTTCGTCTGGCGAATCTGGAAGAAGAGTGGGTCCTCACCCAGGAGGGATGGAGGCTCGACGGTGGTGGGCGCTCCATCGCTTGGGACATTGCCGGTGACATCAACCCATAACTCGAGGGCAGTGGAGGCATCGATGGAGTAGATTCGGTTGTTCTTTGAGTTCCACGTTAGGGCTGCCTTGTCGGTGGCCGGATCGTAGCTGATTTCCGTGATCACAAAGGGCGTGAGCGGCCCAAACAACTCGGGTGTCATGAAGCTTGGCGCAATGACCTGACCGCTTCGGTGTCCTCTCTCATTGGTTCAACACGCGAAGGCACCAACAGCATTTAAATGCTGTGTCAATCGCACTTCTGCGTGATGCTGGATTTATTTCTCGTCCTGATATTGCGCTGAAAGTTCCTCGAGGGAGCTTTTGGTGAAGGTTTTCCAGACAGAGAGCCGATATCTCTCCGAGCGACAATCCTGGGAAATGGCGATGAGGATTTCCTCTCCGTGTTTCTTTGCGATCCAGTTTAGAAACGCGGCGGTTTCGGGGCCCCCGGCGAGGTTTTTCTTTCGATCCGGTTTGGCAGGAACTTCGCCATAGAGCCTGGAGCTTATTCCAGTCACGAACCAGAGTGGAGCGGTGATGGGGTAGTTTTGAATCCGGGGCACGAGACGTTTGATCAGCCAGAGACGAGCTTGATCTGGGGTCAGCGTTCCCGGTTCGCCCGGTTTGACTTCAAAGTTGCGAGGGGTTTTAGGATCATGTGCGAGTCCGAGTCTGGTTGAAAGCTGGAGCCACTCACCAAAAAAAGTGCGTCGAATCATGGTGATCTCATCCCGTAGTTCGGGAAACTCTGCAAAGTTGGCCTTAAACGTGAGTTGGATTTCTTCTTTGGTGACGGGGAGTTGAAGGTCCCGCGTTTCCCTGTGGACGGGCATGAGGATGGCCTCGGAGAGCGTGACTTCGTGAAGGGCCAAGGGGTCATCCTGGGGGGCAGTGGCTCGCAGGCGAATGAACCTGGTGCCCTCCGGGACTGTCACAGAGGCAAGGCCATCGAAAAACTCGGTGGCGGCGTCCCACTCTTCGCCATCGGGAGATAGATCAAGGACACCATCAACTAAGATGCCTGATACTTCTCCGCCGGCGTCCCCTGACCGACCGGTGGCGAAGGTGACATCACCGGTGACCGGGTAGGGAAACTCGAGGGTGAGGTGATCCCCTTTTTGCAGTCCTTCGGCAGACCAGAAAAAGGAATCTTTATTGCCATCAAAGATGCAGTCGGCTTGATGAAGGTCCCGTGCTGCGATGGAACCTGTGATCTTGGTTCCCACGAGGGGTCCGGCAGGCGGGTCGTACACTTTGGCGGCGTTAATCCCCATCAAGGAGTAGCGATCGGCGAGTTCGGCGAGGCGTGTCCGAAAATCTTCGTAGTTTAGCCTTCCGGCGGGTCTCCAGCTGGCCTCCGCGAAGGCAGCGAGACGGGGAAAGACCTGGTGCTGGAGTTTGGGAAAATCGGGGACATATTGTGTGCGTAAAGATGCTTGTGCGGCTGTGGTTGATTGCAAACGGTAGACCTTATTGACCGGATTAAAGCCGTCTTCCGCCTCCAGTTTGGGAGAGAGAAAAAGTTCGGCGTCCTTGGGGCGGCTGTAGTTTGAGAAGTTGGTGGTAGGGATCGAGTGGCTCTCGAAGAGCTCTTTTTTTCTTTTGGCGAGGAGGGCTCCAAGTTGCTTGTGGAAGGTGTCGTCGTTGCCTTCAACGCGGACACTTTTTGAGGGGAAAATGGCGGCAACTTCGCCGAAGAGGGCATCGAGAAACTGGAGCGTTTTCTCGTTTTGTCGGACACCAATGGCGCGCTTTTCCCAGGTGGCGGCTACCGGGACGGCTTCTTTACCGAGTTCGGGATAGGCGGCAATGAGGGCCGAGGCTCCGGAGACGAAGGTGAAAGCGGGAACGAGTTCGATTTGTCGAGAGGCGGCGTATGCCACGAGCTCCTTAAGATTCTCCTGAGTGTAATATCCTCCGTATTCACTGGAATCGCTACCGGTCGGGTCACCGAAAGGGGGGGTCGAAGATCTGACACTTCCGATTTCGTGGAGTCTCGGGAACTTCAAGCTTTCCATACGCCATCCGTGATCGCCATTGAGTTGGAGGTGGAGTTCGTTGATTTTGTGGAATGAGAGCCAGCCGAGGAGGGTTTTCAGGTCATCGGAGGGGAAAAGATGGGCGCTGATGTCGAGGTGGAAAATGCGGCGTCTGGTTTCAGCCCAGTCATCAATGGTCTGGGCTGGAATGAGGGCACGTGGAAAGGGTTCTTTGGCGACTGGGAGGAGTTGAACGAAAGTCTGCACACCATGCATTAGGCCGGCGGGGTCACTGCCAGTGATGGTTGCGCCCTCGGGAGTGATTTCGAGACGGTAAAATTCTTCTTTCTCGGAAGCGGCGAGGCCCAGGCGAATGGCACGCTTGATTTGCATTCGCCCGATTTGTGCAAGGGTGCGTGAGCGATGAAGATAGCCGGTGGTCTTTTGGAGAGCTTTGATGAGCACCTCGGCGTGGCTTGCGAGATTCTTGGGGGCGATGACAGAGGTCTGGACGTCGACGACCAATTGGCCGGAACCCGCTTCAACCTGCTGGGGTGCCGGGACGAGGGCTGCTACCAAAGAATGACATAGGACGGCGGAAATGATGAAAGGAAGCCTCATGCGGAAAAGATGGAGTCCTCTTTTCTTCAGCGCAAGAAGACAAGCGGAAAGACTGGGGACGTTGGATTCGTATCCGGAGAACCGTTTCATCCATGAAAAATATTCTCAGCGCTCTCTTTCTTGCGGCTCTCCCTTCGGTTGCCGGTCTTAAGCTTCCGAAAATCTTCTCTGATGGAATGGTTTTGCAGCGGGATACCTCTGCCCGAATCTGGGGATGGACGGATGCCAATGCTCCTGTGAAAGTGGTTTTTGCAGGGAAAAGCCACGAAACCAATGCCGATCAAAATGGCGATTGGCACGTTGATTTGAAGGGACTTAAGGCGAGTGCGAAGGGCAGTAACCTCTCGGTGGAAGCTTCTGGTGCTACCAAGGTGATTCAAAATGTCCTCGTCGGTGAGGTCTGGCTTGCTTCGGGACAGTCGAACATGGAGTGGCGCGTTTCGAACAGTGACAATGCAAAGGAGGAGATTGCGAACGCCAACGATCCGCTTCTCCGGGTTTATGTTTCCGCCAATGTGGCCGAGAACAAGCCTCAGAAGGACTGGCAGGGGACCTGGACTCCGACCGAGCCGACTAATACCGGGAGCTTTACGGCGGTGGGATATTATTTTGCGAAACGTCTCCGCGCCGAACTGGGGGTTCCCGTGGGGGTTGTGGAATGTGCTTGGGGAGGAAAGCCTGTTCAGGCCTTCACCAGCGAGGAAGCCTTGAGGAAACTCCCGGCAGGAAAGATCCTGCTCGCGGCCAAGCACAAAGCAATTTCGGCGTTTGACCCTACTAAGGCGGAAGCGGAGTTTCAGAAGCAGCAGAAAATCTACCGAGATAAGCTCGCGGTATGGAAGAAGGATAAGAAGGGTCGTCAGCCTAGGGGGCCTCGTAAGGCAGTTGATCCGGGAAAAAATCCCAGCATGCCTTCCACGATCTACAACGGAATGATTGCACCCATTGTGGGTTACGGGAATCGCGGCGCGATTTGGTATCAGGGAGAATCCAATGCCAACCACGGGACCGCGCAAGAATACGAGGAACTTCTCGGCTGCATGGTCGCTGATTGGCGTCAGCGCTGGGGGCACGATCTTTCCTTCTACTGGGTGCAGCTTGCTAACTTCAGGAAGCCGACTACCGAGCCGGGAGCCGAAAGCGACTGGGTGGTGGTGCAGGATGAAATGCGCCGCGCCCTGAAATCAATTCCCAAGAGCGGTATGGCTGTCATCAACGACATCGGCCACCCCACCGACATTCACCCTAAGAACAAGCACGATGTCGGTGACCGTCTCGCACGCTGGGCCTTGGGGCAGGATTACGGAAACAAGAAGATCGTGATCTCCGGGCCGCTTTATTCTGGAATGGAGAAGAAGGACGGCAAGATTGTTGTTTCCTTCGACCATGCCGATGGTTTGAAAGCGCGTGATGGCAAGGAGCTCCAGCGTTTTGAAATCGCCGGGGCCGATGGCAAGTGGCATTGGGCCAAGGCTAAGATCGATCATGACAAGGTGGTTCTCTGGCACGATGAGCTCAAGGAGCCCGCTAAAGCACGTTATGCTTGGGCGGCCAATCCGCAGGGTGCCAACCTCGTGAATGGTGAAGGGCTCCCTACGAGCTGTTTTACCACGGAGTAGGGATCTTAAAAAATCCATCTGGAGTCCCGTAGGGACGCTGGCGAATAGCCCTCGCCCGGGAGGGTTCTTTTGATTGGATGGGAAGGTCAGCCAATGGCTGCCGACCTACGGTTCTTCGGGTATGCTCAGATGGGCCCCTCCTTCGTCGGCGATGGGATTTGGCCCGGAACTTGCCGGCTAATTTTTAGGCTCTCCTTTGGACGAGCTTCGTGGACTCTTTTCGAAGTCCCTTCACCTCCCGCCGGATGAATTTGCGGAGGGATTTTTTTGTCAGGAAAGATGGGTTGAGTTTGGAGGCTCACGCAGAGCCGCGAAGGTTTTCATGGATGCTCTTGAAGACCAAGGCGATGTTGACGTAGGCCGGGCCGGCCGCGTCCCTTAGCGGGTGAAACGGTTGCGGAGGTGGGTGAGGTAGGGTTGGGGGTCGGTTTTGGAGCCGGCGGCTTGTTGCATGAGGTCTTGCGGAAAGAGAGTGGAGCCGTGGCGGTGGATGTTTTTTTGCATCCAGGCGAGGAGGGGGAGGAAGTCGCCTTTGGAGAAGGCGGTTGAGACGGATTCATCTTTTTGGGCGGCTTGGAAGAGTTGGGCGGAGTTGATGTTGCCGAGGGAGTAGGTGGCGAAGTAGCCGAGGCCGCCCATGGACCAGTGGATGTCTTGAAGGCAGCCTTCGGTGTCGTTTTTGGGACGGAAGCCGAAGAGTTTTTCGAAGGAGTCATTCCAAGCGGCGGGGACGTCGGCCACTTCGAGCTCGCCGGCGAGGAGGGCGCGTTCGAGTTTGAAGCGGAGGAGGATGTGAAGGTCGTAGGTGGCTTCATCGGCCTCGACGCGGATGGGCGTGTAGGCGGCGCGGTTGACGGCAGGAAGGAAGTCATCGAGTGAGATCTTTCTTAGGTGGGGGAAGAGCTCCTGGGCGCGGGGGTACCATTTTTCCCAGAAGGGACGGGAGCGACCGATGTGGTTTTCCCAGAGACGGGATTGGGATTCATGGATGCCGAGGGAAACGGCGTGGCCGGAGGGGAGGTGGAAGTCGGAGGCGGGGAGGCCTTGTTCGTAGAGGCCATGGCCGGTTTCGTGCATGACCCCGAAGAGGGAGGAGGCGAAGTCGTGATCCTCGTAACGGGTGGTGAGGCGGACGTCGGCGGGGCCGAGAGTGGTGCAGAAGGGGTGAGCAGTGGTATCGATGCGGCCTTGGGAGAAATCGAAGCCGAGAGATTCGGCGACTTCGCGGTTGAGGGTTTGCTGGGCTTCGATGGGAGCGGGCCCGTGGAGGAAGTTAGCGGGGATGGAGGCGGAGGCCTCGACAGCGGCCGCGGCGATTTGGGCGAGCTCGGTATCGATCGAATCGAAGAGGGCGGCAATTTCGCGGGTTTTTGCACCGCGCTCGTATTCAGAGAGAAGGGCGTCGTAGGGTTCGTCCTCGTAGCCCCAGTGGTTGGCCTTTTCGCGGGCGATTTCCAGGAGCTTGGCCAGATGGGGGGAGAAGGTGGAGAACTCGTTTTTTTCGCGGGCTTCGGACCAGGCGGCTTTGGCGAGGGAGGAGGTTTCGGAGTCGCGCTCGACGAGTTCTTGGGGAAGTTTGGTAGCGCGCTCGTATCGGTGGGTGAGTTCGCGTTGGTTGGCAGGATCGAGGGCGGAGAGGCCGTCGCGGAAGGCCTCGGATGTTTGGAGTTTGTGAATACGGCCTTGCAGGTAAGCGAGTTGCTTGGCGCGGTGGGCGACCGATTGTGCCGGGGCATAGGTTTCCTGATCCCAGTCGAGGGTGGCGGAGGTTGATGAAAGAAGGGTGATTTCGTGGAGAAGATCTTGCATGACGCGACTGTATCGAATGGAGCTCGCATCGTCCATGAAGGGGATTTTGATATCTTAATTGAAAGGTTTTCTGGCACGAGCGGAAGGACTGGCAGATACTTTGCGTATCTCCTAACAGTTAAGAAATGCCAAGCCACTTCCAAGTCCAGGACCTTGTGAGCCAGACCTCCGAAATGTTGGTTTATCGCGCGTTGGCGCGGGATGAAACGCCGCTGGTCTTGTCTCGTTTACGGCTGGAAGGAGATGCCGTGGGACGGCTCCGGGCAGCAGGGGTTTTTGATCAGGCGCTCGGCAAGTTAAAGTCGCTGAATCATGCGTATCTTCGCAAAGTGATTGATGGTGCACAGGAGGACGGGGAGGGTTACCCGTGGGTGACGAGCCTGTGGATGGAGGGTAAGCCGCTGAGTGAATGCAGGGTGGAGGAAAAGGAAATCCGCATGCTGGGCAAACAATTTCACGCGCTCTTGGCGGATCTGGGTGATTCTGCCAATGCGGTGAATTTTGATCCGGACCATATTCTGACGGTAAGAACTCCAGACGACCAACTTCATGCACTTTTCTCCATCGACTATGGTCGTTGGTTCGATGATTGGTCGTCAGGGCGGTCTCCTGGGTCAGGGAAGAGCGCTACGGCGGAGGTGAGGAAGCTCTTGGAGGGATTGGCGGTGAGGCAACTGCGACTTCCGAAGAAGGTACGGAAGCAAGATCCCATTCCCTTTGTTGAGGAGCGAAGTCCGGCCTTGACGGGCTATGAACCGCCACGGGAGCCTTGGTTGGGACGTGTCATGGCGTGGTTGGGGATTTTAATTTCCTTGGGCGTGATTGCTTGGCTGACCTGGCAGGGGACGTCGCGCACGAAAGAGAATCCCCGTAAGGAGATCCCGGTTTGGAAGTCTCGCTAAAATAATTTCCATTTTTGCGAAGGATTTGGCGGGAAGTGTCGTGTTTGCCCAAAATAAAAGTTCGAATCACGATCCTGCTTGTTCTCAGCCCCTTTGCTTCGGCGTTTTAGGGCAGCGCCCACCCAGAGCCATCGCAAGAAACTGGTATCGAAACGGAGGGCGTTGGACCGGATGATGGTGACGACAAGAAAGGTAAGGGAGGCCCAGCCCAAAACGGGGGGAGTAGTTTCAGGTAAAGCGGGGGATTCCTGATGCCCGCAGGATGGTTGCGTCCTCAATCGAGCCGGGAAGTTGAGAGGGATCGCCGGTTTCGCTCTCTGGCATGCCTTGAGGTTAGGGATTGGTAGAAAAGCTTCAAGAAGTCGCGTGGTCAAACCGTAGAAAAGAGATGATGAAACCACTTTTTCTATTTCTTGCCCTCGCCGGGATGGTTCTGGGCGCACCGCAGCCTGATCTCGTGAAGACCTATAAGAAGGTCGGCGGGCATGAATTAAAACTGCACATCTTCAATCCGGATGGTCACAAGGTAGGGGATCAGCGGCCGGCGATTGTTTTCTTTTTTGGCGGGGGATGGAATGGCGGGTCCCCTTCACAGTTCTACCCGCAGAGCGAGTATCTGGCCTCGCGGGGGATGGTTGCGATCTCGGCGGAATACCGGGTGAAGAGCCGACACAAGACGTCTCCTCTTGAATGTGTGAAGGATGGAAATTCGGCGATCCGCTGGGTGAGGGCACACGCCGGTGAATTGGGCATCGATCCCAAGAAAATCGCCGCGGGCGGTGGTTCAGCCGGTGGTCATGTGGCGGCTGCGATCGGGACGACAAAGGGGATTGTCGAGGAAGGAGAAGATCGAACGGTGAGTTCCCGCCCAGATGCTCTGGTGCTCTTTAATCCTGTCTTCGACAATGGCCCGAAGGGTTACGGTCATGACCGGGTGAAGGCATACTGGGAAAAGATTTCCCCATTTCATAACCTCGACAAGACCACTCCGCCGACGATCGTTTTTCTGGGAACCAAGGACAATCTCATCCCGGTGGCGACAGGGGAGAAGTATCGTGACACCATGAAGGGCTTGGGCGCTCGTTGTGATCTTCACCTTTACGATGGCGAGCCACATGGATTCTTTAACAAATCGAAGTATCACGAAACGGTGTTTGAAGCCGACCGATTTCTTGCCTCGCTCGGGTTTCTCAAGGGTGAGCCGACTATAGGGCACCCTTTAAACGGAAAGTAAGATTTTCCAGAATGCCCGCCTCTCAATTGTTTTCTTTTATCTGAAGGCGGACACGCCGGGATGAATCAAGCAAGTGAAGTCGCTGCGGTCTCCAAGGGTGGCGAAGTCGTCGCGATTCAGATCTTCCGGTCCAAGGGTGATGCGAAATTTCTGCGCCATGAGCATGATGAATTGCATGAGCCCCATCGAGTCGAGGGCTTCGGTGACCGAATCATCGGGCGTAAAAAGCTGGGGATTGATCAATGCGCGGATGGCGGAAGCATGAGCGGATCTGGTAGATATCGTTGGGCTCGCAGATTGAAGCTAGATTCCCTTGCGATTGGAAAGGCGTGAGGATCTCATCCTCATCAAAATATTTTTTGCGGACAATTGGTATTTTCTCCACAGGTCGAGAAGATGATCGTAGGAATTCCCAAGGAGATTAAAGCGCAGGAGAACAGGGTATCGATGATTCCCAGTTACGTTTCTGATTTGGTGAAGCGTGGTCATCGGGTCGTGGTGCAATCCGGAGCAGGGGAAGGCTCGGCGTATGCTAATGAGCAATATGTCGCGGCGGGTGCAGATATGGTGCCTGATGCAAAGTCGGTATTTGAGGAAGCCGCGATGATTGTGAAGGTCAAGGAGCCGCAGGACTCCGATGCTTAATGAGAAGCATACTCTTTTCACCTATCTCCACTTGGCGGGCGGGGCGGCTATCTACCGCGGGACGCGCTTGTCGTGCGTTTTTTCAACTCCGATATTATGACCACCCTTGACTGGAGTGGCAAAGATGCCGATGTGGCACCATCTCGCTGGCGACCTCACCAAAGAGGGTTGAAGAGCTTGCCGGTCAACTGAAAGTCTCAATCCACGCACTTGGCACTGAGTTCGATCCTCTCAAACTCGTTTGCAACCCTCACTCCCAACAAACAAACCGACTATAGAAGACGGTTTGGAAGACAAAGGAAAGTGTGCCTTTACTCTGGTGAAGGGGAAGAAGGGGCCTCAATACGGGAAACTCTTAAGTTGGCCCAGTGCCAACTCTTCACTAGGGCAAAACCCGGAGACGGATGTTTTTGAACTGGACTGGGGAGCCTTCGGACTCGAGGCAGAGGTAGCCGTCGGCTGGTTGGCAATTGGTTCCGCCGGAAACCTCCTCGCCGTTGACCCAGAGGCGGACCTCACCGTTGATGGCGCGGATGTAGTAGTGATTCCACTCGTTGACCCCATTGGTGAGGCGCTTGGTTGGGAAACTGCGTGTTCCGTTGGGGGCGACGGGTGGGAAGGGTTTCATTTTGGCGGGGCCGGTGGGGAAGACATCACCATGTGAGGTGAACCAATCGGATGGTTTGCCTTTGCTTTTCTCCCAGTTGGTCTCGTAGCCGAGATCGAGGACCTGGACTTCGATGCCATCTGGAAGGCGGCCTTTTCCGGCGGCGAGCTTTTCGATGGAGGCCGGGCTGGCCCAAGCGAAAACACCCGAGTTTCCAGCGCTTTTGGTATGCATCCACTCGCACACCAGTTCGAAATTCTTGATCGTTTCTTTTGACCGGATTACGCCCACTGGATTACCAGTGCAAAAGGCGTGACCACCCTCCCAACGCCACGTGTCGAGCTTGCAGTTGACATTGACGAAATCATCGCCCGTGAGCTCCTTCCATCCGTGGCCGGTGCCATCGATGAAGGCCTTTTTTAGTTCCGGCTGAGGGTTTTTGGTCTCCTTCTTTTCATCTGAAAAACTTTGGGCGGCAAAGATGCCCAGGCCAAGAAAGGCAGCCCCTAAGACCGCGCTCGTTGAGATTCTTTTTAAGATCATGCCTTTGCAATACGTAGTCAGGTCGACACCCTTACCAAATTCCACTACAAAACCGACACTCTATATGAAACAACATCAGTCTGAATTATCCCGCCGTAAATTTGTCGGCCTCGGTCTCGCCTCTGCGCTTGCCCCCTCCGTGGGCCGTGCCCAATCGCCAAACTCCAAGCTCAATATTGGGATTATCGGATCAGGTGGTCGTGGTGGTGCGAACCTGAATGGAGTGAAGAGCCAAAACATCCACACGCTCTGTGATATTAACCGAAATGTCCTCAAGTCGGTCCAAGCAAAGTTTAAGAATGCCAAAACAACGACTGATTGGCGGGAAGTCGTGAGCAACCCCGAAATTGATGCGGTGGTCATTAGCACGGCGGATCATCATCACGCGCTTGCAGCGATCGCCGCGATGAGAGCCGGGAAGCATGTTTATTGTGAGAAACCACTTGCCCATACGGTACAGGAGGCCCGGTGGATGCAGGAAGAGTATGCCAAACAAAAAGGTAAAATTGCGACCCAGATGGGAACGCAGATTCATGCTGGGAATGCGTATCGCCGTGCCGTGGAATTGATCCAGGCGGGGGCGATCGGCAAGGTGAAAGAAGCCCACGTTTGGTGCAATCGTTCGATCAATCCGATTGGGAAACCGGTTCTGGAAGAGCAGCCGATTCCTGACTTTTTTGACTGGGACGTTTGGCTCGGGCCGGCAGCTGATCGAGCATACAATCAAGGATACTGGAAGGGTGGAAACCTGAACTGGAACCGGCGTTGGGAGTTTGGAAATGGAGTGCCGGGCGACATGGGAAGTCATCTCATCGACCTTGCGTGGTGGGCCTTGAAACTCAGGCATCCGACGCGGGTGGTTTCGGAAGGACCTGATCCTGATCTCGTGGCTGCCGCGCCGTGGCAGGAAGTGACCTGGGACCATCCGGGTGATGTGAAAGTGAAGTGGTATCACGGACCGGAAGGAATGAAACGGCGTAGCGCGGTTCTCCAGCCCATGGTTGGGAAAGACACGGTGATCAACAAATGGGGAATTGGCGTGGCCTTCATTGGCGAGAAAGGTGTTCTTGTTTCCGACTATGGGAAAAATGTCCTGAGTCCTTCGGACAAATTTAAAGACTACAAGCTGCCCGAACAGACCATCGCGCCTTCTGCAGGTCATTACAACGAATGGCTCAAAGCCTGCCGTGGTGAGGGTGAGACTCTTTGCAATTTTGACTACTCTGGAACTCTCATTGAACACAACCTGCTTGGCAACGTGGCGCACCGTGCCGGAAAGGCGCTCGATTGGGACGCAAAGAATTTCAAGATCACGAATGACGAAGCAGCGAACAAGTTGCTGACCAAAGACTACCGTAAAGGGTGGGAGATTAACTCATAGCGAAAGCGATTCTACCAAACACATCTCAAGGGTTGCGACGACCTTTGAGATGTTTTGGCTTTCGCAAGAGGCCTTGTTTCGGATGCGGCTCAAAGTGAGGGTTCGTCGGGTGCTCTTGGAATTTGCGAGTTCTTATTTGCGCAAGAAGTGATTCGACGAGATGCCAGCCTAGAAATTAGAGTGGTTTTGTTGATTAGAAAAGGAACCAAGGGAAGAGATGGTGCGGAGCGGTCGAAAAAAATTGAAACCTGTTGAGGACACAAACCGGGCTAAAAAGGGAGGAGAAGGCTTTTGGGGTCAGAGTGCCTTCGGCGGTGAGAGTCGAGAGCCCGTGAGGGAGCTCATCGTTTCTGTCGGGCCCGGTTTTTCTCCCATGGAGTCCCAGCGAGATCTGATACGTCAAGCCAGTGGCTTGAGGAGTTCGCGGAGGGACTCGGCGTTTGGGGTGGATTTGGTGGCGCCGGCGAGAAGGGAATCGGCGAGGAGGGATTTCTTTTGTTGAAGCTGGTGAATGCGGTCTTCAACGGTGCCGGTGCAGATGAGTTTGTGGACGAAGACGGGCTTGTCCTGGCCGATGCGGTAGGCGCGGTCGGTCGCTTGGTTTTCCGTGGCGGGGTTCCACCATGGGTCGTAATGGATGACGCTGTCGGCCGCAGTGAGGTTGAGGCCGGTGCCGCCGGCTTTGAGAGAGATGAGGAAGATGGGAATGGTTTCGTTTTGGAATCGTTCCACGAGTTTGCCCCGGTCTTTGGATTCGCCGGTGAGTTTTAAGTAAGAGATTCGTCGGATGTTAAGTTCGGCCTCGATGAGGCTGAGCATGGAGGTGAACTGCGAGAAGAGGAGGACGCGCCGGCCTTCGGCGAAGAGGGTGTCGAGAAGATCGAAGAGGTATTCCAGTTTTGCGGAGCGTTTCGCTTTGCGGACGGCTTCGGATTGCAGCTTGAGGAGTGAGGGGTGGCAGCAGATTTGGCGAAGTTTGAGGAGTGCGTCGAGGATCGCGAACTGCGATTGTTCAAGGCCGCGGGCGGCGATGGCGTCGCGGACATGTTTATCCATGGTAGCGCGAACGGTTTCGTAAAGATCGCGTTGTGCAGAGTTGAGGTCAACGGGATGAACGAGGATGGTTTTGGGGGGGAGCTCGGTGGCAACCTGGTCTTTGGTTCGGCGAAGGATGAGAGGGCCGAGGCGAGCGCGGAGGAATCCGCGGCGCTCTTCGTCGTCGTCTTTTTCGATGGGGTTCTGGTAGTTGCGACGGAAGCGTTCGAGCGGGCCGAGGAAGCCGGGCATGAGGAAGCGGAAGAGAGACCAGAGTTCACCGAGGTTGTTTTCGACCGGAGTGCCGGAGAGGCAGAGGCGGTGGCGGGAACGAAGTTCGCAGGCGGCCTGACTGACCTTGGCGGAGGGGTTTTTGATGTGCTGTGCTTCGTCGAGGGCAACGAGTTGGAACTCGTGTTTTTTAAGCTCGGCGACATCGCGTTGCAGAAGGGCAAAGGAGGTGAGGACGATGTCCGCGTGAGGGATGTGGGGAAAAAGTTTTCGTCGTTGCGGGCCGTACAGGATGATGACCTTCAGAGATGGCGTGAATCTTTTAGCCTCGGCAAACCAGTTGGGAACGACCGAGGTGGGAGCAACGACGAGAACAGGCCCACTTGCTCCGGCATTCTTGAGGCGGAGGATGTGGGTGAGGGTTTGGAGGGTTTTTCCGAGGCCCATGTCGTCGGCAAGGATGCCATTGAGTTCGTGATCGGCGAGGAACCTTATCCAATCAGCGCCTGTCTTTTGGTAGTCACGGAGGTCGGCTTGCAGGCCCTCGGGCGGGGCAAATTCCTCTGGTGAAGATTCCTTGGCGGAGAGTCTTTTTTTGAGTGCAGTAAGCTCAGCGGGGGGATCGATGGGGAGGGCTCCGGCTTCGATCAGGGAGGCCGCATCGAGTGGGTGAAGGCAAGGGACCTTTGGGTCAGTGAGAGCAGCGAGATGGTGGAGGATGGTGCGGAGACGCCCGGCGGGAACTTGTAACGCGCCTCCACTGGGGAGGTAGATTAAGTGGGGTTCGTCGTCGGCCAACTCCTGGAGCTGGTCGATGGTGTCGCCATCGAGAAGGCTCGTGAGGATGGGGAGGAGGTCGAGGCGCTGGCCGTCGAGATCGATGCCGACGGAGAGTTTGAACCAACCGCCGGGAGCGGGTTCGAGGGAGGCCTTCATTTCCTCGTCAGTAAGTTCATGAACGTCGTGACCGAAGTCGGCATCGATCTCAACAGTCCATCCGTGTTCGACGAGCATCTTGGCGGCCTTGGCACGAAACCACGGCCAATACATCGCGGGTGTGGAGAGGTGGGGGTCGGGAAACCAACAGCCTTCGACCGAGAATTCGGAAGATTGTTTTTTGGCGAGCGAGAGGAGGAAGCGGTAGGTGGGGTTGGTGGAGAGGTTGGTGAGCGCGAGCTTGGTGAGTTGTTCGATGGCCCGAAACTCGGCGGCTTTGTCGCGTTGAATTGGAGATTCGGGGCTCGTTTTGATGAGGGGAAATTCGTGAGGGCCGTAGCGGACGACCGGGCGGGCCACGAGCCAGGTTTCGCGTTGCTTCATCTTGAGTGCTTGCAAGAGAAGTTGGACGACACGAGTGCGGGCGGGTTCTTCGGCGACTTCGATATGGAAGGCCGGTTTGTAATTGGTCTTGTCTTTTTGAATCGGCTCTGGAGTCTCCTCGACGGTGGATGGTTGTGGGGAAGTGCCACCTCCTCTCAACAGGCGCGCGAGGGTGTTGGGGCGGGAGGCGCGTAGTATGGCTGCTGCTGCATGAGGGCAATAGGGGCCGAAATCGCAAGTGCAGGAGGTATCAAACTCCCAATGGGTTTTGGATTCCGGCCAGAGGTTGACTTCGGCGTCGTGGTCGTCCGCTTGGCCGGTGAGGAGGTAGCCGTCGTCAACTTCTTCGAGATTTAACGAAGTGAGGAAGCGGGGTGAAGAGAGCTTTTTTCCGCGGGCGAGGATGTGTGCGTCAAAGCGATGGTGCCAATCCGGATCGGTGAAAAAGGATTTAAGGTCAAGAGGCACATCGGGAGACTAAGCGATGGGATGATTGGGGCAAAAGAAAAGCGGCTCCGCTTTCCTATTCTCTTCTTGCTCTGGCCTTCGCTTCCACTGCTCCCGCCGCGAGTGTTGTTAATGGGTCACCACCAATGGCGAGACCGGATTTGGCGAGGACCCGGCGGCAACCTCATCGCCGGTCACGACTGATACGGATGTTCCCGAAACCGGGGTGGGCTCGAAATACGTCGTGGTTTGGGTAACGGTCGCAGGAGGTGGAGCTCCATCCAAGATCCGCGTGATCTTCCCGCTAAATGATGAGCATGCAGTCGCCGTAGGAGTAAAAGCGGTAGCGGTTTTCGACCGCTTTGGCGTAGGCTTCCATGATGAGTTCGCGGGTGGCGAAGGCCGAGACGAGCATCATCAGGGTGCTGCAGGGGAGGTGAAAGTTGGTCTGGAGGGCGCTGACGGCGTTGAATTCGTACGGGGGGTAGATGAAGATGTCGGTCTCGCCATGGCAGGCGGCGATTTTACGGTCACGCGCAAGGTGCTCGAGGACGCGGGTAACGGTGGTGCCGACGGCGGCGATTTTTTTGGCAGACTGCATTTTGGTGGCGGCCTCCTCACTGAGGTGGTAGCGCTCAGAGTGCATGTCATGGTCGCGGGGATCATCGACTTTGACCGGGCGGAAGGTTCCCACCCCGACGTGGAGGGTGAGGAAGGTGTGGTCGAGCTTTGAGAGGAGTTCCGGAGTGAAGTGAAGGCCGGCGGTGGGGGCGGCGATGGCTCCATCCTCCTTGGCGTAAACGGTTTGGTAGCGGTCGCGGTCGGCTTTGTCAGGCTCGCGCTCCATGTAGTGGGGGAGGGCGAGGTGACCGTGTTCTTCGAGGTCGGGTGGGGTGTCCCATTCGATGAGGCGTTCGCCTTTTTCGTTGGTTTGTACGACGGTACCCGTACTTTGGCCGACTTCGACGGTTCGGCCGGGTTTCATTTTCTTTCCGGGTCGGACGAGGCACCACCAATGGTTGGGGTCGGCGGCATTGGTGCGGACGAGTTCGATTTTGCGGTCGTTTGAGAAGAGTCTCGCTGGAATAACCTTGGTGTCATTGAGGACAAGAAGGTGGTTCGGTGGGAGGAGGTCGGCGAAGTCGCTGAAGTGGTGGTGGGAGATTTCGCCGTTGGCACGGTTGACGAGCATCATGCGGGAGGCCGCCCGATCTTCGAGAGGGCGGGAGGCGATGAGTTCCGAGGGGAGTTCGTAGTGGAAATCGGTGGTGCGCATGGCTGGGTTATGCCTTGGCGAAACCGGCGGATTCAACAAGGTCGGGGAGATTCGCAGCTGAATTGTTGAGCCCGACGAAGGTCCGGCTGGTGGAGGTGCCGGTCTGCTCGGTGGCGGCGATGAGTTTAAGGGCGCCGCGTTGGAGGTCGAAGTCAGGGTCTCCGCAGCCTTCCCAGCCATGGGAGAGAAGATGCCGATAGAGTTCGTGGCGGCCCAGGCCTTTCGAATTGAGGAAAGTCAGGGTCGCAGCGTAATCAGCCTGACGTGGGGGACTTGGCCAACTTCCACGGGCGGAGGGCCCGCCATTACGTTTGCGGGCCCGGTGACGGAGGTGGCTTTGGAGCCAGGTCAGGATGGAAAGGAGACGGCGGGCGAGAAAACAATCGAAGGTGGGATGAAGTCCGCGCATAGGTTGCCGAAGAAGTTGCCCCAGGCTTTGATAAGGCGCTTCGCCGGTGGGTCCGGAGTAGATGAAGTCGCCCGGCTCGATGCCCAGTGCGACGCCCCGGTAGACGCAGCCTTCCCAGCGAATGCCGCCTTCGGAAAAACGATGGGGATGTTTTTTGTAGAGAAGGGCTTCGGCTTTCCCGTAGCCCATCTGCTGTTTGAGATATCTCCATGGCGTCGCCCGACGATGGTGCCATACGAAGGAGGCTCCGGAGAATCCGAGAGAGAAGCCGGCATCACGAAGCCGCCAGCAAAAGTCGACGTCGTCACCAGCAGTTTGGAAAACGGGATCAAAGCCGCCGATTGTCTGGAAGGCGGATTTTTTCACCGAGAGGTGGCATCCGGGGAGATGCTCGGCGGTGGTATCGTCGAGCATGACATGGGTGGGTGCCCCGGGTGCTGCGGTGGTGAGGGCGCGGCCGAGAGAATCCGGTTTGGGGGGGAGATTAGGACCTCCGATGGCAGCGTAGTCACCTTCGGAGTAGGCCCGCGCCAGCCAGGTGAGCCATTGTTCGTCGGGGCAGCAATCGTCGTCAGTGAAAGCGAGGATTTCACCGGTTGCTTGTTCGGCCCCGTGGTCTCGAGCGGCGGAAAGGCCGCAGGGTTCAAGATGAAAGACACGGATGTTTTCTATTTGGTCGAGGAGGGTGGGGGTGCGATCGGTGGAGCCGTCGTTGATTACAATGATTTCAAAGTCGGGGTAGTCGAGCGCGCGGCAGGCTGAGAGGCAATCGGCGAGACGATTTTCGCCGTTGCGGGTGCAGACGATGACGGAAAAGCGGGGAGGATTCTTCGGAAGAGGATCCGGCAAGTCGGTGCTATGAAGAGCCGAGAGGGCGGGCTTCGCGGAACCATCGCGGCGGAGGAGTCCGAAGGACCAATCGTCCATGGTCCGGCCATTGTTGAACCAGTGATCCGACCAAGCGTAGAGGGTGATGCCGCAAAGCCCTGCTTTGCGGCTCATGCGGAGGGCGGCGGGGAGAAGCGCGGCTTGTGCCTCTTCGGAATTGCGGGAGGTATCGAGGCCGAATTCGGTGAGATAGACCGGACGATCGCCGGCGAGGTGATGGAGGCGGGGAAGGTAGCTTTCGAGTAATTCCCCTTCTTCAAGAAAGATGTTGAAAGCGGTGAAGTCTGCGGAGGGGGGTTCGAGATATTCGGTGGTGGGGAAGTTGGCGTAAGCGATAGGGAGGCCAGGGGCGGCCTTTTGGGCAGCACGGATGAGGCCATCGAGCGCGCGGTTGACTTTCCACGGGGTCATCCAGCGGGCCATGTCGGAGGGGATTTCGTTCCCTACTAAAACCGCGCCTAATCCGGGGTGATCATGGTGTTTGCCCAGCCAGTCGATGAGATCCTTTCGGGCTTCCTCGAGGAGGGAGGGATTTTCTTTGATGAAGTCGCAGCCATGGCCCCAGGCGTGGGTGGCGATAACGATCAGGTTATGTTCCGCCGCGGTGTCGAGGAGGGCTTTGTCCGGGAGGGCGTAAACGCGGATTGAGTCGAAGCCGGTTTGCCGGATTTTGGGGAAGTCGGCCCCAGGTGAATGTCCTGATTCGGGAGGAAAGGGCCCGTAGGTGACGGTGCGCAGAAAGTGCGGTCTTCCATCGAGATGGAAGTGCTTTCCGTGCACGGTGAGCCGCATGGCGGGAGCTTGTACCGGAGGGAGGGGGAGGCTCCAGCTTGGAGTTTTGATTTTGAGACGGTTCGCGAACTTGTGGATGGGCTGGATCGTGCCATTCTGGCGGCGGCCGAACAAAGGGGCTGCCCTTAACCGCTCCCTTTGTGAAAATAATCGGGAAGAAACTCGCACCTGCTTCCCTCCAATGGACAATCCACGACACCAAGTTATGCACCGAGCCCTTACTTTTCTTTTCGTCTTAGCATTTGCGTCCTTTGTTTCGGCACAGGATCCCTTTGGGGGGGGCTTTGCTCCTAAGAAGGAAACCACTGCCACGATCACGCCGGAAGCCAGTTCGGTGGATCCGGGCGATTACTTTGATGCCGCGTTCACTCTTGATCTCCAGCCTCACTTCCATGCTTATTATAAAAATGCGGGGATTGTGGGAGATCCACCCTCCGTCGACTGGGAGTTGCCGGAGGGCTTTACGGCGGGGGAGTTGCAATTTCCACGGCCCACTGCGATCAAAACAAAATCTGCTGGGGTTGATACTGTTCTCTACGGTTATGAGGGAGTGGTGACCTTTGTGGCACAGATTGATGCCAGCGAGAATCTTGAGAAAGGGAAGAAATTTACGATCAAGGGAACCTTCAATTGGCAGGAGTGCGATGAAAGCTGCATTCAGGGTGACAAGGAGTTTGCATTCACGGTCAAAACCGGAGACGAGACTGAATTCATCGGGGCGAATGAAGAGCTTTTCTCGGAGACAAAGGAGAAGCTTCCACAAGATGCCTCAGCGTGGGGGTTCATCGTGACCGAAAAGAGTAATACGATCAAAATCGAGGTCATTCGCCCCGAGGGTGTGGAGGTGAAGGAGCCGGTTTATTTCTTTTCCGATGACAAGCAGATCGACTCGCAGGCTCCGCAGGAAGTGGAAATTACGAGCAAGAAGGTATCGCTGACCTTGAAGCGGAATGAGGGGAACGAGGAACTGTATATCGATGCAGGGGAGGTGGGAGAAACTCTGACCGGGTTGCTGACCTTTGAGTCGGAATTTGGACCGGCCAGTGTGCCGGTGAAGGCGGCTCTCACTCCTGATGCCGATTTGGGATATGTGGAATTGATTCTAGCGACCGAAGAGGAACGCAAAGCCGGTCTTGAGGTTTACGATGTCGAAGCACGGCCAGATATTGTTCTCCTTGGAGGAGCGAAGGAGGAGAAAGTGACCTTCCTGTCATCGCTTGGACTCGTTTTTCTTGGCGGCTTGATTCTGAATCTCATGCCCTGTGTTTTTCCGGTCCTTGGCATCAAGATCATGGGGTTCGTTTCCCAAGCCGGAGAAGACGAGAAGAAAATCAAATTTCACGGTTTGATCTTCGGGCTGGGTCTACTCGTCACGATGTGGATTTTGGCGGCCTTTATCATCGGGCTAAAGCTCGACTGGGGGCAGCAGTTGGCCAACCCGGTTTTCCTTGGAACGATGATCATTATTTTCTTCCTGATGGGATTGAATCTTTACGGAGTCTTTGAGATTGGAACCAGCATGACGAGTGTGGGGGGCGAACTTCAGTCCCAAAAAGGGTACTTGGGTTCCTTCTTTTCGGGGGCATTGACCACACTTGTGGCGACCCCTTGCTCCGGGCCATTTCTCGGGGCGGTCATGGCATTTGCACTTTCCGAGGACAACAAGCTCATTCAGTTCGTGATCTTCACCGTCTTTGCGCTGGGGATTGCGTCACCTTACATCGTGCTCTCACTTTTTCCTTCCTTAATCAAAAAGCTTCCACGTCCCGGAGCATGGATGGAAACGTTCAAGCAAGTGATGGCGTTTTTCGTTTTTGCCACTGCTGTCTTTTTCATGAAGGGATACATGAAGCTGGTGGGAGACGATCATTTTAATTCCTTTCTCTTTGCCCTCTGTTTGATTGGACTCGGAGTCTACATCTATGGTCGATACGGGACGCCGGTGGTTGCCAAGGTCAAACGCATGGTCACCGGATTTGGGCTCGCCGGACTCATGACAATTGGCGGTATTACCTGGGCCTACTCCACGGCCAAGCCACCCGAATCCGGACTGGCCTGGAAGGAATGGTATCCCGGGGTCATGGAGGTTTCCCGACCGAAGGGTCGAATTATTTGGCTCGATTACACCGCCGATTGGTGAGCGACTTGCAAAGTGAACGAGAGCCGTGTGTTCTCGAATCAGGAAGTTCTCGATAAGCTTGAAGAATTAGACGTCCTTTTGATCAAGGCGGACAATACCAACAAGCTGCAATCCATTAATGATGATTTGAAGCGATATGACCGGGCGAACCTCCCCGTCAACATCATTGCTCCAGCTGATCCGGGTGCTCCGGTGATCGTCATGCCGGAAGTCTTTGGTCCAAAAGAAGCTCTTCAGGCTCTTGAGCAGGCTGCTGCTGCCAAGAAGTAACCCATTCACGATGTTTCAAGCGGTGAAGGGAGTAATTCAAGATTGCCCTTTTCACGTTGATCTCTTCGCCGTTCGTTTGGGCTGACGGAGGGAACCGTATGGGAGAAACCGAGAAATCCATTCCAAATACGAATGGCGGGGTTGGAAGCCGAGTTTGTTTGAGGCCTCCCGGAAGCAGGGAAGGGCTAAGTTTTCGAGCGGAGGGTTTTCTCCAGTGGCCCCTCTTGGTTTATGGTTGGTCTGGAGACCGTCCTTCCTTGGGTTTGCCCTTTGGGGATCTGACCATATACTTTGGGTCGTGAAGAGCTGGGGATTTATTTGGAAAGGGATTCGTTATTATCGCTCTGCGTATTGGGGTGTTTTGGCAGGGGCTGCGGTGGGGGCGATGGTGCTTCTCGGGGCTCTCATGGCAGGTGACTCGGTGCAGCAGAGTCTCTCGAAGTCCGCCGAGTTAAGGACGGGCAAGGTGGCGAAGATTTTTTCAGGTGGGGAGCGTTTCTTTCGGGCGGACCTCGCCATGCGGAATGGGGGCTCTGCCCTGATTTACTTAAAAGGGCAGGTTAATGTTGAGGACCGGGCGGAAGGCCAGGTTCAGGTGATGGGGATCAGTGATGACTTTTGGGACTTCGCGCCCGAGGAGACTTCCGTCGCCTTGAAGGACGGCGAAGCGGCAATTAGCGGACCTTTGGCGCGGGCCCTGGATCTTAAGAAGGGGGATTCGGCGGTGGTGCGGCTTCAAAAGCCCGGCCTTTTGTCCCGCGATGCCCCACTTTCGGGTGAAAGCGAATCAGTTTCTTCGCTGCGCATCACGATCGGGAAGGTGCTCAGCGAGGGAGAGTTTGGACGTTTCAGTCTTGCGCAAACGCAGGTTCCGCCGTCGTCCGTCTTTCTCCCCTTGGGGCGATTGCAAAAAGTTCTTAAATTGGAGGGGAAGGCCAATGCGCTTCTCCTCAACAAGAAGACGCCCTTTGATGCGAAAATGCTCACCCTGGCAGACTATGGGATTTCGGTCGTGGAAGTTCCCGGTGGGGTGGAAGTTCGTTCCGAACGCATTTTTGTGGAGCCGCGCATTGCGGAGAAGGTCTCGGGAGAGCCGGTGCTGACTTATCTGGTCAATACGCTGGCGACAGAAGTCGGAGAAACGCCGTACTCCATGGTGACAGCGGTGAGTGGGGAGTCCGCAGATTTCCTTCCGGTTCAACCGGGTGACGACGAGGTGGTCATTAATGAGTGGTTGGCCGAGGATCTGCGGGCGCAAGTGGGTGATGAAATGACGATGGATTATTTTGTGGTGGAAGACGGCAGCAAGCTTGTGGAGGAAAGAGCGGTTTTCACGGTGAAGGCAATTATTCCGATGGCCGGGCCGGCGCGGGACAAACGGTGGATGCCGGATTTTCCGGGGGTTGCGGATGTGAAAAGCGCGCGCGATTGGGAACCGGGACTACCGCTCGATTTGACCCGGATTCGGGACAAGGACGACGATTACTGGGAGCAGTTTAAAGGGACGCCCAAGGCCTTTGTCTCGCATGAAACCGGGGAGAGTTTGTGGGCAAACCGCTGGGGCAAGGTGACGGGAATCCGTGTGCCGGGGGGTGAGGCGCAGGGAGTGGCGGCGCAGCTACGGGGAGTTTTGGAGCCCTCGTTGGCGGGCATGCAGGTGTTGAATTTTTCATCTGAAGCCAAGGAGACCGCGAAGTCGCCGGTGGACTTTGCGGTTCTCTTTTTGAGCATGAGTTTTTTCCTCATCCTTGCGGCGGTGGCCTTGGTGGCGATGCTTTTCCGTTTCAATGTCGAGCAGCGTGCCGAAGAAGGGGCCCTCCTTGCGGCAGTTGGGGTGTCAGCAAAGAAGATTACGAATTGGCGGATTGGCGAGGCCTTTGTTGTTGTTTTGGGAGGCACGATTCTTGGCGGATTGCTTGCGGTGGTGTTCTGCGTTCTGGTTCTCAAAATCATCAGTTCGATCTGGGGAAGCGGGACGAATTTTGAGCTTCATCTCAGTGGTTGGACGATTGCCAAGGGGATGCTGGCGATTGTGAAGCTTTCACTCATCGCGGTGTGGCTCACGACCCGCAAGCAAGCCAAACAGAGTGCGAGTTTGCGGCTGAATTCCGGAGCCGAAGAGCAGATCGGGGTGAAGAGCAAGTGGGCGACCGGGTTCCTGATTATTGGACTCCTGCTGGTGTTGGGCGGAGTGGCGATGATTTTCACGGCGGGAGCACAGGGAGCCTTTTTTCTGGTTGGCTTCGGGGTGCTCGTGACCGGGTTGGCGGTCTTTCGAAAGAGACTGGCCAGGATAGGTTCGCTTGGGAGCCTCACTGCGGAGGGAATGGCCAAGGTGAATTTGAGTCGGCGGGCATCGAGGAGCCTTACTGTGGTTGGCGTTTTGGCGGCCGGAGTTTTTCTGGTGCTCTCGGTGGCATCCTTCCGCAAGAATGGCGGGGGTGATTGGGAGGACAAGAAGAGTGGATCCGGAGGTTTTGCCTGGTGGGTGGAGACGACTTCTCCGGTGAATCGACCGGCTGATGCCAAGGGAGAGGTGGCGTGGTTTGGACTGAACTCGCTGGTGCCGTTCCGGATCGGGGTGGGCGACGATGTCGATTGTTTTAATCTCACCGCATCTGATCAGCCGCGTCTTCTGGGAGTTGATTCGAAACTGCTGGAGGGACGATTTAAAACTAGCGATGAGTGGTCGCTTTTGAAAGGAGACGGGGTTCCGGCCTTCGTTGATGAAACGACGATGATGTGGGTTTTGAAAAAGAAGGTGGGGGATGAGTTAAGGTATCAGGATGAGTGGGGGAATGATTATCCGGTGACGATTGCGGGGGTGGTGAAGGATTCGATTTTTCAGGGGAGCGTGATCGTCGATGAGGCAAAGCTGCTTGAGAAATATCCTTCGATGGGCGGATATCAGCTTTTCCTCGTCCCGGGAGAGGAGGACAAAAAGCTCCTTCAGGAAGAAACGGCTGATTTGGGAGGCAAGGTGACGGCAACCCGTGATCGGCTGGCGGCTTTTCATGAGGTGGAGAATACCTACATCGCGATTTTTAATGTGCTCGGTGGTCTGGGAATTATTTTGGGCAGTGTTGGGGTGGGAATTGTCACCGCACGGAATTTGGTGGAGCGGAAGGGGGAGTTTGAAACGCTGAAAATCCTTGGGATTTCCAAGGGGCTTCGAGCTGCCATCGTGAAACGGGAAGTTCGGGAGATGGTGATGTGGGGACTGGGCATCGGATTGATTTCAGCGCTCGTTGCGGTGATTCCGGTTCTGGGTGGAACAGTCGGATTCGTTGATTTAGCCTGGATGATTGGGCTGGTCGTCGTGATGGCTCTTATTGCAAACTTCGTAGGAACTCGGGCTCTTTGCCGCCTTTAGTTTATGATCCTCGCCGCAGCCTTAAAAGGCTTCTTCGCCATTTTCTCCATGGTGGTCGCTGCCATTGTGGTGGCAATTTTTCTGGCGATTCGGACAACCCATTGGGTTAGCCAGAGGATGGCCAATTCGCTTTCGTTTTTCTCCCTTGAGAGATTTCGGAACCCCCCTCCGCTCCTCAGCCAGGGTGATGCCCTCGCGATGCAGGGGGATGTGAGCGGTGCTTTTCACCTTTTCCGGCAGTTCTTGAAAAAGCACCCCCGGAATCTGGAAATTTACAGTCGGCTGATTGATCTTTCGTTTGGTCCGATGCAGGATGCCGAAATGGGAGATGCCATCATTGCCTTCGGGAAAAAGCGCCTCGACCGGAGGGGACGACGCGTGATCCGGGAAAGGAGAAATGCGATTGTTCTTGGTCAATTGTATCCACTCAAGCACCTCGGTTGGAGGAAGATGACGGAATCCGAACATCCAAAGGTGGAAATCCCGGAAGCGTTGAAGGGGCAATTTGCGCCGCCTTCGTCATAGTGGCTTCTTTGACAGGAGGTGGGTGACGACTTTTGGAAAGAGTTAACGAAAGCGGTTGATTACGTCTGTGAGTATCCTGAAAGGCATCATTTCGATCCCAGTGGACGCAGACGATGCAACTTGGTGCGATTTCCGTCTCATTTCCTTGTCCTCGAAAAAGTCAGACGCAGATCAAGGTGACAGTCGTTAGGCATGACTTTCGGAATCCGTCTTACGGACAAGCGAATGCTTTGTATAAGGAAGCTGCAAGTGGTTCTACTTCTTAACTGCGCTTCTCGCAGCGAGATTTTCAGAGCTAAAGCGCCGTTCGTCGCGGCAGTTTTGCACGGCATCGTGGTGGGTGATGTATCCGTGCTTCAGGAGAGTTTCGAGGCAGGCGTCGATCGTGTGACATCCTTCTTTATGGGCAATTTCCATGAGGCCGACGAGTTGTTCGACTTTTCGCTCACGAAGGCAGGCACGGATACCGGAGTTGACTCGTAAGGCTTCGCTACAGAGGACGCGGCCGTCGACATCGGCCCGGGGGAGAAGCCGCTGACAGACGATGGCTTCGAGGACGTTTGAGAGTTGGGAGGCGATTTGCCTTTGCTGGTCGGAGGGGAAGAGATCCATGATGCGCTCGATAGATTTGGGAGCGTCGAGGGTGTGAAGAGTGCTGATGACAAGGTGTCCGGTTTCGGCGGCAGTCATGGCGATTTGCATGGACTCACGGTCGCGGAGTTCACCAACAACGATGACGTCGGGATCCTGTCTCATGCATTGGCGCAGTCCCTTGGCGAAGGACTTGGTATCACGCCCAATCTCGCGTTGTTTGACGAGGGAGGAGTTGTGCTGGAAGGTGAATTCGATGGGATCCTCGAGGGTGATGACGGTGCCGGAGCGGAGTTCGGAGATCCGTTGGACGAGGGCGGCGAGGGTGGTGGTTTTTCCCGATCCGGTGACGCCGGTGATAAGAATGAGGCCGCGTTGGAGATGACAGATTTCCTCCATGATTGGGTAGTGCCCGAGCGAGGAGAGGTCCGGAATTTCGGCGGGGATGTAGCGATAGACTGCTTCGATGTTTTGGCGGCAGAAGTGGACGTTTCCGCGGAAGCGGCCGACGTTACGAACCTCGATAGCGTAGTCGAGTTCCCAATCTTCGTCGAGAGTGGCGCGTTGGGTCTCATTCATGGTGCCGAGGATGAGCTCGCGGATTTGGTCGGCGTTGAGGGAGAAGTCTTCGAGTGCCTGCAGGACCCCGTTGACGCGGGCGGCGGGCGGGGCGCCGACGGTGAGGTGGAGATCGGAGCCGCCTTTTTCGACGGTGAGGTGGAGGTAGTCGCGGATTTCGCGGGCTTGGTTCATGGTGACAGTGAAGGTTAGGAGATTCCGCGGATTTGGCGGTCGAAGTCGCTGGGGTTGGGAGAGGCGTTGCGGGCGGAATTTTCATCAACCAGGCCTGCTTGGTGGGCCTCAACGATGCTGGTCAGCATATCCCGGGCGTGTGCCTGTTGCGGGCGGAGAAGGTGGTCGATGAGGTCGCGGTAGCGTCCTTCCCGGATCCAGGTGCGGGTGGCTCCGTCGTTTTCGAGATACTCGCAGACGAGCTTGAGCGAACCGTCGATGCCGGGGAGGAGATTCTGGGTCAGGACCCCGATGAGCTGGCGGGAGAGGAGCATGAGGGAGGTTTCGCGCGGGCCGTCGGGGAAGAGGTTGCTCAGGCGCTCGATGGCTTCAACAACGCCGGAGCTGTGGAGCGTGGTGAGGACGAGGTGGCCCGTTTCGGCGGCTCGGAGGGCGAGTTGGGCGGTTTCTTCGTCCCGGATTTCGCCGATCATGATGACGTCGGGGTTTTGCCGAAGGGAGGCACGGAGGGCTCCGGAGAAGCTGTTGGTATCGGAGTTGAGTTCCCGTTGCGAGAAGTAGGACTGCTTGTTTTGGAAGATGTATTCGATGGGGTCCTCGAGGGTGACGATGTGACCGTGGAGGGATTGGTTTAAATCATCGAGAGCGGAGGCGAGGGTGGTGGATTTCCCCGAGCCGGTGGCCCCGGTGACGAGGACGAGTCCGGAGCGGCGTTTCGTCCAACTGCGAAAAAGATCGGTGGGGAGGCCCAGGGAATCGAGCGGCGGGATGACGTCTTTGATGGGGCGAATGGCGGCGGAGAGATTGCCCATGGCCCGGTAGAGATTGACGCGGAGGTAGCCGCCGGAAGACATGAGGTGACGGGCGTCGTGTTCGTTATGGGTTTCCGGATTGACGCCACAGGCTTCCCAGAGGGTGGCGATTTCGTCACGGGTCATGTTGGATTCCTCAATCGCAACGACTTCGCCATTGATGCGGAGGCGCGTTGGTTGGCCCTCGGCAAGGAAGACGTCGGTGGCGTCGTTTTCGAGCCAGTGGCCAATGGCGTTTTCGAGGGTTTCGAGATTCATTGAATGGGATCTTCTCCTTTCGAAGATGAACGGGCAATGAACAAGTGAGGTTGAGGAGGGGCTCACACGGAGGCGTGGGGGAGCGGAGCGTGATGGGTTATTTTGAGAAGATGCCGGTGGTGACGGGGGGAATGCTTTGATCCTCGTAGATGACGCGGATGGAGGCGGAGGGGTAGTGTTTTAGGATAGATTTTGGATCGTTGGACAAGCAGGCGGCGGTGGCGAGAGGGTCGGTGAGTTTGGCTTCGGGGAGGATGACAGAGGCGGCCCGTCTCGTGGTGAGGCCGAGGCCGGTACGAAGGTCGATGAGGTGGGAGAACTTTTGGCCGTTTGCGATGACGTTTTGGTGGAGGTCACCGGAGGTGGAAACGGCGCAGCTTCGTAGAGGAAGGCTGCTGGTGGGAGTGAGGCGGAAGGTCCGGAGGCCGATGTTCCAGCCTTCCTTGCCTGGGGGAGGATCGCCGATGCGGAGGTCTCCCGCTGCTGCGACGAGGGATTGCGAGTAACCTTGTTTTTTGAGGTGATCGAAGATCATGTCGGCAGCGAAGCCTTTGGCGATCCCTCCGAGATCGAGTTGCATGCCTTCTTGAAGAACGGTGATCGTTTGGGTTTTCACGTCGAAGGAGAGGTGGGCGATGCCGCAGCGGCTGCGGGCCTCGGCAAGGTCTTCTTCGGATGGGACCTGCTTGGTGCGGCGGGTTTGGCGCCATAAGTGAGTGAGGGGGCCGTAGGTGGGATCAAAGATCCCGCCGGTTTCTCTGGCGAGCTTTTGTCCGAGGAGAAGGACCTGGAAGAGGTCGTCGCTGACTTTGATGGGGGCGCCGACGGGAGATTTGGTGAGGCGATTGAGTTCGGAGTCGGGGTCGTAGTCGGTGGCTCGGTTGCCAAAGTCCTCGGCGAGGTCAAGGGCTTCCTCCATGGCGAGGTAGCCTTCCCTGGCATCGTGGGCATAGGTTTTGACGGTGAAGAGTGTGCCCATGAGCGGGCGCTGGGTCTCAATGCGAATGGGGGTGGCGCCATTTTCAACGTTGGCGGGGGATTCCTGTTCCTGGCATGAAGCGAGGAAGAGAATCAATGGAAAGAGGAAGCGCATGACAGATCTTGAAGGAATTCGACGAGGGAGGGATATTGGTGTTGGGCTTCCGAGAAATCAATGCAGCTTGTGATGCGGTTGGGAATGGCAGCAACCGGGCATCCTGTTTCGTGGGCGGATTTGAGACCATTGAGCGAATCCTCGATGACGAGGCATTTTTCGGCAGGAAGGTTCATGCGCCGCACGGCTTCGAGGTAGAGATCTGGCGCGGGTTTGATGCGGGGGGCGTCTTCGCGAGCGACGATGTGGGCGAAGTACGAGAGAAGCCCGAGTTTTTTGAGCCAGCCATCGACCCAGTTGTGGGTGGAACTGGAGACAACGGCGCAGGGGAGGGATATATCCCGGCAGTGTTCGAGAGTATCACGGACACCGGGCATGGCGTCGAGTTTGGCAATTTCTTCGCGGATCCACTTGTTGCGGACCCTGCTGATGGCCTTCCATTCGAAGGACTTGCCGGTGAGTTCTTCGAGACGGGTTTCGGGAGACCAGGTTTTGAAGTCGGAGCCGATGCACTGGACATACTCCTCGAGAGGAAGATCGTGTCCGTTCTCGAGGAAAACATCGCGGATGGATTCGTAGATGGACCATTCGGTGTCGAGGATGACACCGTCGAAGTCGAAGAGAATGGCAGCGGGTTTCATGGGGAAGAGGTAGCGGCAAAAGCAGGGATCGCAATGTTGAACTCGATTAGGATGAGGGTTTAAAGTGCGATTCGATCGCGCTGGGATTGAGCGACTTTGGTCGATGTAGACCATATTTGGCGATCTCTGTTCTGGGTGGAACCTTACGGACAAAAATGACATTCTTGCGGAGAATCTGAACGAGGTCTGCGCGTTCCAGTTTATCATGTTCTAACGGGCCGCGGTGGGACCCGGTTCCTCATCGAGTCCAGATCACGCTTTCATCGTGAACCATGTCATTGACGGGATAGCCTTCCATAGGCAAGACGGTGCCAAAGTAGGCGTCATTGCTCGCGAAGTATTTCTCAAACCAATTCGGAGGGCGCTTCCGGAGAAAAGGTGGAGGGCGAAGATGACGAGGCCGGCTTTCAAGGTATTGAGTTCAGAGCTATTCGTTTTGAAAGGCTTCGTGTTTGGGATTTCCGCTGGAGATGAGGTAAGCGACAAGGTCCATGACTTCATTTTTGTTCATGGCAAAGATGGTGCCGGGAGGCATCATGGAAGTTTGGGACCATTCGATTTTTTTCACCTTGTCCATGGGGGTTTTGATGACATCGCCGAGATTGTAAGGGTTCGGGGCGACGGCGATCTCTTTTTTGTTTTTATAGATAATGCGACCGTAGGCTGAGCCGCCCTCTTTGAGGGTGACGGTGCTGGCTTGATATTGCTCGGAGATGGACTGGCTTGGTTCGCAGATGGCGACGAGGATGTCTTTGATGGCGTAGCGATTCCCAACGGATCCAAGATCGGGGCCGGAGTAGCCGCCGGAGCCTTCGAAGCGGTGGCAGGCGACGCATTGACCGGCGGAGAACATCTTTTTTCCGTTTTTGAAATCTCTTCCTTTGAGGCCTCCCTCGAAAAGCTTGGAGGCTGATTCGACAGTCCAGACGACCGGTGGTCCTGTAGGAACCGGAAGTTTGCTGAGATCGATGGGGGCAATTTTCCCGAGGAGCCAGGAGATAGAGGCGGCTTCTTCTTTGGGGAGATGGGAGATGGCGTCTTCACGAATGGCGCGAATGTAGCCGGCGAAGCTTTTTCCTCCGTTTTTTTCGAGGGTTTCATTGAGCCAGCTGAAGTAGAATTTGCGATTTTCCAGAGTCCACCCGTTTTGCACCTGCCGGAGAGAGTAGGCGTAGTGGATGTTCTGGCGGTTGGGGGTGTTGCTCATCATTTGGAGGATGCTTTTTCCGTATTCGTGGCGGTCCAACATTTCCTTATCGAAGACGACGGTCTTGGCTTGGGTCACCTTCATGAGGGCGATTGTTTTTCCAACTACGGTTGGGGAGTTGAGATAGCTGAGGACGCGGCAAAGTTCGGTGTTTAGGTTCTCGTCTTTGGCGGGATACGCGGGTTCCAGTTTGGCGATGACGGCATTGATTTCTTCGATCGAGGGTTTCTCCAGACGGATGAAACAGAGGGAGTAGGCTCGTAGAAGGGCGAGTTGGTCGGTGGCATCGAGCGAATTGAAAGGGAGTTTGTTGAGCTTCTTAAGGAGGCGACTGGAAAGGGTTTTTTCGCCGTGGCGGCAGAGGGCAATGGCGGAGTAAATTACGGCGCGAGGGTTGGATTCGGAGAAAACTTTTTCCTGCCAAAGAGTGAGATCTTGGTTCTCGATGCCGAGGCGTGCGGCGTAGCGGATGTTGCGGTCGGGGTGTGAGAGTTGAGGCCAGCAATTGGCGATAGCCTCGGTGCCGTTTTCGAGCGGACGGTGGCATTTTTCGAGGCGATTGCGGAGATTGCGGAGAGCTTGGTTTTTGACCAGGCGTTTGGGCTTTTTACCGGAAGTTTGCTCTCCGGTGTGGCGGATGCGGTAGAGCTTGGAAGCAGTGTTCCGGCCGCCGGTGAGGAAGTACATGTGTCCATCGGGTCCGAATCTCATTGCTGAGACATTGAGGGGGTTTCCGTGAAGGAACTCACGTTTGGTCCCCGTGTAGCTTGAGCCGTCTTCCTCTAATTCAACGGTGTAGATGGTGCCGAAGGTCCAGTCGCAGATGAAGAGTTTGCTTTGGTAGTAAGCGGGGAAATTTGAGTGGTGACCAAAGCTGATGCCGGTGGGCGATCCAGGGCCGACATTGACGACGGCGCCGTTGCTGTCGGCAAAATACTCTTTCCACTTAGCGGAGCCGGAACGCCAGCCAAATTCGCTGGCGGAGGTGACGTGGTTGACTCTGGTGGGGCGATACCAGGGGCTGCCGATATCAAACTCGAGATCGGAGTCGAAGGTGAAGAGTTCGCCTTCCGGATTAAGGGCAAGATCGACGGGATTGCGGAAGCCGGAGGAGATCATGGTCCAATCCTTGCCATCGGGCGAGATGCGGCAGATCCAGCCGGCGGGAGGTCGAATGCTGACGGCGTGGCCCATGGGATCCGGCAAGGGCGGAAGGAGGGCATCTTTTTCCCAGACAGAGGGCTGAAGGCTTGGGATGTCCTTGGGGATGGGAGTGTGGTTGCCAGTGACGAGGTAGAGGGATTTTTGATCCTCCGACAAGATGATGGAGTGCGCGGAATGTTCGTAGCCCACGCCGAGCTTTTTGATGAGTTTGAATTCGTCGTATTGGTCATCACCGTTGGTGTCCCTGATGCGATAGAAGCCTTTCATGGACGACATGTAGAGGCTGTCAAAGGCATGGAGGAATCCGAGAGCGCCGCCAACTTTGCGTTTGCCCCAGTTGATGGGGAGGTAGGGGAAGCCTTTGAGGCTTTCGACGGAAGCCTTTGAGTTTGGTTTTCCTTCCTGAGGGAGGGTTACCCGGAAAACTCCTTTGTCGTCTTGGTCGGAAACGATCAATCTTCCTTTGGGGTCAAAGGCCATGGCAACCCAGGAGCCTTGGGATGGAGGGACTTCGTAGAGGAGGTCGGCATCAAATCCTTGTTCCAGAGTGATCCGGGTATCCGGATCGATCACCAGCTTGGGTTTCGATTTCCCCGCAGCGATCGCACTTGATAAAAGAGCTGCCGAAAAGGTCAGAGGGAGAATCTTTTGCTTCATGAGCCAAGCCTGGCGAAAGGGAGGTCCGTGAGAAAGTCCCACTTTGTTTAAATACCTGCCTCTCTTGCCCTCGATGGAGTAGGTCAGCTTTCTAAGCTGATGGCGCGGTGCCACTCAGCATGGCGGTGGCAAGGTGTTGTGTCGCCGTCGAAGACTTGGTGAGGGGGCTCATGCGACCCTGAATGGTGGCTTTGATGGTGAGAGTGTCCCCCGGGAAAAACTGGTGATTCGGAACGGTTTGAAGGAAAAGAACTTCCGATTTTTTGTGACGTGGTCGGGGGGCCTTGGAGAAAAAGGGATTCGAAGTCGAGGAGTGGCCATTTTGGGGGAAGACGCCTTTCAATAATTACTTGGGCGTTTGGAATCGCGGAGCATTTAATTAAGCCCTCTTAATTAAATGTTTTGAAGGGCACCTCCGGTCACCTGAAGAGGAATTGGGATGGGATAGAATTCCGAGTGTATGATCGTTTGGATCGAATGCCCCAATTGCAAGGGAGTGCTTAAATCAACGTCTTCTCAGTTGGAGGAGCCAGGTGTTTTTTGTAAGACCCAGCTTAGGGTATCATTTCAGGTTCGTGGAGTGAATCTTGAGCCTGTTCGAGTTGGATCCAATGGAGGGCTAAAAGGCCGAGGCGCCTAGTGGGGCGTGGTCCCATGTCGCGATTGAGACCGATTGTGCAGGCGCCTGCCGAAAGTGTCTGTTGAGGATTTTCAGGTGAGATTCAGAAACTCCTTCTTGCGAGTATTGACGGTTAGGCTACTTCTTTGGGCAGGCATTTTGAAGCCCACAGATTATGAGTTCCTCGCTGACCGTTGACGAAGCCCACGCCCAAGTTGATTCCCAAACCCGGGAATTGATCAATTGGCATTTCTCGCCTGAAACCGGATGTCCCTATTGGCTTGATTGGGCCAAAAGTGCTGGCTGGGATCCTCGTGAGAAGGTCCGGTGTTTTGCGGACATGCTGCACTTTGACAATTTCGACGACGAAGTCCTGAGAAAAGAGGATCCGGCAAAGTTCATCCCGAAGGCTTATGAAGGTCGTCCTTATAATGTGTTTGAAACCGGGGGAACAACTGGAATGCCCAAGCAGCGGATCGGGTGGGAGGACTACAAGACCGACTACACCGAGTTCTCCGAGCACTACGGCCCGGACTTTTTCCCCCAGGGCGCGAACTGGCTGATGGTTGGCCCAACCGGCCCCCGACGCCTCCGTATGGCGATCGAGCACCTCGCAAATATCCGCGGTGGAGCGTGTTACTTTATCGATCTTGATCCCCGTTGGGTGAAGCGACTGATCGGGATGGGTGAAATGAAAATGGCGAAGGCTTATCAGGAGCACGTGATTGATCAGGCGGTAACCATTATTCGTCATCGCGACATTAAGTGCATCTTTACGACGCCGCGATTGCTCGAGAGTCTTTCTTTGCGGATGTCGCTGGCGGATGCCGGGATTCGCGGCGTTTTTGCGGGCGGCACGACAATGACTCCCCAGTATGTGAAATTCATCCAGGAAGAGGTGCTTGAAGGGAAAATCAACTACGCTCCGACCTATGGAAACACATTGATGGGTTTGGCCATCTCGAAGAAGCGGGAGGCGGGTGAATATTCGCTCACCTACTATGCGCCGCAACCGCGTGCAATTTTGAGAGTGGTTGATCCGAAGGATTCGACAAAGGTTGTCGATTACGGAGAATACGGACGGGTTGAGCTGACCACGATGACGAAGGAGTTCTTTGTCCCACGTTTTCTGGAGCGCGATGAAGCGATTCGCCGCCCTGAATGCGACGAGTTCCCGTGGGATGGTGTTGGCGACGTTCGACCGTTCCAGAGCGGCACCAAAGCTGTCATTGAAGGAGTCTACTAGGATTTCAAAACCATCTTCCAAACGAATCACTTCTCATTAGCCATGCAAATTTCTATTCTTCGTCTCGGTGAAACCTACCAGTCAGCCGATCTTGTTGAGCTCAATGACTCTCTCGTGACGCACACCGCAAACCCGGGATTGATTCGCCGCGACCTTCTGCGCATTCACGAATCGAAGGCGGCGCTTGATGCCATCCCGGCCGAGACGCTGGCGGATTATTGCGAGGCGGCGGCCGAGTTGTTCATGAATGCCGATTTGCCTTGTGGTGATTCCACCCAGGGACCGGATGACTACGTTGAATCACTTTCTGCGCTGACGCGTCTTCCTCATACGCTCGTGCGGATGAACATGAGCAAGATCCATGCGGCGATGTCCCAGATTCGCACTGTGATCGGCGGGCTGACCCGCGGGATGCCTCTGGAAATTTTTGATCGGGGGATCACTTCGGTTGGTGGTTTGGATGTTAATTATTATCCCGCCACCAGCTCGTTGGGTGTGTCTCTTCCCAGCAATGCTCCGGCCGTAAATTCACTGTGGCTCCCTGCTTTGGTGATGAAGATTCCCGTTCTTCTCAAGCCGGGTCGTGAGGATCCTTTTACGCCGCTTCGGATTGTGCAGGCCATGATTCAGGCGGGATTCCCGAAAGAGGCTTTTGGTTATTATCCGACGACGCACGAAGGTGGTGATACTCTGCTGACTTCTTGCGGGGCAGGAATTTCCTTCGGCTCGGATGTCACGGTGAAGAAGTATGCGCCGTTCAAGACGATTCAGGTTCACGGAACAGGGCGCTCGAAGATCCTTATTGGTGAGGATTATATTGACCGGTGGGAAGAGTTTATCGATGTCCTTGTGACTTCGGTTTCGGCGAATGGCGGACGGAGTTGTATCAACACTTCGGCGATTCTGGTGCCCTCACATCGTGATGAGATCGCGGAGGCCCTGGCAGCGAAGTTGGCGGAGATTAAGCCGCTGGCTCGCGATGACGCCAAGGCTATCCTCTGTGGTTTTGCGAACACAGCTCTCGCAGACGGCATCGATGGAATGATCGAGGGTTTTCTTGAGGAAAAAGGAGCCCGTGATGTGACCGCTGCCCATCGTGATGGAGACCGTAAGGCGGAAGCCTTTGAGCAAACATATCTCTGCCCGACTCTCATTGCCTGCGATGACAAGGACCATGCGCTGGCGAATACCGAGTTCATGTTCCCGTATGCGAGTATTGTCGAAATGCCGCAGGAGGAGATGCTGGCCACCATTGGCGAGACACTTGTCGTGAGTGCCTTCACTGAAAACAAGGATTGGATCCAAGAACTCATGCTGAGCCCGGATATCGAGCGTCTCAACATCGGACCATTCCCAACGAATCGGGTTCAGTGGGAACAGCCCCACGAAGGAAACCTCTTCGAGTTCCTTTATCGTCGTCGGGCGATTCAAGGTAATCTTTCGACGGTGGGTTGATGACTTCCTCATAGCCATCCCAGTTTTTTAAGGGATGGAACTTCTGCGAGATTCTTCCAAGACAAACATTCCGGATCAGGGAATCCTGACATTGACTCCCAACAGGTGGAATGTGAGATGATCGATGAATGGGCAGGATGTAACGGGCTACTTTTTAGGCAATAGTGATGGCAGCTCCTTCCCGCATTTTTTTGAAGGGATGCTTTTGAAGTAGTGTCACCTCAAGGTCCCATCCTCTGTCTCGAAACTGTGTCACGCCACTTCGGGGATTTTTGGCTCCGCGTTCTTTGAGATAAACGGAGAGGAGGGAAAAGGTGAGAATGGAGGGAAATTTTATGGGACTGCTCGTTAAAAACGACGCGCGTTATTTCTCTCGTATCTCTGTAATTCTGCCTGATCTTAAAATGTGATCAGCTTCAACACTGAGTGGCATCAATTGTCATGTGTGTTTAAACCGAGACAGGTGGCGGTGCCATCGGCGTCGCGGAGGTAGAGGTTTCCCTGGTGGAGGAGGGGAGGGGACCAGGTGCGTTTGCCGAGGCCGTTGTGGCGGGCGAGTTGCTCGAAGCCACCGGGGGTGGCTTTGGCGATGATGAGGGCCCCGTCGTTGGTGAGGATGATGAGCTTGCCTTGGGAGAGGATGAGGGACCCGCGGAGGTCGGGGTGGGACCAGAGGGTTTCCCCGGTTTTAAAATCGAGGCAGCGGAGGTGGCTTTTGATTTTCTTTTTGTGAACGGGGCCATCGAAGCCGTAGAGGTGGGCTTGGTGAAGGACGGGTGGGTTGATGTGGTTTTGGAACTCTTTGTTGGTCCAGATGGGCTCGCTTGAGTCTTGGTTGGGATCGAAGAGGGCGGCGCCTTCACCCCACCAGGAGGAGAGGTAGAGTTTGTTGTCGACGACGAGCGGGTCGGCGGAGTTTTCGCCGTATTTGGTGGGCCAGTCGACTTTCCAGAGGATCTTGCCATTAGTTTGGGAAACGACGTGCATCGCTTTGTGGCCAAAGATGGCGAGGGCGGGTTGGTCTCGGCAGGAGAGGGGGACGGCGGCGGCGTATCCGCAGGAGAGGGTGGGGGAGTTCCAGAGGACTTTTCCGGAGTTTTTGTCGAGGGCGATGCCGGATTGGTTGGCGTTGAGAAAGAGTCGGTCACCGACGATGACGGGGGCGGAGGAGAAGCCCCAGGTGGGCATGAGGGCTTTGGCTACGGTGGCGAGGTCGGTGGTCCAACGGAGATCACCATTGGCTTTGTCCCAGCAAGAGACGAGGCCTTGTTTGCTATAAGTGTAGAGCCATTTTCCGTGGATGACGGGCGGGGCATTGGGGCCACCGGGGTTGTATTTGGGGATGAGGTCCTGGGGGTAGTTCTTGCTCCAGAGAGGTTTTCCGGTGGTGGCGTCGAAGCATTGGACGAGGTCATCGCCTGCGAAGTTGCCGAGGGTGTATGCGCGGTTTTCAGAGACGACGATGCCGGAGTAGCCCATGTGGACTTTGGCGGTCCAGAGGACCTTGGGGCCGGTCGCGGGCCATTGATGGGTCCAAGTGGTTTCGTGGTCGAAGTTTCCGTTGCCATTGGGGCCGCGCCATTGGGACCAGGTGGCGAGAGCGGGGAGGGCAAGGAGGAGAAAGACGAGGAGTGTTTTCATCGAATTGGCAAACGGCGCCGATCAGCGCCAACCGGCACGGTAGAAGTTGGTGGGTGATGAGGGAATGTAAAAGGGAGCGAGTGTGAGGGTGACGTTGGAGCCCGTGATTTTCCGGGTGGTGTTTTCACTTCCGAGCTCGGTCCAGGTCATGAGGTCGGGGCTTTGTTCGATGACGAAATTTTCAATCCGGGTATCGAGTGGAATGAGTGAGGTGAAGGAAGCGTCGGAGTCTTTCGCGGCTGACGAGGTTGAGAGAACGGGCTCGGGTTCATTGAACACAAGAACGATGGTGGTGCCAGTGGTGGTGCCATTGAGGGTGAGGGAGTAAGTGGTGTCGCTCCCGGGGGAAACCTGAAGGAAACCGATGCCGTCGACGGTGAAAGGGAGGACGTCTTCGCCATTGATGGTGAGGGTTTCGGCTCCGCTAACATCCCAGCGAAGAGTGGCGGTTGCTCTGGTGGAGATGCGGGGTTCAAGCGCACGGAAGGAATTGATGGCAGGCGGTTCCGGAAGAAGAGGTGTTTGGTTTTCGAGGGTGATGGGAGCAAAACCGTTTTCAATGACGACGCGGTAGGTGACGGTGTTGTCATAAACGGGAGGGCGGACGAGGTTGTCACGGGTGCGGATGGCGTAAACGAGCTCCCCGGTCGATTCGTTGTAAACCGAGAGGACGGGAGCGAGTTGATATCCGGAATCGATGAGGGGGAGGAAGCCGGTAGGAATACGTCCGTCGTTGTCAGTCTGGCTGATGGTGATGGGCCAGTCGTCGAACTGGGATCCGGTGTTCGGGTAGTCCGGGTCGGCGTGGAGGGGCCAGGTTTCGAAGGTGATTTGGCGGCTATTTTTTTCGATCCGAACGATGCCGTATCCGGCTCCCCGGTCGTGAAGATTGGCGGGGGAGATGTTACGAGTTTGATTGTGATATTGGTGGGGATTTCCGGCACCGAGGACCCGGACGTGATGAGGGAAAGCGGAGGTGAGGTTGGGTTGGCCCCAGGGGAGGGTGCCGTTTCCATCGAAGAAGAAGTCGCCTTTGTAGGGATTCACGACATCGATTCTTCCGGCGGAGTTGTGAATGGGGTCCCAGGCCCGCGGGAAGAAGTTGCCGATGGCGGGGGCGGTGTAGGAGAAGCCGGCATCGGCCGGGCCTTCGATTCCGTGATGGGCAAAGGTGGCGAGGTGTTGGTCTCCGGCGATCTGGAACATTCTCGTCTTTCGCAAGAGTTCCCAGGCTTCATTGCGTCGATGGGTGGGCCAGCCGTGGGTGTCGCGGTCGTTGAGTCCAAAGCCATATCCGCTGTTGGCATGAGTGTGGATGTTACCGAAGGGTGATTGGGAAATGACGCACTTTACCGTTTGGTCATCCCAGTCGTTGGCCCAAGCCCGGAGGAAGTCTTTTTGTCGGGTGCCCAGGAGGAATTGTTGGTTGAGATCGGCGGGCGGGTTGTCCTTGCCGGTTTTAAATTTTCGGTCCTCGAGAATCGCGAAGCCGACATCGCCATAGATCATTCCGGTGAAGTACGGTGGGATTCCCTGCGCAACTGGAGGAGCTGGTTGAACAGGGTTGTAGGGGTCGGTGTCGGGGAGATGCGAGGTCTGGGTTCGCTCGAGCATTTTCACCCAGTTGGCGGGTTCTTCGTAGCCGCCGGAATTTTGGCTGTTGGTTGCGATGCCACCTTCTCCCCAGAGGTTGCCTTGGTAGACATCGTGATCATCGGGGATGCAAATGGTGGGCATGATGCGGGTGACATCGCGGGCCTGGAGAACCCAGAGATACCATTTGTAAAGGTAGTCGTGGTGGCGGTTGAAGTCGTTGCCGCTGTCCTCCGGGGTCGGTTGTCCTTCGTAAATCTGATCGCCGAGTGCGAGGAAAACATCGGGATCATGTTTGACGAGATTGGTGAAGGCGAGGGTGTTGGGTTGCCAAAGCCTGACAGGTGACCAGTCGAAGCCATCGTTTTGAATACGGCCATCAGTGATGCGCTGGCAGGTGGTGGCAGCGAGAGTGATCTGTGCTTGGTCGACGGGGTTTTTCCGAATGATACCGGTCCAGGAATAGGGGGCATTGTCGATCTCAACGGTGATCCGGAAATCGGTATCGCGGGTGTCGTCCCAGTTGGGGATTTTGAAAGTGGTCGTATAAGAGGAAAGGGAATCGGTGTTGTCGATGGCGGCGTTGGAGATCTCGTTCCAATCATCGCCGTCCTTGGTTTCGAGCCGGACCGGAGGGGTGGAAGCGAGATCGAGAGGGGGGAACTGGGCGGTGAGTTTGAGTGTCTGGCGGCTCAACGTATACATCGCCCCCACGATGGCGAGATGGCGATCGGGCTCGGAGTTGAGCGCGGTGCCGGTGCCGGAGAATTCATCGAACCAGAAGCGGGCGTCGTTTCCTCCTTTGTGAGAGAGGAGGCCGAGTGAGCCGAGAAGTTGCGCGGAATCCACTTCGGCGGAGGCAGTGCTTATGGGGTTGTTTGCCGGGTCGAAGACGGTGAGAGAAAGTTGGTAGCGACCACGGGCAGGAAGGTAAGTGGCGGTGAGATCGAGGCGGGCATCTGCGGGGAAGGAAGCGGGGGTTCCTCCTGTCGCGAGCGTGTTGGTTCCTCCTTTGGACAGGTCTTCAATGACGGCGCGGCCATCTCCACGCAGCCCGACGAAGATGCCAAAGTCCCGTCCCAGGCCATCGTGGACGAGGAGTGAGCCACGCCAATCGAGTCCTGGTCCGGCTCCGAGGAGGAAGCCGGTGCGAGCCGAGGAGGAGAGGGTCCCGGCATGACGACCGGTGCGGACTGAAAGCGAGAAGTTTTCGCCATTGCCCCGCAGGGTGGTGTCGACCTTGTGGAGGGTGCGGCGGTCGCGACTTCCGAGGATGCAATTGACACGGCCATTGTCGACCTGCCAGTCGTGGAGACGGTTTCCCCAGAATCCGGGGCCGGGCCAAACTTGATTCGGGGTATTGTCCCAATCGATTGAGAAATGTCCGGTTGGAGTGTCGGCAGACCAGAAATCGAGGCGGACGTTGTCAACCGATTGGTAGTTGGTGGCTTCCGTGGGTGTTGAGCGAAACCGGATGCCGAAGGCCTTGCCCGAGTGGGCATCGAGAGTGCCGGGCTGGATCGCGAAGTTGTAATGATGCCACGAAGCAACCGAGTTGGATTTAAAATCGAAGGTGCGGGTGGCGATGACTTCGGGAGGGCCGTCATTGTCCACGATAAATTCGGCGGTGAAATTCCTCTCAACCGGAGCGCCGCCTGGGTTGCCGCCTGCGGTGCCACGTTGCAGGGTAAAATTTTCAACGCGGGAAAATCCTCCGCCTCCATTGATGGCCTGGAACGAGGCGAAGAGGCGTTTGCCCGCGGCGGAGGCGGGAATGGGGCTAAAGATGGAGTTTTGGGTTTCGTAGGTGGCATCGATGCTGGAGAGGTCTGAATCCAATGTTTGAATGATGGAAGCGGCACCGGTGATGAGGTCGGCATCGGTCGTGAACAAAGTGACTCGAATGCGGTTCGTGGCATCGTTCCAATTGAAGGCATCCCGCCATTGGTAGCTCGCTTGAAAGACTTCTCCTTCCGCGAGGGTGTGGCCTGAATCGATGGCAAATCGGCGTTGCTCGTTGGCGGCGATGACGGCATTGCGGGAGCCATCGAGTGAGGTGTTGGCGGGGTTGAAGCGGGTGGCCTGATGGGGTTGACCGGCTGATCCAAGATTGGACCAAAGGGGGGTGTCAGCGAATGTCCGGCTATCAACGGTTGAAGTGTCTGCATTGAAATCGCCATTCAAGAGACCCGGTTCAATCAGAGTGAGATCCGGGGTGAAATCTCCGCTGGGAGCGCCGTCGGAAAAGATGGCAGCATCGAAGCGGAGCGAATAGGAGGCTCCGGTTTCGATGAGATGAGTGGTCGTTTGGGAAAGGTTTGTGCCGTCTTCAAAAGTGAGGCGCCAACCGCCGTTTCCGTAATCGGTGCGGTCGTTGATGACCTGACCGGTGCCTTCCCAGCCAAGGACAGAGGGATCGGAGACGAGGGTGCGGTCGGTCCCATTGTTGAGCTCTCCGCCGGGGTTAACGAGGGGAATGGGTGCGGCGTGAAGAAGAGCTGCGGGTGTGAGGAAGACGAGAAAGAGTTTCATGGGGCTGGATGCAGTCTTTGGAAAATCATCAATTGGCACGAGAGACTAGGAGCCGCCCTTGACCCGCCAGAATCTCTTTTGAGCGGCGCTGGGGTCAGTGAAGGTGAAAGCAATCTCGCCCGGATAAGAGGTGGTGTCGGCGGTTTCATTGACGTTGATTTCGGAGACTCCTTCGAAAAAGTTCAGATCATCGGTTGCCTGAATGAGATAGGTGGTTCCGGTGTCGATCCACCGAAGGGTGACTTCGTTGGTGGAGGGATTGAAGGTGGCGTCGGTAATTTCGAGAGATTGAGCTGAGGCTCCGAGGGAGAGGGTACTGCCCTGGACAAAGAAAACTTCGTTGAAGGGAGCTGTGTTGGAGCCATTGAAGAGGAGAGTCCCGGCTGTGTAGAATTCTTCAAAGGTGAGTTGAGTGGCGTCCGTGATCGTGAGGGTGCCGGCGCTGTTGAGGGGGAAGTTGATATGCCGTTGGTCGGTGATTCCGTCGAGTGAGTTGGGGTTGTAGCCCCCTGCTCCGATATTGAGTTCTCCACCGGAGACGGTGACAACGATATTGGGATCATTTGCGCTCATGCGGAGGCTGTAGGTCTCCAGAGTTCCGCCCGATATGTTGAAGAATGTGTTGGCTTCGTCGATGGGCCGGGTTTGCAGTGAGATGTAGCCCATCGTGAATGTACCGCCGGAGACGTTGATGGTGCTGGTGTTTTCCTGGTTGTTGAAATTGATGACATTGTTCATCGTTATGGATCCGCTGGCGACATTGAGGGTGAACCCGCCGTCCTGTCCGCCGCCGACGGCCGCTGAAATGGCGGCGATTCCTCCGAGGTTGGCAGTGCCGCCGTTGATACTAAGAATAGCGCCGCCGTGCATCCGGACGACTCCGCCTCGTTGCCAGGTGCCTCCTTGAATATCAAATTTGGTTCCACCCATGATTTCATTTAGGAGATATGAGGTGGAGCCATCAGTGAGGGTTCCTCCGGTGAGGACAAGATCCCAGCCATCGAGATCGTTGTCTGAAGGCCAGGTGGCATCGGACGAGATCGTTCCCTGCTGGGTCAGGGTGGGGAGACCGTTGTCCCAGTTGAGGGCGTCAATAATGTTGTCGGGAGTCCCCGTGAAAGTGGTCTGGGCGCTCAAAGCAGCTGAGCTGAGTAGGGAGAGAATGATGAGATGTTGCTTCATGGGCCTGAAGGTTGGGAAGTATGGCGATAAAAAAGGCCCCAATGTCACAAGAGGAGCCATTTGAAACAAAGAATACGATGGCTCCTGTTCAGGAGCGTTTCCGCCGGACAAAGGCGGCGAGGCCAACCAGGGAGAGAAGAGCGCTGGATGGCTCGGGAACGGCGAGCAGTGAGATGGTGTCGCCGGAGACCTGGAAGGTTGAGTCGAAGGGGGCGGAGTTGTCACTGCCGGCGAGAAGGGTGCCATTGGTGTAGAGTCCTTCAAATAGTGCCTGATCGGCTCCTTCAAGTTGCCAGGTGGCAGAGCCCCCCGGGGTAAAGTTGACGTTTCTTTCGTCGGTAATGCCGTCAGTGGAATTCGGGTTGTAGCCACCGGCGCCGACAATGAATTGTCCGTCGCTCAGCGTGACCACGATATTGTTGTCTGCGGCAGACATGTTCAGGCTGTAGGAGCTCAGAGCGCCTCCGGTAAGATTGAAGAGAGAGTTGGATTCATCGATGGTCCTAGCATCTGAAGCAACGTATCCCATGATGAGGGAGCCGCCCGAGACATTGATGGTGCTGAGGTTGGCCTGATTGTTGAAGTTAATGACGTTGTTCATCGTCATGGTGCCGCCTGATACATTCAGGCTGAATCCGCCATCCTGTCCGCCTCCGGTAGCAGCTGAAATGGCGGCGATTCCTCCGATGGTTGCGGCTCCGCTACCTATGGTGACCTCGGCGCCTCCGTGCATCCGGACGACTCCGCCTCGTTGCCAGGTACCGCCTTGGATGTTGAATTTGGTTCCTCCGTAAATTTCATTTGTGCTGAATGAAGTGGATGCGTCGGTGAGAGTTCCACCGGTCAGGAGGAGGTCCCACCCGTTGAGATCGTTGTTAGAGGGCCAAGCGGAATCCGTTGAGATTGTGCCTTGATTGCCAATTGCAGGAAGTCCGGCATCCCAATTGCCGGTATCAAAGATGTTGTTTGGCGAGCCAGTGTAAAGGGTCGCGGAAAAGAGGGAGGAGGGTAAAATGAGGGGGATGAAAAGAACTTTCAAAGTCATAACTGTGTCTTTTAAAAAAATTTCAACCCTATCGACAAGATAATATTTCCAATTGATCTAGCGGGAGACGTGAAGGCGGAGGAAGCGGCGAGGAGAAGAGGGATGAATGAATTCGATGGTCACCCTGTGAAGTGAGGGGGCGTAGAAATCTTCTTCGATGGAAAGGTGGCCTTCCATTTCATCAATCTTGTCGTCCCAAGTTATCAGGTTGTTTGAGAACTGGGGAACAGGATCCAGATAGGCTGCCTGGGCTGAGAGAGGGAAGGTGACGATCGTGCTCCCCCCGGGAGTTTGGAATTGGATGGGGATCTCCTGATCGGCAGTGGTTGGGTTTGATCCGATCGTGAATTCAATTCCATTTGGGAGTCCGTCTTTGTCGGGATCGGCGTTGAAGTCGGCGTCTTCTCCGGTGAGATCGTGGGTGGTTTGTGACCAGACCGTGAATGGGTCGGTGTTGCTCACGAGGGCAATCTGGTTTCCCTCAAAGGCGTAGTCGATCGAGTATTCAGCGGGGAGGTTGATGATGGTGGCGAAGGGGCCGGTGAGAGTCCCGTATGATGCGATAGGATAGCTGGGCTCGGTGAAACCGCCGTCGAGGCTGATGAGGGTGAGCGTGGCTCCGGAGATATCAAGCTGCCCGGTGACGTCGAAACGGTCGCTGGATGCTCCGTCGATCTCAATGAACAGCGCGCCGATGCTGGCGTCATTCGTTGCGGTGAGGGTGCCGGTTGATTGGCCAGGGGAGATCGTTCCCGCGCCGCGAATTTTTGCGTCGACGGTGCCGTTTCCTCCTAGGATTCCACTTTGACTCATCACGACTTCTGCGGTTGCTGAGAGGTTGACGTCGGGAGCGAGGGTCAATTGTCCTCCGTTGATGGTGGTGGTTCCGGTGTAGCTTGGGCTGGTGGTGAGAAGGAGGCTGGAGGATCCCGTTTTGGTCAAACCTGCGGGATTAAGATACTCGCTGATTTCGCCGTTCAGGGTGAACGATGAGGTGCCATCGCCCGAGATGATGAGGTCGTGGTAGAGAACGAATGGGGTCTTGATTTGATAGTCGAATTCCGGTCCGGTGCTTGCCAGCACGAGGCTGGGGGGAACGTCGGAGAGGCTGTGGGTGAAGAGCAATTCGTTCCCGTCAATGGTTGCGGTCTGCGGAGCAGCGCCTGCGAATTCCCCTGTCATGCGCAGGGAGTTGAGCATGAAGGTGAGGCCGGTGGGGCGAGTGAGATTGTTGCCGGCGGTGTAGGAAAAGTTGTTCGTGGCCGGAAAATCGAGAATACATCCGGCGAAGGAATCGAGGCTTAAAAAGGTATCCGGAGAATTGGTGTCGGGATCGATCCAGGCATTTTGTGCGGACCAGGTGAGCGCGATGGGCAGGGCGGCACCGCCTCCTTCTTCGAGAGTGCCTCGGTCGAGAGTGAAGTCCTCCAGCCGGGCGAAGCCTGAGCCGGTTTGAGCCGAGTTGAGTGAGACAAACAGCCGTTTTTCGTTGGCTGATGCGGGGACGGGGTTGAACAAGGCGATCTCTGTTTGGTAGGTCGAGTTCGCGGTGGAGAGTTCCGAGTCCAGCGATTCCATGATGGTTTGGGCGCCGGTCACGGTATTGTCGGATGTGGTGAACAGGCTGATGCGGATCTTATCGCCGCCGTCGTTCCAGTTTGAGGCGTCCCGCCATTGATAGGTGGCCTGGAAAATCTCACCCGTGGCCAGGGTGTGGTTGGTGTCTAGACCAAAGATGCGGGAAGCGGTTTCCGCGATGATGCCATTGCGGGTTCCGTTGGCATTGAGCGAGGTTTGGGTGGCATTGAGGGTTCCGGCGCCGGCGCCGATGTTTTGCCAGGAGATGGTTTGATCGAAGGTTTGGACTCCGGATCCACCGCCGGCATTGAAGTCGCCATTGAGGAGGGTGCCTCCGACGAGGGAGAGGTTTGTGGTGAACGGGCCAACATCAATTGGTTGGGGATTTAGGATGAAATGGTTGTTGAGATTGATGGTGTTGGCATTTTTTCCCAGCCCGGCATGGCGGGGTTTGTCGGCGCCCACTTCGAAGGCGGTAAAATCGCGAAGGAGTTCTTCGACGACTTCGGGGTTGGCCGCTGCGAGGTTGGTGCTTTCTCCGATATCGCGGGAAAGATCAAAGAGGGAGAAAGGGGAAGAGGCCCCATTTCTGGTGAGCTTCCAGTTGCCTTTGCGAACGCTCACCTTGGATTCACTTCGGATGGTGAGGACCTCGTGGGGAGATCCGGTGTCGCTGCCATTGAGGAAGGGAATGAGGCTGACGCCATCGATGTTGGCGGGAGGGGTGGCGCCGGTCGCCTCGAGACAGGTGGGAAGGATGTCGATTGAGTGGATGGGTTCGTGATAGGTCTCATTGGAAGGGAGGCCCGGCCCGGCGATGATCATGGGGACGCGGGTGCCTCCTTCATAGACCGAGCCTTTGAAATCGTTGAGAGGAGTGTTGACGGTGCCGATGTTTCTGGCCCCTCCGTTGTCGTTGATGAAGATGACAAGCGTGTTGGCGGTGAGGGAGACCGAGCCATCGCCCGCCGGGTCATCGAGCTTGTTGAGGATGGTTCCGATTTCCTTGTCCATTGTCAGAACCATGGAGGCGTAGTTCTTGCGAATCCCGGTGAGGGAGGCGATGCGCGGGTCATTAAAATCGGGGGATGGGCCGATGGGTCCGTGTGGCGAGGTGAAGGCGACGTAGAGGAAGAAGGGATCAGGGTCGGCGTAGTGTCGATCGATGAAGTCCACCGCACCGATTCCGAAGGCGTTGGTGACGTAGTTGTTGTTGGTGTTCCAAGGCGCGGTGGTTTCGAGAACGGTATCGGAGAACGGGGAGGTGATGGTTTCACGGAGTTCGCCTGATCCGGTGGTCGAGCCGATGGTGTAGTTACGGGAGCCTTTCCAGATGCCGAAAAATTCGTCGACCCCTTGGTTCTCGGGGCGGTTGCCAAGGCCGATGTCGTTGGCGCGGGCACCGATGTGCCATTTTCCGATGGCTCCGGTGGTGTAGCCTTCGGCACCCATGCGGTCGAAGATGGTGGTGGTATCGGGAGAGAGTCCGTCAATGGCAGTGGCACCGGTGAGGTTGTTGATATTGTATTCGTAACCAATGCGTTGCTGGTAGGAACCGGTGACGATGGCGGCTCGGGAGGGAGAGCAAACCGCAGCGGTGTATGCGTTGGTGAGAAGGGTGCCGCGACTGCGGAGGGCATTTAGATTTGGGGTGGGAACCGGGCTGGGGGCCTGGCCGGGATTCACGGCTTGGAGGGAGGCGTCCATGAACTCCCAGTCGGCGTAGCCGGCATCATCCGAGATGATGACAACGACATTAGGTTGCTGGGCGAACAGGGGAACGGCAAGGAGGAGAGAGAGGGAGGTCTTGATCATTCTGATGAGAGAAGGCTGCTGCCTGGCCCGATCTGACGAGGCGTAGTTGGGGGTCTATGGGTTTTCCCAACTTTCTGCAATCTCTCTGAAATAAGATGAGCCTTGCAGGGTAGGAAAATCGAGGCAAGTTCCTCCGTCCTCCGACTATGCAGAAAATCATTCACGGTTCCGGTTCGCTTCGAGATCTCTCTTCGTTGGTCAAAGGCCGAGCCTTGATTGTCACGGATGCGGGGATCGTGGCGGCCGGGCATGTCGATCGGGCCGTTGAGTTACTGGATGAGGTCGCGGTTTTTGACAAAGTGCACGAGAATCCGTGTGAGAAGGATGTGGCGCTTTGCGCGGAGTTTGCGCGGGAGGTCAACCCTGATGTCATCATTGGGTTGGGCGGAGGAAGTTCAATGGACACGGCGAAGGGCGTCTTGTTTCTCCTGAGTGGAGGCGGGACGATGTCGGACTATCAGGGGCACGGGAAGGCGAAGGGGGAGATGTTGCCTTTTATCGCGATTCCGACAACCGCGGGAACGGGGAGTGAGTGCCAGAGTTATGCGGTATTGAGCCGGGACGAATCACACGAGAAGATGGCGTGCGGGGACCCGCGGGCCTTGGCAAAGGTGGCGATTTTGGATCCCGAGCTGACGGCCTCAATGCCATTAGGAGTGGCCAGGCTGACGGCCTTGGATGCACTTTCGCATGCTCTCGAGAGTGCGGTTTGCAACAAGCGGACGGAGGAATCCCAGCGGTTTTCGGTTGAGGCTTTTCGCAGGATTGAGGCGGTGATTGAAAAAATTCTGAAGGGGACGGCAACGGTTGAAGAACGAGGAGAAATGTTGATGGGAGCGGCTCTGGCTGGTCGCGCGATCGAGGCGAGTATGTTGGGAGCGGCCCACGCGTCGGCGAATCCTTTGACCGCGCATTTTGATGTGGTGCACGGTCGTGCGGTGATGACGATGTTGCCGACGGTGATGCGTTGGAATGCCGGGGTGGTGGGAGAGATTTACGATGAACTGAAGCCGGGGTTGATCGAGTGGGTGGAGAACTTGCGCGAGTTGGCGGAGCTGAATCCGGTTGATGTTCCATTCGATGAAATTCCCCAACTGGCAGAGGAGGCGGCGAAGCAGTGGACGGGGCAGTTTAATCCCCGCACTTTGGAGGTCGGGGATTTTGAAGCGATTTATCGTGATGCGCTATAGCGCGGAATTAAGCCGAGGGGGCATTTTCATATGATTGTTCAAGTCTCAGTTCTTGGATCTCCTTCTCAATGAACTTTGGAAAGCGCCCTCCATGGGTGGTTGAAACGGTGCCCCTGAGATTTTCCGCAAAGCTTTTTGGATCATAGGAAATCGTGGCAATGCGTTCAAAGGATGTTTCAGAAATTCTTGTTTCCGTCGGCAGGGTGTCTGCCAAATTCCAAGGTGTTTTGCCCGCCTATAGAAAGCCCGATTGCTTGATAAGCGAATTGTGGCAGGATACTCCCATGAAGAAGATAGTGTTTGTTGCGATGGCTCTTGGGGTTTGGTCGTGTCAGGGTCAGGAGAAGAAGGCGGCCGGGCAGGCGGAGAGGGATGAATGGCCAATTGCGCGCGGGGGTGCCGGCTTGTCGGGACAGGTGGGAGTCGCTTTGCCAGGGAAGCCGGGGATCAAGTGGATGTTTAAGACCGAGGGGGCGATTGTGGGGGAAGCGGTGGTGAGCAGGGATGTGGTTGTTTTCGGGAATAGCGCGGGTCTTTTGACCGCAGTGGAATTGGAGACGGGAGAAAAGAAGTGGCAGAAGGAATTTGAACAAAGTTTTGAGGCGGCGCCAGCGATTCACGGGAACACGATCTATATCGGCTGTGAGGACATGAAGCTTTATGCGCTAGATTTGATGTCAGGCGATGAGAAGTGGGCGATTGAGACCGAGGACAAGATCACGGCCGGGGTAAATATCACTAAAAGTCCGGACGGGAAGGAGACGTGGATTGTCATGAATGGTTATGACGGGGTATGCCGGGCGCTGAATGCGAAGGATGGAAAGGAGATCTGGAAGCATGAGACCGAGCAGCCGATTAATGGAACGCCGGCGGTCGTGGATGGCAAGTGGGTGGTTTTTGGAGGATGTGACCACTACCTTTACACCTTGAGCCTGGCCGACGGGAAAGCGACCGAGAAGATCGAAGGCGAGGCTCCGATTGTTTCGACGGTGGGGACGGATGGGAGCTTCGTGGCCTGGGGAGATCACTCAAACAAGGTGATGGGAGCGGACCTGACGAAGGGTCAGTTGAACTGGGACTATAGTGACCGAAATTTCCCGTTCATGGCGGCGCCGGCGGTGGATGCGAAGAATGTGTATATCGGGGGGCGCGATAAAAAGATTCACGCAATTTCTCGGGCTAGCGGTGACGCGGTCTGGAAGTTTAAGACCGGAGGACGTGTCGAGAGTTCCCCCATTGTCTTTACGAACGGGCTGGTTTGTGGGTCAAGCGACGGGCGGATTTATGCCTTGGACCTTGAAAAGGGCGAGGAGGTCTGGAAGGTGGACTTGGGAGAGGCGGTCGTGGCCGCTCCGTCTTATGCGAAGGGAGTGATCCTGATCGGGAGTGAAGACGGGACGCTTTTTGCGCTGGGGGAAAAGTAAATTCTAGACTTGGGCATTCACCCACTTGCCCCGCCAGGCGATGGTGGCGAACACGAAGGCCTGAATAAAGAGGTCGATACTCATGAAGATCCAAATGATGTTCAGGGTGAGATCGGCAAAGGCGTCGTAGAGTGTGATTCCGATGACCCGGAAAAGGATGAGGCAGGCAAAGGAGCAGATCATGACGGTCTTGGTGGCTCCGGCTCCACGAAGGGAGGTTTTCATGACGATGGTGGTGGCGAGAGCGGGTTGGAAAATACCGCAGATGAAGACGAGGGGGACGGCAACGGCGATGAGTTGGGTGGCTTGGGAATCGGTTTCGGGCAGGATGAGGTGGACAATGACTTCGGGCGCAATGAGGAAAAACACGCCGATCGCGCTCATGAAGGCGAGGGCGTAAAGCCAGGCGGTGCGGAGGGCTTTCATCGCCATGGCGGGATTGTTTGCTCCGAGGTATTGGCCGACGAGGGTGGCAGTGGCGGTCCCAATCGCGAATCCGGGAAGAAAGCTCAGGGACTCGACGCGAATGGCGATGAAGTGGGCACCCAATGCTCCGTCGAAAGCGAGGCCCGTGATGAATCTGAGGACGTAGGCGTGGATGAGCCACATCCCGAGCATTTCAACGCCCTGGGGAAGTCCGACGCGTCCAATGCGGGCCATCATTTCGCGCTGGGGAGCCCAATCGGCTTCCCGAAGCGTGAGGGTGATTTCGTCGGAGTGCGGTCGGGGGTTTCGGTAGAGGAGGGCGACCACGACGATGGCTCCGAGGACCCAGGCGAGAAGACTTCCATAGGCCAGTCCCGCGATGCCCATCCCGCCGATGGGGGGTTCAAGGAAGACGAAGCATGAGCTGAGGATGGCATTGCTCACGTTGATCAGGAGCATGATGAAGAAGGGGGTGCGGGTGTCCCCGATGGCACGAAGGGCGTTGGTGCAGGCATAGAAGATGCCAAGGACGGGGCAAGACCAGCAGAGGATGGAGAGGTAGTCGAAGGCGTATCCGGCGGCGGCGTCTGAGAGACCAAAGATCCGGATGAGAGTCGGGAGGGAGAGCCGGATGATGAGTCCGGAAAGAACCCCCATCAAAAGACCGGCGAGGATGCCCTGGACGAGACCTTCGCGCGCTTCGTCGGGCTTTCGGGCACCGGCCGCCCGTGAGATAATGGCGAGGACTCCGGTGGCGACGGCTCCTTGCAGGATCATCATGAGCCACATGACGTATCCCCCGAGACCGAGGGCGTCCATGATGGCGACGCGGGCATCTCCCTCGGCCATACGGGTGGCGAGGATAAGGTCCACGGTGTTGACCATGAAGCTGAGGATTTGCTCAAGGAAGGGCCAGATCGCAAGGGCGACGACCTGTCGTCCGAGGGAGAGCTTTCCGAGGCGACCGGCGAGGCTGCCATCGGCTTTCTGAAGGCCCGAGCGTTGTTCGGCTTCAATGATTTTTCCCGGGCGCGCCATTGGTGGGCCGCTGCATAGCGGTCCGGCCCGTGATGGGACATTCTTTAAATGCAAAACCGCCGGAACTCTTGCGAAAAGTTCCGGCGGTTTCTGAGCATCTGCATCTCAAAATTCCGCACTCACGGGTTTGAGGCAAATGCCTGTTCACCCTATATGAAAAACGACATTTAATTGCTAACTATCGTAGGGATAGACTCTCGGTCTTGAAATTCGTTCGAACTTTTTTGAACTTTTTTTTAAATGGTTCGGATTTATCGTCCTGGATATGAATTTGCGGTCGGGATTGATCAAAGAAGCGTGCCGCCGGATTCGCGAAGCGCGGAAGCGCTGGGACGCTCATGAAAACCAAGCCTGTCGACGGGAAAGGGAGCGCGCCATCGAATCGTATGAGGAATTGACACAAGCGGAGCGTGGGGAAGTCCCCGAACAACTCCGGGTTTGGTTGCGGTATCGGAGCGAAAAATACTTTGGGGGCGGACGGAAAGGGAATGGCATGAGTTCAAAGCCGATAAAGGAGAAGAAGAAAGAAACAATGCCGACTCATGCGGTGGCGGCTAGGAAAGTGATGAGTTTGGTGGGCCCGCTTTATCTTTTGAGTTCCAAGAAAGGGTTATGCGGACTTTATTTCGGCCACCGGGTGGAGAAGACCTCGCTGCCGAAGGAGAACCCACGCGACAAGATTTTGAATCAGGTGGAGGCGGAGTTGGCAGAGTACTTTGCACGGGATCGGGAGAGCTTCAGCATTTCGCTCGATGCACGCGGAAGTCAGTTTCAGCGGGCGGTCTGGCGTCATCTCAGCGCGATTCCTTTTGGCGAGACCCGGGGCTACGGAGAACTCGCGGCGTCCATGGAAAACCCTCAGGCGGTCCGTGCGGTGGGAACTGCGAATGGGGCGAATCCCATTTCGATCATTGTGCCCTGCCACCGGGTGATTGGCAAAGATGGTTCGCTGACGGGCTTTGGAGGAGGGCTTGATATCAAGCGAAAGCTCCTCCAGCACGAAGGAGTTCGGTTGAAAGAGATCTAGCCTAGCCGGCGAGGGCGACCGGTTGGGCGAGGAGATCGAGGGTGTTCGGTTTGCCACGATTCTCCTTGAGATTGGGGAAGAAGTCCCAGTCGCCGGAGAGGTTGATGAATTTGAACGAACTCTCTTCTGCCCCTTTGACCACGGGAATGGTGAGAAGGCGGGCAAAGATCTTGGTTTGCGCGACGGAATTGACGTTCATAATAAATGGGGAGGGGTGGCTAATTTTGAAAAATATCGAAGATTTTTTTGTAAAAAGAGCAAATTTCTTGGTTGTCACGAAGGCACAATGTGTTTACATAGTGTTCATCATGAAAGCGCACAATGCTCGACAAGCGATGAAGGGATTCGCCCTTATTGCGACCATTTCCGTTCTTCTTCTTCTCACTTTGGTTGCGGTGGCCTTCCTGTCTCTCGCCTCACTGACTGTGAAGACCAGCCGCTTCGAGTGGGCTCAGGAAGAAGCACGGGCCAATGCACGCCTTGGACTGATGATTGCCCTCGGTGAAATTCAGCGCGATCTTGGTCCGGACCAGCGAATCGCGGTGAGCGCTTCGATTTTGGATACCGATCCAGACTCACTGCAAGTTGACGGGGTTAAGAACCGCCACTGGATGGGGGTGATCTCTTCCATTTATGATCAGAACTCGAACGGAAGTCCTTACACCCGTGATATGGACGAAGGAGGGGTTAAGGATGCCCGAAACGGAACGGATTTCCGCGCAAAGGATCAGATTTTCAACTACTTCGTTAGTGGTAACGAGGGTGGCCGGGACAAGTTATCGGGTTTCCGGGAGTATCAGGATGCCCGCGTCGAAACTTTGGAGGAGCGGGATCCAAAAGTGGAACAGATTGTTTCGAGAGGATCGGTCCAGAGCCCCGATGATTTCGTGAGGGTAAAGAAAGTCACGACCGAAAAACAGCAACTGACTCCCGATGGTCGGACTGAGTATCGCCCGAAGGGGGCCTACGCCTACTGGGTGAGTGCGGATAACCAAAAAGCTCATATTGGACGCCCGGATGCCCACCGCAATACTGCGATTGATCATAATTCCGGATTGGGAATGTGGAGAATGCTTCACCCCCAGGATGCGGAGCCTTTTGTGATCGACGGAATCGAAAAAGGACAGGATAGCCGCGACTTTCGGGTGTTAACTCCGAAGACCTTTACTCTCGTGAGCGAATCAAACCGGGCAGGGGTTTTGGAAAATTTCCATGCCATGACCGGACTCTCCAGCAGTGTGATCTGCAACGTTCGCGACGGAGGCCTTAAGAGGAACCTTTCAGCATTCCTTCATGGAGACGATGGCGGCAAAGCCCCGGAGATTAACGATCTCCAGGATTCCAGCAAGGTTCACTACATCGGAGTCTCTCCGGAGGACCGCTTGATCGGACCTCCGAACGAACGTTATGCGCTCCTTCGCGACGAGAGCTATGACGACTCGCAATACCAAGACATCGCCCCGAATTTTGAACTTTTGTGGAACTGGGCGAACCTCGCCAATGAGTTTCGCTTTGGCGAAAGCTCAACCGGTATCCGGGAGCAGAAAATTTGGAATGGCGCCCCATTTCGAAATGGCGGGGCGAACGTGTATGACGGTGAGAATCTCAAACCAGCCGATCCCCGTAATCTGACCGACATCAAGATGACTCCGGTCATCGTGGAAGCCGCGACCTACTACAACCTCGCGACCTATCCGGAAGGAACCGGTGTGGAGCAGAGTCATGTTTTGCGTCAATGCATCTACCCCCGGATTGGTCTTTGGAATCCCTACAACGTGGAGATGAGGTTGGACAAGCCGATGCTTATGCAGCTCTTCCTCAATGGTAAAAAGTCGATCGAGTTGGATGGAAACGCCAACTTCACCAGAGAAATCTACTACGGAGGCCGGAGAGACAGCTTCGACAACCAGTTTGGTGGTCAAGTGTATTTCAAACTTCCTGCCGTTACGATTCCTGCCGGAGAGACCTTTATCTTCTCCATGGGAGGTCCACCCCGTGAGTTGGATATCAGGAACTTTGGATCCAACATTCTCCAGGCAGAGGAAGCGCCATCATCCGCCAGCTATCTCTACAAGGATTATCGTCTCAGGACGATCAGCGGAGAAAGAGCCACCTACGCGAAGGATGATGACAATAAAAACTCCGAATTTATGCCGGTTGCTCCAAGCACCTTCAGGGAAAAGCCGCTCAATTTCGGAACGCACGGAGCTGATAACTATATGTTCATGCTCAAGTATCTGAAGAACAATCCGGACCCCAATATCTCGAGCTTCAGAAGTGAGCCCATGCTGGTTTACGCAAGTGTCGCGCTGCAGGCCGGTGGAGGCGATGAGTACCCCCTCGAGTGGAACGTCGACTCAGGTGCCAACGTGGTGCAGTTGACTGGTGTCGGCGACCATGTTGATGAAGGGGTTCCTCCCCACCCTTTCACGCGGGATGGCTTCCGTGTCCGTTGGCTGGACGAAACTCTCTCCAACAAGGGCGCGAATAACGAGCTCTTCTTGCAAGAGGCAGCGCTGGGAAACTGGAATCTCCGTGCTTCCTACATCTGTCGGACTCCATTCGACAATGTCACCAGCCGGGCCCCCTACTTCCACGGGATTTACACGCGGGACAACCCGAGTGAGGAATTGTCCTGGAATGCTTTGTCACCGGTTCTAAAAGGTGGTTTCCAGACTGGGTTTCCATTTGGACCTGCCGGCTTTGGAGTGGACAGCGTGGTCGCCTTTGAGGTGCCTACCCGTGAAGTTGGAATTCCCTCGCTGGGATATCTGCGTCACTTGCAGCTTTCGGAGTATGTTTGGCAACCAAGTTATGCCATTGGTGCATCGATCGCCGATCCACGGGTTCCCCGAACCGGAACGGTTCCAACGGAGATTCCTGGAAACAACCATGGGTGGTCTTCTCAGGGTTACGGGACATCCTATTGGTCGCGGCTCTTCAGTGACCTCGTCTTTTATCTGGCAGAGGACAACCACCTCATCTTCGACATGAGCTACGAGGTGAATCATAACCTTTGGTCTGATTTCTTCCTGACAGGTGCCACCCCGGGCCAGATTGCCAACTTCGCGCAAGATCCCGTGAGAAGCCCGCTTAAGAACGGAAACCTTCGTTTGTGGGATCGGAATGGCGATCCAAGTGAAGATCTCACCGACTTTTTCCGAGCTGCCGGGCGCCTCATGATGGACGGAGGATTTGATGTTCACTCTACGAATAAGGAAGCTTGGAAGGCTCTCCTCGCGACCACCCGGGATACCGGTTATGGCTCCAGGGACCGGACTCCTTTCCCGCGGACCCTGTTCCCGAAAGGGCAGGAGAACGTCAAAGCGGAATACTCCACCAAGGTTTTCACCGGCTTCCGCAGCTTGGGTGACAAGGAGATTGACTCGTTTGCCGAGGCGATTGTCCGTGAGGTCAAGATCCGGGCGCCGTTCTTTGGATTGTCTGATTTTGTGAACCGCCGCCTTGCTGATGACGAAACCGGTCGGAATGGAGCGCTTGAAGCTGCTCTTGAGAAGTCACTCCCCAACCGGGGTCAGAATACTAAGTTCCCGGTTGTTCGGGAGCCTCTGCCAAATCAAGGCAGACTGGTGGCGCAAGGAAGCCCATCCCAGGCTGACCTCACCCCAAGTGACCAGCTGCTCAAACCAGCCTCCACCGGATATGGCACACCTGGATACATCACCCAGGGAGATATTCTTCAGGTGATTGGATCCGGTCTGGTTGCACGCTCCGATACCTTCACGGTTCGTTCTTACGGCGAATCAAAGGACGTGAATGGAAAGGTTCTCGCACGTGCCTGGTGTGAAGCGGTTGTCCAGCGCACTCCCGAGCCGGTCGTCCCTGATGACATCACTGGGATGAACCCCAAGGATCCTCAAGAAAACCAGACCGATTTCGGTCGCCGTTTCCGGATTGTTTCCTTCCGCTGGTTGAGCGCGGACGAAGTTTAAAACACGCCACCATTAAAACACCAAAGGCTACGGTTCGCCGGAGCCTTTTTGTTTTTTCCACTCGACGGATTCTCGTCGCTGGGCGACTTTCCCTCCCAATCTTTCACCTATTATGAAACCGATCACCTTTTTCATTTCCGCTCTGGCAGTTCTTCCTCTCGCTGTTTCGGCAGACTGTCCCGGGCACCAAATGGAAGCTGCCCAAAAGAAAGCGGCCGAGCAGAAAAAAGACCTTCTCATTGTAATTTCCGGAAACGCTTGGAGCAAGGGGAGCAAAAAATTCGATCAGGAGATCCTTCGGAATGACGAGATCATAAAGGGAATGGCAAAGGACTTCGAAAAGATCGTTTTCGACTACCCCAACCGGCGTGAAGATGCCCACAAAGACTTACTAGAGATCCAGCAAAAGTATCGATTTCGTGAAATGCCCTCGTTGATCCTCGTTGATCCGCAAGGTCGTCCCTATGCCTACACGGGAGCAAACAACGCCAAGCCTGATGAGTTTCTCGCTCATCTTGCCGGGCTCCATAAGGTGGGGGTTGAGCGGGATCGCCTGTTCGGCGAAGGATTCAAGGCGAAGGGAATGGAACGAGCCAACCTTTACATTCAGGCCCTGAAATCCCTCGAAACGCTCCCTGATGGGAGCATTCGCGAATTTTATTCACCGGAGTTAACTTTCATTGCCCAGGCCGATCCAGAGGGGAAGACCAGCTATGTGAACGAGATTGAGAAGGCCGAAGCCCTTCGCAGCGAGCGGGAGCGATACAATCTCTTCCTCCGGAGCCGTGAATTTGACAAAGTGATCAAAGAAGCTGAATCCGAGGGAGCGAAACTCAAGGGCGAGGATGCCCAGCGCCTTAAGATTTATGTGATCCAGGCTCTCGCCGGAAAACATGACTATGAGCAGGCGATCAAAGAGATTGAGGTGATGACCAAGATGGCTCCCGAATCCGACTATGCCAAAAATTCCAAGCAATACGTTTCCTATCTGACGAATGCCAAGACTCGTCATGAGCGCGCGAAGACGCCCAGGGTGAAGAAACCTTCCAAGCCAATTGTTTCCAAGCCGGTGGCGATCGTGACTGATATCAACGCGCTGAAGAAGGAGGCCAAAGAAATCGAAGCCGCCGCCGCCAGGGCAATTGTCAAAGAAGAGGAACTTAAGAAGTCAAATGTGGCTTCGGCCAAAAAAATCTCCGACCTTGAAGCTGAGTTGACGAAGCTCCGTGAAGGTGACAAGAAGGCCGCCGAGGCCCTTAAAAAGGCAAGCGTTGAGAGCGCGAAATTGGCCCGCAAAGCCACGGCCATGAAGGAAGTGGTGGAGAACCATGAGGCCATGGAGAAGCGCAAGCGGGACATAGGACTGCTTGAAAAGAAAGCCGCCGAGTTGAAGAAGCAGGGGGAAGAACTTCGCAAGAAGGCTGCTGATATTCAGCAGGGCAAGTGATCACCATGTGGCGTTTTGGTCTCGTAGTCCTGTTTGTCCTGCCCCTCAAGGCGGCCTGGCTTAAGGACCTCGATACGGCCAGGAATTTGGCCGCGAAAGAGGAGAAGAATATTTATCTCATCTTCACTTCACTGAAGGTCTCGGGTGCCTGCCTTCAGCTGGAGAAGCGGGTGCTTTCGCAGGAGAGTTTCCAAAAGGCGGTCGCCGAAAAATTCGTCTTGGTGCATCTTGATGTCCCTCTCCAGCAGAAGCCTGGTATGATTTCTCCTTTGGCCGCAAACCGGATTGTTGCAAAAAGTTTTAGAGTCGAGAGCTACCCCACGGCGTTCTATCTGGATTCAAAAGGACGATCGTATGCTTCGGAAACCGGGGCGTTGATGGGAGGGCCTGATGACTACGCCAAACATCTGCTCAAAAAATCCACCGAACAAACGGATCGGAACCAAGCATTCGCGGAGGCCTATGAAAAAGAAGGACTTGCGCGGGCCAAGGCGATCATTGCCGTTCTAAAAAAATCCCCCAAAGGAGCTTCCGCCAAATTGCATGCCAGCCACATAGCAGAACTTGCGGAAGTGGATCCCAATGACACCTTGGGCTTTCAAAGGAAGCGGTTGGCGGCGGAAGGATTTCGTGACCTCGATCGGGCCTTGAAGGAAGTCTTTCACAAGAATTCCTACGATGAAGTCGTGAAGTTGGTTGATACCTACGTGCGCGAATTCCAGCCCGAGGGAGAGTTGTTGCAAAAAGCACTTTTCCCAAAGCTGGCCGCTCTAAGGCATGGCAAGAAATTCCGGGAAGCCATCGTGGCTGCGGACGAGATGATTGCGGTGGACGCCAATTCAGCCCACGGCAAGCTGGCCGGGCAGCTCCGCAAACAGCTCGAAGGGCGGTAGCCGTGCACCACGGAGAGTTCCAAAAGAGCGGAATGCCGGAGTGGTTTTTTGGGCAAGCAACGTGGCGATGCCTGAAAAGCGCCCGGCTCACCTCAAAACACTTAAAATTTCATTCCGCTCTTTTGGAATTCGGAAGGG